>LSKJ01000531.1 GCA_001557035.1 Rhodospirillaceae bacterium CCH5-H10 | reverse complement strand
GCCAAACACGATCTGGATCAGGCGTCGGAAGCCACCGGAGCTGTCGCCGAACGCGAGGGTAAGACCGGTGACGATGATGATGATCACCGCGACGATCTTGGCGACCGGCCCTTCCACCGATTGCAGGACCTGCTGCAGCGGCTGCTCCCAGGGCATGCTGGAACCCGCCGCATGAGCAGTCGACGAAAGGACGATAGTTAAGCTTGCCGCCGCCATAGCAGCGTGTCGTATCGCGAGGCGCGTCATTGAGATTCTCCTGAGGCTGAGAGTGCGTAATCCGAGGTGATGCCGAGACCGTCGACACGGGCGAGTTCTGTCAGGCGGCGCGCGTCGCCGCGGCCCGACAGCACGGCGATAAGGTCGACTGTCTCGGCGATCAGGGCGCGCGGCACCGTGACGACGGCTTCCTGGATGAGCTGCTCGAGGCGCCGCAACG
>LSKJ01000530.1 GCA_001557035.1 Rhodospirillaceae bacterium CCH5-H10 | reverse complement strand
GGGGGGGGCTTCTCCCCCGCCCTCCGCTTGCCCTCGTGCTTGGTCGCACCGCCGAGGTTTGTTAGTACGGCGCGGGCTTTTTCCGGCGCGGCGGCCGGAGCGAATGGATTGGGGTCGATGGACGAGAAGAAGGCTGGCGGGACGCCAATCGCGCTACGCGTGCTGAAAGAGCTGATCCTGCCGCTGGCCGGCGGCGTCGCCTACGGCGCGATCGTGGCGCAGGCCAAGCAGATGCCGCTCGACGGCGTGACGGCGGGCGGCGTGGCGTTCTTCTGCATCCTGGCGGCGCAGGGGCTGGTCCTGCGCGCGGCGAGGAGTGCCCCGACCGAGAAAGCCGCCACGACGGTCATCGCCGCGCCTCCCTCGGAGCCGCCTAGGCTGCCCGCGCCGGAGAAGAAGGCCGAGACAGAACCGGAGAAGGCGCCGGAGCCGGCGCCACTGCTCATCCTGGAACCGACCTTCGAGCCGGTCGCCACGCCTGCCTCCGTAACGGTCGTCGAACTGGCCCTTGCGTCCGCTCCCGCCCCCAGTCCCGTCAACGATTTCGTCAGCATCCGCGTCGGCGTCGAGGAGCTCAAGGAGCTGGGCGTCTGGCCCGAGCCCATCGAGGAAAAGCCGGAAGACGGCCAGCGCCCGCTCTTCCGCAACCTCGCCCATTCCCCCGCGAAGAGGACGCCCGTCGAAGCGCTGGCGCCGAAACAGCTCCTCGACCTCAAGATGCCCTACCAGGCCGTGCTCAACGCCGCCGTGAATTTCGAGCGCGAGATCAAGCGCCACGCCGGCATGCCGGACGATCGCGCCGTGGCGCTCGAGAGCCTGTTCGAGGAAGAGCGCTTCCACCTGTCAGGCGAGCAGCAGAAGCAGCTCGATACGCTGCGCCGCATCCGCAACAGCATTCTCAACGGACACGAGACGCTGGTTGATCCGGTCGAGGCGGCCGCCCTGGTCGACGCCTTCGACCGGGCGCCGGTGTGGTTCGATCCAACCAAGAACGAGCCAAAAGAAAAGGCTGGCGACGCGAAGGGTTGAGCCGAACATCGTCGCATCTCGGCATCGATGGCGAGTACACCGGGCACCATCTCCGGCCTTTGCAGCGAAAAGCAACGATACGGCGCTGAGTCACCGAAAGTCTGGCTAATAGTGCGCGTGTTGTACGACGCAGTCGCTGTTGAGCCTGCTACTAATCTAGAACGACGAGCTAAGTGGCGCGCAGATCGTCCACCGCATGCCGTGTAGGAGATCTAAGGTTTGCGCGTTGGATAAGTACTTCAGGCCTTAGGTGGCGGTTTCTTGTCCTCCGCAAGCTTTTTAATGCTCGCGAGCCGTTCCTGCCGCACGTGGCGCGCGACGTACCACTCCTCGAACAACATTTCGATCAATTCGATCAGCATTTGCGCTTCGTCAGAATCGATCTCGACGATGACGTTGATATCCTTTTCCATGTGAGCGCCGATATTGCCGACGCTGCGCACGGCATCGATCGCCTCCATGGTGTCCGCCGCCACACCTGAGGGGGCGGTTCCTCCGTCGACTCGCGCTTTGAGCTCGTTAATCTCGTCTACTAAACGATTCTTCGTAATTCCACAGAAGTCGCGAATCATGCCCTGAAGGCAGCGCCTCGCAAGAGTGGCGCTGGCCTTCGAACTCAAATTTCGAATTTTGCAGGCTTCCGAGTAATCTTCGCGCAGAGACTCAGGAATATACTCTGGTTGAGGCTTCTCCCCAGAGTTTGGTCGGAGCTGCCAAAACTCATTGAGCTGGCCTATCTTGGCGTTCGCCCAATTGTGAAGTCCGACGCTAATGGTGCGTCGCTTGCATGTGGTACTAGCGCAGACAATTGAACTAATCCGCATGGCCGCATAGTTGGAGTCAGGTGAGCCTGCTCCGCTTTGCAGAAACACATCCTCAGATTTCAGGTTTTCGCCCGTTAAGACCTGATACCGCTGGCAGAATGGGCATTGCCAGTTCATCGCACCACTCCGTTTTTCATTCCAGACAGCTTCGCAGGAAATGCCATCGGCCGACTGTAAAGTTCCTCGTAAATGCGCTTGAGGTATTTTGCATCCCTATTCTTGCACGACCTGACGCAACGCATTGTGAACTGCGTCAGATTCGTACCACCGACCCAAACATTCCGAACCCATTACTTTCCTCGCCCAGACCCTTCCCGTAGGTAAAAGAACGGGACTTACATGCCTGCCCCACGTGGCTAAACTCCCGCCCATGAACCCCGACCAGCTCAAGACCTTCATCGGCAGTTTCTGGGACGACCAGATCCTGCCCTCGCTCACCGAGTACATCCGCATCCCGAACAAGTCGCCGTCGTTCGATCCGAAGTGGGAGGAGAACGGCTACATGGAGCAGGCGGTCACCTTGATGACCGACTGGGCGCGGCCGCATATTGCCGCCTTCGCGGGCGCGACGATGGAGGTGGTGCGGCTACCCGGGCGCACGCCGCTGATCTTCATCGAGATACCGGGTGACAATAACAACGACACCGTCCTGCTCTACGGCCATCTCGACAAGCAGCCGGAGATGAAGGGCTGGGCCGAGGGCATGGGGCCGTGGATCCCGGTGCGCAAGGACGACAGGCTCTACGGCCGCGGCGGCGCCGACGACGGCTATGCCATCTATGCATGCTTTGCCGCGCTCTTGGCACTCCAAGAGCAGGGCATCCCGCGCACCCGTTGCGTCATCATGATCGAGGGTTGCGAGGAATCCGGCAGTTACGACCTGCCCTTCTACGTCGATCACCTGCTCGACCGGATCGGCGATCCGTCGCTGGTGGTCTGCCTCGATTCCGGCTGCGGCGACTGGGACCGGATGTGGCTCACCACGTCTTTGCGTGGGATCGCCGCCGGCACGCTCAAGGTGCGCGTGCTGAACGAGGGCGTGCATTCGGGCGACGCGTCGGGGATCGTCCCCTCCTCCTTCCGCATCACGCGCGCGCTGCTCACGCGGCTCGAGGACGAGGCGACCGGCGAGATGAAGTTGCCGGAGCTGTTCGTGCAGATCCCGCCGCAGCGCATCGCGCAGGCCTCAGAAGCCGCGCGCGTGCTGGGCGAGGAGGTCTATCGCAAGTTTCCCTTCGCGGGCACGACGAAGCCGATGGTCGACGATCTCGGCCAGATGGTGCTGAACCGCACCTGGCGGCCGCAGCTCGCGACCGTCGGCATGGCGGGCTATCCCGAGCCGGTCGATGCCGGCAACGTGCTGCTGCCCTACACCGAGGCCAAGATCAGCGTGCGCACGCCGCCGACGCTCGACGCCAAGGAAGCCGTGAAGGCGATGAAGATGGCGCTGGAATCCGATCCGCCCTATGGCGCGACGGTCGAGTTCGACGCCGGCGAAGGCGGCCAGAGCGGCTGGCACGCGCCGCCGCTGGCACCGTGGCTGGAGAAGGCCGTGACCGAGGCCTCGCAGGAAGCGTTCGGCCAGCCGGTCGCCTACATGGGCGAAGGCGGCACGATCCCCTTCATGGGCATGCTGGGCGACAAGTTTCCCAGGACGCAGTTCGTGATCACCGGCGTGCTGGGCCCGCATTCGAATGCGCATGGCCCGAACGAGTTTTTACACATTCCCACGGGCAAGAAGGTGACGGTCGCAACGGCGCTGATGATCGCGGCGCATTATGAGCGGGAGAAGTAATCTTTCTCCTCCCCCGCCAGGGCAGGGTTATCGCACATGACGTAAAGGTCCCTCGCTTACGCTCGGGATGACATCTCTTGTTTGATAGGCGCACTGCGCCAGTCCCAACCAGATTGTCATCCCGAGCGTAAGCGAGGGACCTTTCGCTTCATGTCGCGAGGCGGGATCAGCCGCCCAACTCTTCTTTCAGCATCTCGAGCTCAAGCCATTCCGTCTCGGCGGCTTCGATCTCGGCCTGGGCCGTACCGATGCGTGTCGTCTTGGTCTGGAAGCTCTTGGGATCGCGGCGGTAGAGATCGGGATCGGCCAAGGCCTGCTGTAGTGTCGCGATCTCGGCCTGCAGGGCCTCGATCTTCTTCGGCAGTTCGACGAGGGCGCGTTCGCGCTTGTAGCCGAGGCGTGCCTTGGCCGGCCCGGCCGGCTTGGGCGCGGCGGGCGCCTTGTCCCTGGCACGCGACGGCGTGACGCCGGTCGGCTCGACGCGCGGGCCGCGCTGGGCCACGTAGTCGCTGTAGCCGCCGGCATATTCGGTCGCCGTGCCGTCGCCTTCGAGCACGATGGTCGAGGTCACGAGCCGGTCGAGGAAGTCGCGGTCGTGGCTCACCAGCAGGACGGTGCCGTCGTAGTCGTCGAGCGCTTCCTGCAGGAGATCGAGCGTGTCGGCGTCGAGATCGTTGGTCGGCTCGTCGAGCACGATCATGTTCGACGGCGCGGCCAGCGCCTTGGCGAGCAACAGGCGGTTGCGCTCGCCGCCCGAGAGGGTGCGCACCGGCTGGCGCGCCTGCTCGTCGCGGAACAGGTACTCGCGCAGGTAGGTCATCACATGGGTGAGATGGCCGCGCACCAGCACATGGTCGTTGCGGTCGGCCAGCGTGTCCCACGGCGTCTTGTCGGGATCGAGGCCGATGCGGCGCTGGTCGATCACCACCGGCATCAGGTTGGCGCCGAGCTTCACCGTGCCGCTGTCGGGCTCGAGCTCGCCCATCAGCATCTTGAGCAGGGTCGTCTTGCCCGCACCGTTCGGCCCGATCAGGCCGATGCGGTTCTTGCGGAAGATGCGCGTCGAGAAATCCTGGACGATGGTCTTGTCGCCCCACCGTTTGGTGATGTTGCGCGCCGTCACGACCAGCGCGCCCGAGGCCTCGGCGCTGCCGGCCTCGATGGTGGCGCGGCCGACGGGGCCGATCTGCTGGCTGCGCTGCTGGCGCAAGGCCGCGAGCGCGCGCAGGCGGCCCTCGTTGCGGGTGCGGCGGGCGCGGATCGACTTGCCGGCCCATTCGGTCTCGCGCTCGATCAGCCGGTCGAGCTTGTGCCGCTCCGTCGCCTCGCGTTCGAGGATGTCGTTGGACCAGGTCTCGAACTCGCCATAGCCCTTGTCGAGGCGGCGCACGATGCCGCGGTCGAGCCACAGCACGGCGCGCGTCAGGTTGGTTAGGAAGCGGCGGTCGTGGCTCACCAGCACGTAGGCGCCGCGCCACTTCGAGAGCTTCTCCTCCAGCCACTCGATGGTCGGCAGGTCGAGATGGTTGGTCGGCTCGTCGAGCAGCATGACGTCGGGCTCGCCGATCAGCACGCGCGCCAGCGCCGCGCGACGGGCCTCGCCGCCCGACAGGCTCGTCGGATCGCGATCGCCGTCGAGCTTCATGTCCTCCAGGATGGCGGCCACGCGGTAATCATCCGGCCCCAGCGAATCGGTGAGCGCGGAGGCGACATAGGCGCCGACCGTGGCGTGGCCGCTGAAGTCCGGCTCCTGCGGCAGGGTGGCGACGGTGGCGCCGGGCTGGGCGAAGCGCTCGCCGGAATCGGCGATCGGCGCACCGGCCAGGATGCGCAGCAGCGTCGACTTGCCCGCACCGTTGCGGCCGACCAGCGACAGGCGTTCGCCCGGCGCGATGCCGAGATCGACGCCGGCCAGGATGGTCTGGTCGCCCAAGTGAAAACGGATGTCGCTGAGCGCAAGGAGAGGAGGATCGGCCATCGGTGCGCGCTGTATTGGCCGAACCGGCCCGCGTCGGCAAGGATTGCCGCGTTTGACGGGCCCCGCAACGCGCTGCATGAAGGCGCCGACATGGTGATGGGCCTCACGACGGGACTTTGGGTCAGCGCGCAGGTGCGCCTGTGCGACCGCGCATTCATTCCCGCAGCCGTCGTGCGACGCGGCGATCCCGATGTCGGCACGGTGCTGCTGAAGATCAACCGCTTTGAGGCCGGCGTGACCGTCTTCACCCAGACGAGCACCCTAGACGACGAGCCGTCATGGAGCCGCGGCACCGGCCCCTCGCCCGTCCCGGAGCCGGAAGCCGATGCCTACATCGCCCGACAGGTCGCGCGCGATCCCGACCTCTGGGTCCTCGAGATCGAGGACCGCAAGGGCGAATACAAGATGATCGGGAAGGTGCTGTGACGCGGAGGAAAGATCCTTCGACTACGCTGCGCTCCGCTCAGGATGACAATTTTCGAGGGCGCACGGCATTGCGCCCATAAAATTGTCATCCCGAACGAAGTGAGGGATCCTTCCCTTTACTGCGCCCCAAGAACCGTTGTCGGATCGATCGTCTTCCCCGCGCGGCGGACCTCGAAGTGGAGCTGCGGCTCGGGCGTACCGCCGGACGTGCCGACCTTGGCGATGGTCTGGCCGCGCTTCACCGTGTCGCCCTTCTTCACCAGCAGTTCTTCGTTGTTGCCGTAGGCGGTGATGTAGCCGCCGGGATGCTCGATCAGCAGCAGGTTGCCCATCTTGGCCACCTCGCCGCCGGCATAGACGACCTTTCCGCCCTCCGCGGCCTTCACCGGCGTGCCCTTGGCGGCGGCGATGTTGATGCCGTCGTTCTTCTGACCGCCCGAGGTGCCGTAGGGCGAGATGATCTTGCCGTTGACCGGCCAGCTCATCCTCGGCGCCGGCGGCGTGGCCGCCACGGAGACCGATTTGCCGGCCAGCGGCGTCGACTCGCCGGCCGGTGCAGCCGAACGCGGCGCCTCGCCCGAGGAGGCGCCGGGCGGCGGCGCGAGGCCCTCGCGCTTCACCGAGGAGGGTGCATTGGGATTGGCGGCGGCGGTCTGCTGGGGCGCCTCGCCATAAGTGTCCTGCACGAAGCGTGCGCCCGGCATGGCGAGCGACTGACCGGGCTTGATCGTGTAGGGCGCCTTCAGATTGTTGCGGTCGATGATGGTCTGCGACGGCACGCCGTAGCGGCGCGAGATGCTCTCGACCGTGTCCTTGTCCTTCACGACATAGACGGGAACGGCGTTAGGGCCAGCGCCGGAGCCGGGATATTCCATGGTGCCCTCGCGGGCACCCATGACGGTGTTGCAGGCGCCGAGCGCGACCGACAGCACCGCCATTGTACCCAGCGTGTGCATCCGGCCGGCCCATCGCGAGGGGAAGCGAGGGGCGTTCTTCATGTCTGCAGTCTACCGTATCGCGAATCCGGGATAAAGGCGGCGTGGCCGCGGCTCAACCCTGCCCAAGCACCGGCAACGGCCCGGCGACCAGCGGCACGAACCGCACCGGCATCAGCGTGTCGCGCTGCAGGCCGCTCTCGTTCTTCACGATACGCTCGACGACCTGCGAGGTCGGATCGCGGCCGACCGGCACGATCAGGATGCCGCCGACGGCGAGCTGGTCGATCAGCGCCTGCGGGCGTTCCTCGGCGGCGGCGGTGACGATGATCCGGTCGAACGGCGCCTGGCCCGGCCAGCCCTTGCTGCCGTCGTTGATGTCGACCACCACGTTGTAGATGCCGAGGTCGAGCAGCAGGCGCTCGGCGGCCTTGGAGAGCGGCTTGAAGCGCTCGACCGAGTAGACGCGGCGCGCGAGCTTGGCCAGCACCGCCGCCTGGTAGCCCGAGCCGGTGCCGATCTCCAGCACCTTCATGCGCGGGCCGACCCGCAGCGCCTCGGTCATCGCCGCGACCACCAGCGGCTGGCTGATCGTCTGGCCGAAGGCGATGGGAAGCGCGGTGTTCTCCCAGGCGCGCTCGGCGAAGGTCTGCGTGACGAAGCGCTCGCGGTCGACCGAGGCGATGGCCGCCAGCACGTTCTCGTCCGAAATGCCCGAGTTGCGCAGCTCGGCGATCAGGCGCTGCATGGCGGGGACGTTCACGCGGGCCTGTTCCCTAGTCGAGGTCGACGGGTGTCGCCTCGAACTCCGCCACGAGCTTGCGGCGCATGCTCTCGTGGGTCAGGTCGAGGTGCAGCGGGGTCACGGAGATGTGGCCCGAGCGGACGGCGGCAATGTCGCTCGCCGCGTCGATCTCGCTCTCCTGCGGCGCGTAGCCGATCCAGTAGTAGGTCCCGCCGCGCGGATCCTTGCGCTCGACGATGTGGCCGCCGAAGCCGCGCGTGCCGGTGTGTGTGACCCGCACGCCCTTCACCGAGCCCGCGACGACGTCGGGGAAGTTGATGTTGACCAGCACGTTGCGTGGCCAGTCCAAGGCCAGCACGCGGCGCGCCACGGCGGCGCCGTGGGCGGTGGCGGTGCCCCACTTCACCGGATGGTCGTGGGTGTAGGCCTGGCTGAAGGCGATCGACGGCAGGCCGAGCAGGCAGCCTTCCATCGCGGCGGCGATGGTGCCCGAATAGGTCACGTCGTCGGCGATGTTGGTGCCGCGGTTGACGCCCGACAGGACGAGGTCGGGCTTGCGGTCCTTCATCAGGTGCTTGACCGCAAACAGCACGCAGTCGGTCGGCGTGCCGTCGATGGCGAACTTGTGCTCGCTGACCTCGCGCGCGCGGATCGGGCGCGACAGCGACAGCGAGTGGCCGGCACCGCTCTGGTTGACCTCGGGCGCCACGATCCAGACGTCGGTCGACAGCTGAGTGGCGATCTCGACCAGGGCTTCGAGGCCCGGCGCATGGATGCCGTCGTCGTTGGTGACGAGGATGCGCGCCCTGGCGAGGTTGGCGACCTTCATTTCTTAGCAGACGGCGCGGGGATCAGCTCGAGGCCGCCCATGTAGGGACGCAGCGCCTCGGGCACCGTCACCGAGCCGTCCTCGTTCTGGTAGTTCTCCAGCACCGCGACCAGCGTGCGGCCGACCGCGAGGGCGGAGCCGTTCAGCGTATTGAGGAACCGCGTGCCCTTGCCTTCCTTCGGCCGGTAGCGCGCGTTCATGCGGCGGGCCTGGAAGTCGCCCATGTTCGAGCAGCTCGAAATCTCGCGATAGGCGTCCTGGCCGGGAAGCCAGACCTCGATGTCGTAGGTCTTGCGCGAACCGAAGCCCATGTCGCCGCCGCACAGCACGACGGTGCGATAGGCGAGGCCGAGGCGCTTCAGCACCAGCTCGGCACACTCCGTCATGCGCTCGTGCTCGGCGGCGGACTGGTCCGGCGTGGTGATGCTCACCAGCTCGACCTTGGGGAACTGGTGCTGGCGGATCATGCCGCGCGTGTCCTTGCCGGCCGAGCCTGCCTCGGAACGGAAGCACGGCGTGAACGCCGTGAAGCGCAGCGGCAGTTCCTTCTCTTCCAGCACCATGTCGTTCACCAGGTTGGTGAGCGAGACCTCGGCCGTCGGGATCAGCCAGAAGCCGTTGTCGGTGCGGAACATGTCCTCGGCGAACTTCGGCAGCTGGCCGACGCCATAGACGGCCGCATCCTTCACCAGCAGCGGCGGATTGACCTCGGTATAGCCGCCCTCGACCGTGTGCAGGTCGAGCATGAACTGCGCCAGCGCGCGCTCCAGCCGCGCGAGATGGGCCTTCAGCACCACGAACCGGGAGCCGGAAATCTTCACGGCGGCGGCGAAATCCATCTCGCCGGTGGCCTCGCCCAGCGCCACGTGGTCCTTCGGCTGGAAGCTGAAATTGCGCTGGTTGCCCTCGCGCCGGATCTCGACGTTGCCGTGCTCGTCGGCGCCGTCGGGCACGTCCTCGAACGGCAGGTTGGGCACCACTTCGAGCCGGATGCGCAGTTCCTCGTCGAGCCGGCTCGCCTCGTGCTCGCCGTCCTTCAGGCTCTGTTCGAGCGCGGCGACCTCGGCCATCAGCGCATCGGCGTTCTCGCCCTTGCGCTTGGCCATGCCGATCTGCTGGCTGAGCGCCTTGCGTTTCGCCTGGATGGCCTCGCTCTCCGAGATGGCCGCGCGGCGACGCTTGTCGATCGCCAGGATCTCGGCCGACAGCGGCGGCAGGCCGCGCTTCTTCAGGCCGGCGTCGAATGCCTCGGGCGTCTCGCGGATGAAACGGATGTCATGCATGGCTAGCTGCCGGAACCCTCGGCGGCCTTGGCGGCTTCCTCGGCCTTCTGCTCGGCCTCCTCGGCGGCCTTGTCCTCGCGCGCCCGCTTCCGCTCGATCACGCCGCCGATCAGGATGGAGATCTCGTAGAACGCCATCAGCGGGATCGCGAGCGCGATCTGGCTGACGACATCGGGCGGCGCCAGGACGGCGGCGATGACGAAGGCCACGACGATGGCGTAGCGGCGCTTGGACCTCAGCCCCTCGGTCGTGGCGATGCCGACCTGGATCAGCAGGGTCAGCAGGACGGGGACCTCGAAGGCGAAGCCGAAGGCAAAGACCAGCTGCAGGATGCGTTCGAGATAGTCCGACGATCTCAGCGTCTTCTCGATGTCCGGCGGCGCGTACTGCGTGAGCATGAAGTTGATCACGTACGGCAGCACGACGTAGTACATCAGCGCGCAGCCGGCATAGAACATGAACGGCGTGGCGACGAGGAACGGCACGAAGGCGCGCTTCTCGTGACGATAGAGGCCGGGCGCGACGAACAGCCAGATCTGCACCGCGATCAGCGGGAAGCCCACGATCAGCGCCACGAACGCCGACAGCTTCACCGTGACGAAGAAGAACTCGAAGATGTCGAGGACGATGACCTTGTAGCCGTCCGCCAGCGCCGGCTGGATCAGGAACGAGAAGATCGGCTTGGCAAAGTAGAAGGTGACGAAGAAGACGGCGAAGAAGCAGACCAGCGCATAGATCAGGCGCTTGCGCAGCTCGACCAGGTGGTCGAGCAGCGGCATCGGCTTGTCGTCTTCAGGTCCGTCGTGCGCCTGGGTCACGGATGGGCTCGCAGATTGGGAGCCGCGTTATGCCGCCCTTTGGTGCGCAATTCAAAGCGCAAGTTGGCGCTAGCCGGCCGCGACGGCCTTGGCCGGCTTCTCATCGGCTGCAGGCACCGCGGGTTCGCTGGCCAAAGGCGCCGGTTCGGCGGCTGGCGCGGCCTCCGCGGTGATGGCGGCGGTCGTGGCCTCGAGCGCCGGCTCGGCCGCGATCTGGGGCGCGGATTCCGGCTCGACCAGCGGATTGTCGATCTGGGCCTTGGCCTCGGCCATGGCCTTCTCGCCCTCCGCCATGCCCTCCTGCAACGCGCTCTTGATCTCCCGGGTGGGATCGAGCGCCTGCAGGTCGAGGCCCTGACTGCCCGTGAGCTGCTTCTTCACGTCGTCAATGTCGGCCTGCCGCACCATTTCGTCGACATGGCCGCGGAATTCCGACGCCATGCCGCGCATCTGGGCCATCCACTTGCCCCAGCTGCGCAGCATGCCGGGCAGTTCCTTCGGGCCGATGACGACCAGCGCCACGACCGCGATGACCAGAAGTTCCGGACTATCGATGCCAAACATGGCCGTTCAGGCCCTCACAGCGCCGCGTTAGACCTTGGCGGCGTTGTCCTGGTGGTGAACCGTGCCGCCGGGCGGCGTGGTCGTCGCCTGAGCCGAGATCGGCTTGGCGGTGTCGCCCGGCTGCGTACCCGGCTGAGCCTGCGGCGGTGTCTCTTCCTGCGCGCCCCCGACGCCCTTCTTGAAGGCCGAGAGGCCCTTGCCGAAGTCGCCCATGAGCTGCGAGACCTTGCCGCGACCGCCGAACAGCAGCAGCACGACGGCCAGCACGATCAGCCAGTGCCATATGCTGAAGCTACCCATTTCAAAATGCTCCCAAGTCGATTTGCAATCGGCGTGTCGATCAACGAGCGCCGATTATGGCATCCGCCGCGAAGCCACGGCAACCGGTCGAATAAGGTGGTTCTGGGGCGTCAGCGCCCTGTCCCCCCGGCATTCTCCTCGACGGCGAGAGGCTCGTCGGCCTCGTCCTCCGTCGGTTCGAGCGGCAGATCGGGCTCATCCGGCCGGAAAATGGGGGGTTGGGCGCGCGCGTCGAGGAGACCCGCGGCTTTCAGCTCCTCCTGGCCCGGCAGATCGTCGAGGCTCGGAAGGCCGAAATGTTCGAGGAAGAAATCGGTCGTGCCCCAGGTCACCGGCTTGCCGGGCGCCCGCCGGCGGCCCATCGGCTTGATCCAGTTCTGTTCGAACAGCAGATCGAGCGTGCCCTTGCTGAGGCCGACACCGCGGACCTGCTCGATTTCCGCGCGGGTCACCGGCTGGTGGTAGGCGATGATCGCCAGCGTCTCGACCGAGGCCCGCGACAGCTTGCGCGTCACCGGCCGCTCGATCTTGAGCTTCTCCGAAAGGTCCGGCGCCGTGCGAAAAGCGTAGCCGCCCGCCACCTTCACCAGGTTCACACCACGGCCGGCATACATCTCGGCGAGGTCGGCCAGCAGGCGCCCGACATCGGCATCGTTTGGCAGGCGCTCGGCCAGTTCCTTTTCGTCCAGCGCCTGCGTGCCGGCGAAGACCAGCGCCTCGAGCAGGCGCAGATGCTGGGCATGGTCGGGGGACACGACGTCGGTGACGGCGGGTTCGGCGGCAGCGGCAACCGCGGTCGCCACGGCGGCAGCGGTCGCGACGGCCACCGCTTCTTCGGACACGGCTTCGACGAGCGCCTCTTCAGTCGAGGCTTCCGCTGCGGGCTCGTCGGCTAGGGCTGCCTTTGCAGGCTGCTCGTCCTCATCGCCATCCTCGTCGTCCACATCCTCGTCGTCGCCATCGTCCTCTTCGGCGTCGTCGTCATCCTCGTCTTCGTCGGCGTCATCGTCGTCCGACTCGTCGTCTTCTTCGTCCTCGTCTTCATCGTCGCCGTCTTCATCATCCGAATCGTCATCGTCATCGTCGTCATCGTCATCATCGGAATCGTCGTCCGACTCGTCTTCGTCATCCTCGTCGTCGTCTTCCTCGGCCTTCTCCTTGCCGGCGGCCAGCTGGCGGACGAGTTCGAGCGCTTCGGGCTCTTCGACGGTCGCGGGGGCGTTTTCGATGTCTGACATGTCGGGGACCGTCACTGCTGCTCGGTACGTTTACGCAGATGGATGGGGCCGAAGCGCTCGGTCTGGCGCAGCTCGATCTGGCCGTCCTTGGCAAGCTGCAGGCCAGCGACGAAGGTCGCGGCGATCGCCGAGCGGCGGCGCCCCGGATCGGTGAGGCCGGCCGGCAGGAAGGCTTCGAGCGACTGCCAGTCGATGGCGATGCCCAGCATGCGACCCAACCGCTCCGCCGCCTCCTCGACCGAGAAGAACTGCATCGGCTCGATCTGATAGGTGTCGGCATCCTTCGGGCGGACCTGCGAGCCGTAGGCGCTCAGAAGATCGTAGAGCTTCACGTCCCAGACCGCGCGGCGCACGACCACGATGCCCTCGGGTTGGCCACGCGCGAAGATGTCCCGTCCGAGCTGCGGCCGCGCCATCAGGCGAGCGCCGGCCTCCTGCATCGCCTCGAGGCGGCGCAACTGCCATTGCAGAGCGTCGGCCATCTCCTGGCCCGAGGGCTCCTCGCCGGCCGGCGGCTCCGGCAGCAGCAGGCGCGATTTCAGGTAGGCGAGCCAGGCCGCCATGACGAGATAATCGGCCGCCAGCTCCAGCCGCATGCGGCGAGCCTGATGGATGTGCGAGAGATACTGGTCGACCAGCGCCACCATCGAGATCTTGCGCAGGTCGACCTTCTGGTCGCGCGCCAGGGTCAGCAGCAGGTCGAGCGGACCCTCAAAGCCCTCGAGGTTGACGATCAGCTCGCCCTCGCCCGGCGCGATGACGTCCGGGCCGCCCGCGCCGAACGTGTCGGCGGCGGCGGGCGCGGGCGCGTCCTCAGGCGGCGGGCTGGCGGAATCGGTCATGCAGTCCCGGTTTAGTCAGCGAAAGCGCCTGCCGCCACAGGATTTGGTAGCGCCTTATCCCCATTCCGGGAGGAGTTCGGCGACCCGCCGCGCCGCTTCGGCCAGGCCCCTGCTCCCGGCAGGAGCCCGATGGCGCGCGAGGAAGGAGCGGCCGGCCTGGAACCGCCGGCCGGCGGCCTCGGTCATGGGGCCGGTGCGGCGCACGATCTCGACCATTTCCGGCATCTTGCCGTTACAGTGCAGGGCGACGTCGCAGCCGGCCGCCACGGCCCGGGCCGCACGATCGCCCAGGGAGCCGCCCAGCGCCTGCATCGAGAGGTCGTCCGACAGCAGCAGCCCGTCGAAGCCGATATGGGTGCGAATTACATCCTGCACGGCTCCTGCCGATACCGTGATGCACTCTTTCGGATCGATCGCCTCGAACAGGAGGTGCCCGGTCATCGCCCAGGGCAGGTCCGAGAGCAGCTGAAACGGCACGAAGTCGGTGCGCTCCAGTTCGGCGCGCGAAGCGGTCACGGTCGGCAGCGCCTCGTGACTGTCGACGGTCGCACGGCCGTGGCCGGGGATGTGCTTGATGACCGGCATCACGCCTTCGGCCAGCAAGCCCTCGGCCGCCGCGCGGCCCAGCGCCGCCACCGGCTCGGGCCGGTCGGCATAGGCCCGGTCGCCGATCACCGCATGGGTCTCGGGAAAGGCGATGTCGAGAACCGGCAGGCAATCGACGTCGCAGCCGATCGAGGCCACGTCGGCGGCGAGCAATCGCGAATTGAGCCTGGTGGCCTCGAGCCCCTGCTCCGGGTTGCGGGCATAGAGTTCGCCCAGCAGGCGGGCCGGGGGCGCCTTGCGCCAGTTCGGGGGACGCAGGCGCGCAACCCTGCCGCCTTCCTGGTCGATCAGGACCGGTGCATCGGATCGCGCCACGCAGGACCGCAGATCGTCGACCAGCCGCCGCGCGCGCTCGACCGTGTCGATGTTGCGCGCGAACAGGATGAAGCCCAGCGGATCGGCGTCGCGGAAGAACGCACGCTCCTCGGTCGTGAGGTCCGGCCCGGCACAGCCCAGGATGACCGCGCGCGGCCTGCTCATCTCGAAATTCTCCTGGAAGGAAACGCCTCCCCATTCAGATGGGGAGGTGGCGGCGTAATCGCCGACGGAGGGGTCATTCGTGATCGCTCTTTCTTCGGCGCTTCCGGACATCGCTTCGCGATCCTGCCGCTCGGGAGGCCGAGCTTTGCTCGGCCTATGACCCCATCGCCCCGTATGACGGGGCACTTCCCCATCTGAATGGGGAAGCGGTTTATTCCGGGTTCCGTCGTCTCAATCCGCATCCTAGCGGGCGGGCGGGACCGAGACGCAGTCGGCCTTGCGGGCCTTCAGCGAGGCACAGACCGAATGGGCCTGCTTCTCGTCGAGCGGTCCGGCCTGGACGCGATACCAGACGCCGCGATCGCCGAGATCGACGCGGACCGCCTGCATGCGGAGGTTCGACAGCTCGCCGGCATGCGCGCTCTGCAGCCGCGCCCAGGTCGACTTGGCGACGTCCTCGTTCTTCACCGACGCCACCTGGATGCGCCAGCCGCCGGTCGGGCCGGACATGTTCTCGATCAGGCTGGCGATGCTGGGCCCGCTTTCGGTCGCGGCCGGCGTGGTGGTGGCCGGCTGGACGTTCGGCGGATTGGCCGGAACCTTGGGTTCCCCGGCGGCGGGCGGCGTCGTGCCGGCGGCGGTCGAGGCGGGTTGCAGCGGCGTCGGCGTCTTGCCGGCTTCCGCCTCCCGGGGCGGCGCGGCCGGCAGCGGCAGGCCGTTGGCCGGCAGCTTCGGATTGACGGCGACCGGCAACAGCTTCTCGGGCTGTGCCGGCACGGTACCGGGGGAGATGCGGTTGAAGACTTCCTTGTCCTGGTTCGGCGGCACGAGTCCGCCGGCATTCTCGGGCTTCACGCGGGCCGGCGTGGTCGGCGCCTGGACCACCAGCGGCTCCAGCCCCCTGCCGCCCGCCTTGACGTCCTGGTTGTGCGCCCACCAGACGACCGAACCGAAGCTTGCGACGGCGGCGACCGACACCATCACCGTGAGGATCTGGCCGCGGCGTCTGTTGACCCGCATGAGCAGCGAGTCCCGGGGAGGCGGGGGAATTGAATCGGGTTCATGCGCGACGGGCCGAGGCGGAGGATCGAGCCGCACAGCTACCGACTCGTTGGGCCGGTAGATCGTTGGTCCGTCGCCGGAGGGGGACCGGCGAACATGCATTTTTTATCTCATTTCATCGACGGGTGTGACGCCGAAGACCTTTAAACCCGATCCTATCACAAAACCGATTCCCTGTACCAATGCCAGACGCGCCCGCGTGAGATCGGAGTCGCCTTCGATCACGAAGCGCAGGCCCGGCTCCTCCCGTCCCCGGTTCCAGTGGGAATGGAAGGCGGCTGCCAGGTCGTAGAGATAGAAGGCGATGCGATGGGGCTCGTGCGCCACCGCCGCCGCTTCGACCTGGCGAGGCCACTGGGCGATCATCCGGATCAGCGCGAGTTCGCCCACGTCGGCAAGACGGTCGAGCGGCGCGCTGCCGAGACCGTCGATCGCAATGCCCGCGGCCGTCGCCTGGCGCATCACGGAGCGGGTCCGCGCGTGGCCATACTGGACATACCAGACCGGGTTGTCGCGTGACTGTTCGGTGGCCTTCACGAGGTCGAAGTCGAACGGCGCGTCGTTCTTGCGCGTGAGCATCGTAAAGCGCACGACGTCCGGCCCGACCTCGTCCAGCAGGTCGCGCAAGGTGACGAAGGTGCCGGCGCGCTTGGACATGCGCACCAGCTCGCCGTTGCGCATCACGCGCACGAGCTGGCAGAGCTTGACGTCGAGCTCGCCCTGCTTGGCCGTGATAGCGCTGACCGCTGCCTTCATGCGCTTGACGTAGCCGCCATGGTCAGCGCCCCACACGTCGATCATGTCGGCGAAGCCGCGGCGATACTTGTCGTGATGGTAGGCGATGTCGTTGGCGAAGTAAGTCCAGCTCCCGTCCGACTTCTTGAGCGGCCGGTCGACCTCGTCGCCGAACTGGGTCGCGCGGAACAGGGTCTGCTCGCGGTCCTCCCAGTCGTCGGGCAACTGGCCCTTCGGCGGCTCCAGCCGGCCCTGGTAGATCAGGCCCTGCCGCGTCAGCTCCTCGAAGGCACGATCGACGGCACCGCTTTCGACCAGCGCGCGCTCCGACGAGAAGACGTCCATGTTGACGCCCAGCGTCTCGAGGTCGGCCTTGATCTCGGCCATCAGCGTGGCGATGGCGAAGGCGCGCATCTCGGGTAGCCAGTCTGCCTCGGGCTTGCCGATCCAGCGCGCGCCGTCGCGCTGGGCGATCGCGGCGCCCACCTCCTTGAGATACTCGCCGGGATAGAGGCCCTCGGGGATCGAGTCTATCTTCTCGCCCAGCGCCTCGCGGTAGCGCAGGTAGGTCGACTGGCCGAGCTTGTCGACCTGGGCGCCCGCGTCGTTGATGTAATATTCCTTGGTGACGTCGTAGCCCGCCTTGTGCAGCAGGTTGGACAGCGCATCGCCCACGATGGCGCCGCGCGCGTGCGCGACGTGGAGTGGGCCGGTCGGGTTGGCCGAGACATACTCGACGTTCACCTTCTCACCCTTGCCCATCGCCGAATCGCCATAGGCGACGCCGGCCTTCAGACAGTCCGCGAGGCGCGCCCGCCAGAATCCATCGGCGATCTTGAGGTTGAGGAAGCCCGGCCCCGCCACCGCGCCGTCGACCACGTCGGGATTGGCCTTGAGCCGGGCCAGCAGCGGCTCGGCGATCTCGCGCGGCTTTTTGCCGGCCGCCTTGGACAGGACCATGGCGGCATTGGTGGCGATGTCGCCGTGCGCGGCATCGCGCGGCGGCTCGGCCGTGATGGCCGAAAAATCGAGCCTTTCGGGCAATTCGCCCGCCTGCTGCATGGACTGGAGCGCAGCGACGATCTCGCCGATGAAATGACGGTAGGGATTCATGGGGCGGGTATTGCCGAATCCGCGCCCTTTGTCATCCGGGGGTGGGATACGGGGAAGCCGTCTCCAGGGAGCGCGCCTTACGAATACAGGTCGAACAGGCGCCTGTGTTCGTCGAGGGCGTAGCGGTCCGTCATGCCGGCGATGTAGTCGGCAACCACCCGGGCCCGGGAATGGGACCCGGCCTGCTCGGCCTTCTCGCGCCACGGCGAGGGCAGGCAATTGGGCTCGGCGAACAGGAGATTGAACAGGTCGACCACGACGCGACGCGCCTTGGAATGCGAGCGGTTCAGCTTCCAGTGCTCGTACATGCGCGTGTAGAGGAAGCGCTTCACCGTCTTCTCGGTCGCCGTCATCGCCTCCGAGAAGGCGACGACCGGCCGCCCGAGGGCGCGAATGTCGGCCACGGATTGCGGGTTGGCCTCCTTCAGGCGGCGGCGCGTCTCGGCCACCACGTCCTCGACCATGGCGTTGATCACGCGGCGCACCGCCTCGTGGATCAGCCGCGGCTGTTCGATGCCGGGATACTTGGCCGTCACCAGTGCGAACATCTCGCCGACCAGCGGCAGGTCGAGCAGGTCCTTCACCTCGAACAGGCCGGCCCGCAGCCCGTCGTCGATGTCGTGGTTGTTGTAGGCGATGTCGTCGCTCAGCGCCGCGACCTGTGCCTCGGGGCCGGCATGGCCGTCGAGTTCGAGATCGTGGTCCTTGCAGTACTCGACGATGGCGGCCGGCAGGTCGGCCAGGGCCCGGCCGGGCTTCAGCAGCGGGCCGTTGTGCTTTACCGCGCCCTCGAGCGTCTCCCAAGTGAGGTTCAGCCCGTTGAACTCGGCGTAACGATCCTCGAGCTTGGTGAGGATGCGCAGGGTCTGGGCATTATGGTCGAAGCCGGCATAGGGCAGCATGACGCCGTGCAGCGCCTCCTCGCCGGCATGGCCGAACGGCGTGTGGCCGAGATCGTGGGCCAGCGCCACCGCCTCGCCGAGATCCTCGTCGAGGCGCAGCGTCCGGCAGATCGTGCGCGTGATCTGGGCGACCTCGAGCGAATGGGTGAGGCGCGTCCGGTAGTGGTCGCCCTCGTGATAGACGAAGACCTGGGTCTTGTGCTTCAGGCGCCGGAACGCCGCGGAATGGATGATGCGGTCGCGGTCGCGCTGGAACGGGCTGCGGCTCGGCGACTCGGCCTCGCGATGGTGGCGGCCCCTGCTCCGCCACGGCAGCGTCGCATAGCGCGCCAGCGCCTCGTGTCGCCACAACTCCTCGGCCAAACGCGGGTCCTCCTGCAGGGCCGCGTTCTACGCCGTCCGGAGCGCCGTGGCTACTTGACCAGGGTGACGGGCACCGCCGTGTGCGCGATCACGTCCTGCGCGACCGAGCCCATCAGCACGCCGGCCAGGCCGGTATGGCCGCGCGTGCCCAGCACCACGAGGCCCGCGCCCACCTTCTTCGCGAATTCGGCGACGATCTCGCCCTGCCGGCCGACGCCGATATGGGTCTTCGGCGTCACCCCGGCCTTGCCGGTCAGCGCCACCGCGGACGCAAGCGCCTTCTGGCCCTCGTCGCGGTGGTGGGACTCGATCTGCTCGCGCGAGACGAACGTTGCGACCGCACCGCCAAGGCTCGGTTGCACGTTGAGCAGATGCAGTTCGGCGGCGCAGCCCGTGGCGACCATGTCGAGGGCGTGCTGAACGGCGCGATCGGAGCAGGCCGAACCGTCGACCGCGACGAGGATGGCGTTGATCTTGTGCATGATCGCTACTCCTTGCCCTTGTCGGTCGCGAGATCCACCGGATCGTGCGCCTTGTGCTTCTGCTTCGCCCGGTGCTGGAGGAAGTATCCCACCGCGACGACCAGGACGGCGCAACCGATCTCGAGGATCGTCTTGGCATGCGGCGTGATGGCGGTGAGCTTGGCGGCATAGCCCGGATCGGTGGCCAGCACCTCGCCCGCGATCCAGCCCAGCAGCGCGCCGCCGGCCACGACGATCACCGGGAAGCGGTTGAGCAGAGCCATGATCAGGGTGGCGCCGAACACGATCAGCGGAATGGAGATGATGAGGCCCAGCACCATCAGCGTGGTGTCGCCCTTGGCGGCGGCGGCGATGGCGATGGCATTGTCGAGGCTCATCACCGCGTCGGCGATGATGATGGTGCGGATGGCCGACCCCAGCGAGCTGGCCGCCTTGACGCCGTCCTCGCCCTCTTCCTCGCCCTGCACCAGCTTGATGCCGATCCACAGCAGCAGCATGCCGCCCACGAGCTTCAGGAAGGGGACCGACAGCAGATAGTCGACGATCAGGACGAACAGGATACGCAGCAGGATGGCGCCGCCGCTGCCGATGATGATGGCCGGGCGCTGGTGCTTCTTCTCCAGGTTCCGGCAGGCCAGGGCGATGACGAGCGCATTGTCGCCCGACAGGATGATGTTCACCAGAATGATCTGGGTCAGGCCGCTCCAGAAAGCGGGCGTCAGCTCAAATCCCATATGCAGCGGTCCCCGTGCGGTTTTCCTGTGCCCTGTTTCCCAGCGGCCTGCGCTTCTATGCTTCGGCCGAAGGTGTTAGTGCAGCCCTCCCGAAGGGGCAAGCCAAACCGGACAGGATACAGGGACGAAATCGCATGGCGGGAAGCGCAGGCTACAACAGGATGTTCCCCGTCTCATGGACGGAACTGCACCGCGACGCCCGGGCGCTGGCCTGGCGACTGGCCGACCTTGGGCCCTTCAAGGGGCTGGTCGCGATCACCCGAGGCGGACTGGTCCCGGCGGCCATCGTGGCACGCGAACTGAATCTTCGCCTGATCGACACGGTCTGCTGCTCGACCTACGACCGCATGGAGCGCGGCGCCAAGGTCGAAACGCTGAAAGGCACGTCCGCCGAGCAAGACAAGGGCAAGGGCTGGCTGATCATCGACGATCTGGTCGACACCGGCGTCACCGCCCGCGCCGTCCGGGCCATGCTGCCGGAGGCCCATTTCGCCACGGTCTATGCAAAGCCCGCCGGCCGGCCGGTCGTCGACAGCTACGTCACCGAAGTCAGCCAGGACACCTGGATCCTGTTCCCCTGGGACCAGGAGGCCGTCATGGCCAAGACCGTCATCGAGCTCAAGGGCGACGCCAAGTGAGGCACACCGCCGACAGCACGTTAATTGTCATCCCGAGCGTAGCGAGGGACCTTTACTGGCCTCCACGAAGGGTCCCTCGCTACGCTCGGGATGACAGTGTGCGGGACTTTACAGTGTGCGCCGTTCGTACCCCTGCGCTTACAGGAGCCGACCAATGAAGTGCTACGTCATCCCTGCCCCCAAGGGCATCGACTCGCTGACCCTGGTCGAGCGGCCGGACCCGACGCCCGGCCCGCGGCAGGTCCTCGTCCGGGTCAAGGCGACGTCGCTGAACTACCGCGACCTGCTCACCATCGAGGCACAGTATGCGCGGTCGGCGCCGAAGCCCGACCTGATCCCGCTGTCGGACGGCGCCGGCGAGGTGGTCGCGGTCGGACCGGGCGTCAGCCGGGTCAAGGTCGGCGACCGGGTCGCGGGCTGCTTCATGCAGCGCTGGTTCGGCGGCGCGATCAGCGACAGCGCCATGCCCTCGGCGATGGGCGGCGCGATCGACGGCATGCTGACCGAGCTGGCGGTGCTGGAAGAGGAAGGCGTCGTGAAGCTGCCGGCACATCTCAGCTACGAGGAGGGCGCCACCCTTCCCTGCGCCGCCGTCACGGCGTGGAACGCGCTGGTCGAGATCGGCCACATCAAGGCGGGCGACGTGGTGCAGATCCAGGGCACCGGCGGCGTCTCGATCTTCGCGCTGCAGTTTGCCCGCATGTTCGGCGCCCGCGTGATCGGCACCTCCAGCTCCGCCGCCAAGGCCGAACGGCTGAAGCAGATGGGGGCCGAGGCCGTGATCGACTACAAGGCGACGCCGGACTGGGACCAGGAAGCGCTGAAGCTGACCGGCGGCCGCGGTGCGGACATCACGGTCGAGGTCGGCGGCGCCGGCACGCTCCCCCGCTCGTTCATGGCGACGCGGCTCGGCGGCTCGATCGCGGTGATCGGGCTTCTGTCGGGCATGGCGACGCTCGACCCGATGCCGATCCTGCGCCGCAACCTCAAGGTCCAGGGCCTCTATGTCGGCAGCACGCAGATGTTCGAGGCGATGAACCGCGCCATCGAGGCGAACGGGCTCAAGCCCGTCATCGACAAGGTGTTTCCTTTTGCCGAGGCCCAAGCGGCCTATCGGCATCTGAAGGGACAAACGCATTTCGGCAAGATCGTCATTTCACACGCCTAGGAAGCAGATCCCATGATCAAGCGTCGTCTGTTCAGCGCCGGCCTGCTGGCCGCGCCCTTCGTGAAGCCCGCCTTCGCTCAAGCCTGGCAACCGACCGGCCCGATAAAAATGGTCGTGGCCTATCCGGCCGGCGGCCCGACCGACGTGATCGCCCGCATCGTGGCGGCCGACATTTCGGGTCCGCTCGGCCAGCAGGTCGTGGTCGAGAACGTGTCCGGCGGCGCCGGCGCCATCGGCACGCGCACCGTCGCCAAGGCCAAGCCGGACGGGCAGACGATCACGTTCGGCAACAACCAGACGCACGGCAACAACATGTTCATGCTGAAGGAGCCGGGCTACGACGCGGTGAAGGACTTCGCGCCGCTGGCCGGCGCCGGTGCCTTCGAGCATGTCTTCGTCGTGCGCAAGGACCTGCCGGCGAAGAACATCCAGGAGTTGATCGCACTGGCCAAGGCCAAGCCCGGCGAACTGAACTACGGTTCCACCGGCATCGGTTCGGGCTCCCACCTTTCGACCGAGCTGTTCATGGCGCGCACCGGAACGAAGATGACCCACGTCCCCTATCGCGGCGCGCCGCCGCTGGTGCAGGACCTGGTCGGCGGCCGCATCGACATCTCGAACTCGACGCTGCCCAGCGTCCTGGCGCAGATCAAGGCCGGCACCATCCGCGCCATCGCGATCGGCAGCGCCAAGCGCAATCCGCAGCTCCCGGATGTCCCGACGCTCGAGGAGCAGGGCGTGACCGGCGCCAACGCTTCCTCCTGGGCGGCCTTCTTCGCGCCGGCGGCGACGCCGCAGCCCGCGCTCGACCGGCTCTCGGGCGAGATCATGAAGAGCCTGAAGAAGCCCGAGGTCGTCGAGAAGATCGACAAGCTGGGCTTCACCGTCGAGCCACGCGACCCGGCGCAGTTCAAGCCCTACCAGGAGCGGGAGATCGCGACCTGGGTGAAGATCGCCAAGGACGCCGGCATCCAGCCCGAGGAATAGGCCACGCCATGAAGAACCTCTGGTCCGATAGCGACGCCAGGCAAGCCATCGCGAGCCACGCCACCAAGGGCATCGACGAGGACCTGGCCCTGCGCGTCTACACGACGCGCCTGCTGGGCGGTGAGCCGAAGCTGGTCCTGCACGGCGGCGGCAATACCTCGGTGAAGACGCGCATGGCCGACGTCACCGGCCAGCCGCTCGACGTGCTCTGCGTCAAGGGCAGCGGCTGGGACATGGGCACCATCGAGGCGCCGGGCCTGCCCGCCGTCCGTCTCGCGCCGCTGCGCGAGCTGGAAGGGCTGCAGACGCTCAGCGACGAGGACATGGTGAACGTGCAGCGCGCCAACCTGCTCGACAGCAAGGCGCCCAACCCGTCGGTCGAGACGCTGCTGCACGCGTTCCTGCCGCACAAGTTCATCGACCATACGCATTCCAACGCAGTGCTGGCGCTGACCGACCAGCCCGACGGCGCCGAACTGGCGGCCAATCTCTACGGCAAGCGCGCCGCGCTCGTGCCCTACGTCATGCCGGGCTTCGCGCTGGCCAAGAAGACCGCCGAGATCGCGCGCGCCCATCCCGACGTCGAGGGCCTGATCCTGCTGAAGCACGGCATCTTCTCGATGGGAGCGACGGCCGAGGAAGCCTATGTCCGCATGATCGACCTCGTGACCATGGCCGAGCAGCGCCTCGCCAAGGCCACGCGGAAAATCTTCCCGGGCGCCACGCTGCCCGCGACGCCGGCGACGGCGGCGGAGATCGCGCCGATCCTGCGCGGGCTGTTCTCGCTGCCGGCCAAGACCGGCGGCCGTGAAGCCGCGCAACGCTTCGTGTTCGAGTTTCGCACCTCGCCGGAGATCCTGGCCTATGTGAACGGCAAGGAGATCGCGCGCTACAGCCAGCAGGGTCCGGTGACGCCCGACCATGCGATCCGCACCAAGAACGTGGCCTTCATCGCGCCCGCGCCCGAGGCCGGCAAGCTCGACGCGTTCAAGAGCGAGACCAAGGCGGCGCTCGAGAAATTCGCGGCCGACTATCACGCCTATTTCATGCGCTACAACGGCCGCCAGATCACGGCGAAGAAGGAACTCGACCCGATCCCGCGGGTGACGCTCGTGCCGGGCGTCGGTCTGTTCGGCATCGGCAACAGCTCCAAGGACGCGAAGATCGCGGCCGACCTCGCCGAGACGACCGTGGCGGTGATCGCCGACGCCGAACGGCTCGGCACCTACGAGTGCATCCCCGAGCCTGACATCTTCGACATCGAATACTGGTCGCTCGAACAGGCGAAGCTCAACAGCGCGGCCGAGAAGCCGCTGGCACGGCGCATCGTCGTGGTGACCGGTGGCGCCTCGGGCATCGGTGCGGCGACGGCAGCGGCGTTCTCGCGCGAGGGCGCCGAGGTGGCGGTGCTCGATCGCGACGTCTCGAAGGCGAAGGGCTTCGCCGTCGCCTGCGACGTCACCGATCCGAAGTCGGTGCGCGCGGCCTTCGACAAGGTCGCGGCGACCTATGGCGGCGTCGACATCGTGGTCTCCAACGCGGGCGCGGCCTGGCAGGGCCGCATCGGCGACGTCGACGAGGCCGTGCTGCGTAAAAGCTTCGAGCTGAATTTCTGGGCGCACCAGAGCGTGGCGCAGAACGCGGTGCGCATCATGCGCACGCAAGGCCTGGGCGGCTGCCTGCTGTTCAACACCTCCAAGCAGGCGGTGAATCCGGGGCCGGACTTCGGCCCTTACGGGCTGCCGAAGGCCGCGACGCTGTTCCTGATGCGCCAGTATGCGCTCGACCATGGCGGCGACGGCATCCGTGCCAACGCCGTGAATGCCGATCGCATCCGCACGGGTCTCCTGACGGACGAAATGATCGCACAGCGATCCCGGGCGCGCGGTCTCAGCGAGGCCGATTACATGGGCGGCAACCTGCTCGGCCTCGAAGTGACGGCTGACGACGTGGCGCAGGCTTTCGTTTCGCTGGCCAAGGCGGCGAAGACGACGGGCGCTGTCACGACCGTGGACGGTGGTAATATCGCGGCCGCCCTGCGCTAAGGGGTCCAGATCCACGGGAGGTCCTGTTGTCGATCGAGACGCGCCCTCTTCATCCCTGCATCGGTGCCGAAATGAACGGCATCGACGCGCGACGCAAGCTGACCCCGGCCGAGGTCGCTGCCATCGAAGCGGGCATGGACAGACATGCCGTGCTGGTCCTGCCCGGCCAGGACATGACGGACGAGCAGCAGCTCGAGTTCACGCGCAACTTCGGTCCGCTGCAGGAAGGCGCCAACACGACCCTGACGGCGACCACGATGCGCCTCGGCGGCGCCTTCGCCGACGTCTCCAATCTCGACAAGGACAACAAGCGGCTGGAGCGCGACGACCGGCGCCGCATGGCCGCGCTGGGCAACCGGCTGTGGCACTCCGACGCCACCTTCCGCATCGTGCCGGCGCGCTATTCGCTGCTGAGCGGACGCATCGTGACGCGCGACGGCGGCAACACCGAGTTCGCCGACATGCGCGCGGCCTACGACGCCCTCGACGAAGCCACCAAGGCGGAGATCGAGGATTTGGTCTGCGAGCATTCGCTGATCTACTCGCGCGGCCAGCTCGGCTTCACGGACTTCACGGACGAGGAACGCCACCGGATGCGCCCCGTCCTGCACAGGCTCGTGCGCACGCATCCCGTCACCGGACGCAAGTCGCTGCTGCTGTCAGCGCATATCGGCGCCATCGTCGGCTGGCCCCGCCCCGAGGCGATGGCGTTCATCCGCGACCTGATGGAGCACGCGACTCAGCCGCAGTTCGTCTACGTCCATCACTGGACGAAGAACGACTTCGTGATCTGGGACAACCGCACCACCATGCACCGCGTCCGCCGCTTCGACGACCTCAACATCGTCCGCGACATGCGCCGCACCACAACCATGAGCGAAGGCCCGACGGTCGAAGGGCAGCAGGTGGCTTAGGACGCCTCGACCGTCTCCCTCTTTCCGCCCCCTCACCTCATCCTGAGGAGGTCGCGAAGCGACCGTCTCGAAGGATGGGCAACAGATGCGGTGCTCGTGCCCACCCTTCGAGACGCGCTCCTGCGGAGCGCTCCTCAGGGTGAGGTTGTTGTTGGGGTATCGTAGAGTTAACCCCCCTCGAACTCCGCATCCATTTTCGGGATCAGATCGTACGGCAACGCAAAGCCCGCCATCGCCTTGATGCGGTCGCGCCACGCCGCGAGGATTGGTTTTAGAGAGCTAAGGCGGAACGGAAATGCCGGGTCTGACAAATCGAGCCAGATCTTCCGTCTTGATTATGCAGGCGAATTCAGCGCCGACGAAACCCAGCAAGTAGCCAAAATAAGTACCGAGCCCGTACTCGCCGACGCTCCAAACGCCTAGCCGCTGCATGACATCGACGAATCCCTCACGGGGATAGCGCTGGCTGAATATCTTGCCTTGATCCTCAATCGGACCGGCGAGTTGTGCGAATTGCTCCCAGCAGAAATTCGCGGTTGGTTCGATTTCGATCAACTCGCTCAATGCAACATCTCGTCCTGTCTCAGGGTTGACATTAAGCGCGTCCATCCACGCCGTCCCGTGAGCACCGCAGCAAATCCAACCGGCGACCAATGCCGAAAGCAAATTCGGTGACCGATACAAGTAACCGCCCAAAGTGTGGATAACTTCGGTCGAGGTTGGCGACTCGATCGGGTCGGAAAAATTCATTCTTTCGGTATGCTTTTCCACCCACTCGTTGTAGCGCCGTTCTGCAGTGCTCGTTGGGGGATCGAACACAACATAGGTCGCGTAGATATTGACCTGGAGCCTCGCGTCGTCTCTACGCCGATCGATGATCTTCAGCGAACCGCAAGTGTCTGCAATGATCGACAGGGTTTCCGACAACCGCCCCTTACTGTCGTAGTCACCTTGACTACTGACGCAATCCGCCGCGCGACCGGAGGCAGGTACGATCGCCAGAAAAAGGGCCAGCGCGAGGTAAGAGCGGAAGGTCACTGGCGTAACTATTCCTGGAAATCTGGGCAAAAAGGAAGCAGGCAAGTGAGGAGAGTTCAGCGCCCCTCGAACTCCGCATCCTTCTTCGGGATCAGGTCGTACGGCAACGCAAAGCCCGGCAAAGCCTTGATCCGGTTGCGCCAGGCCGCGAGGTTCGGCCGCGAATCGATCGACAGGCCGCCTTCGCTGGCGAAGACCATGCGGCCCCAGCAGCCGATGTCGGCGATCGAGCAGGCATCGCCCACCAGCCATTCGCGGCCCGCGAGCGACTTGTCGGCGAAGTCGAGCGCGGCTTCGGCGCCGGGCCGGAAGAAGTTCACGATGTCCTGCGACACGTCGGGACGGAAGCGCGCGAAGTGGCGGACGCGGGCCACGTTGGTGATGGCGTCGTTCTCCCACGACAGCCATTCGCGGGCCTGCCAGCGATGCTGCTCGGTCTTGGGCTCGAAGTGCCCCGTGGCGCGCGCGAGATAGTCGAGGATCACGTTCGACATCACCAGTGTCAGGCCGCGATGGCGCAGCACCGGCACCTGGCCGTATCGGTTGATCGCGAGGTGCGCGGCTTCCTTCTGCACGCCGTTCTTCAGGTTGACCGTGCGGAACGAGAACGGCAAGCCGGAGAGCGCCAGGAAGAGCATCGGCTTGTAGCTCGAGCTCGACGTGAAACTGCCGTGCAGAACGAGGCGCTCGTCGCTCATCTTCTCTCCTGTGGCGCGGGTCAGTGGCAATTCGTACTCTCCCCCGTCCCCGGAGGAAACGAACATGACAGCGCTCAAGCGCCGCAAGGTCGGAAAGACGAAACTCGAAGTCACCGAGATCGGACTGGGCGGCGCGCCGATGGGCGGCTTCCGCGCCACCATTTCCGACGCCGAGGCGGTGCAGCTCACCAACGACGGCTACGAGTCCGGCATCCGCTACTTCGATACCTCGCCTTTCTACGGCTACGGCCGCAGCGAGCTGCGCATGGGCGCGGCGCTGCGCGAGAAGCCGCGAGACAGCTACGTTCTGTCGACCAAGATCGGCCGCATCCTGCATGTGCGCAAGCCGGGCGAAGTGCTGCCCAAGGATTTCCGCGAGAACGGCCTGCCGGGCTTCGTGCCGCAGTTCGACTACACCTATGATGGCGTGATGCGCTCGCTGGAGCATTCGCACTTCCGGCTGGGCCTAGACAGGATCGACATCGCTCTGGTCCACGACGTCGACTTCTGGACCATCAAGGACCGCGCCCTTCTCGACGAGCGCTTCAAGACGGTGATGGATTCCGGCTTCCGCGCGCTCGACGAGCTGCGCAAGGCAGGCGTCATCTCGGCCATCGGCGTCGGCATCAACGAGAGCGACACCAGCACGCGCTTCATCAAGGCCGGTGACTTCGACTGCATGCTGCTGGCCGGGCGCTACACCCTGCTCGAACAGGGGGCTCTGGAGGAGTTCCTGCCGGAGTGCACCAAGCGGAACGTCTCGGTGATCCTGGGCGGGCCCTACAATTCGGGCATCCTGACCGGCAACGTGAAGACCGGCGCGACGCACGACTATGTCGCCGCACCCCAGCACCTCGTCGACAAGGCGCAGAAGATCGAGGCGGTGTGCCAGCGCCACGGCGTGCCGCTCGGCGCGGCTGCGATGCAGTTCCCGCTGTTCCACCCCGCCTTCTGCTCTGTGATCCCCGGCGCGCTCAGCGCCGCCGAGGTGAAGCAGAATATCGCCCATATGAGCGTGAAGATTCCAGTCGAGCTGTGGAGCGAGCTGAAGCGCGAAAAGCTGCTCGATGCCGCGGCGCCTACTCCCAACTGAGGTTACCTAAATGAAAATCGTCGACGCGCAGATCCATATCTGGTCGCAGACCGTGACTCCGCCCTCGGGCCTGCATCGCAAGGTCGAGAGTTTCACCGCCGAACAGGCGTTGAAGGAGATGGACGAGGCCGGCGTGTCGGCTGCGCTGATCCATCCGCCCTATAGCTGGGACCCGACATCGAACCAGCTCGCCCTCGATGCGGCGAAGAAGTATCCCGACCGCTTCGCGGTGATGGGACAGTTCCCACTGCAGGACCCCGACAGCCGCAACCGCATCAAGGGCTGGCGCAAGCAGCCCGGCATGATGGGCCTGCGCTGGGCGCTTCTGCATCCGGCCGAGCAGCAGTGGCTGAACGACGGGCTGCTCGACTGGGTCTGGCCGGCCGCGGAGAAGGAAGGCATCCCGGTCGCCACGATGGGCGGCATCTTCCCCGACAAGTTCCGCGAGATCGCCGAGAGGCATCCCAACCTCAGGATGATCGTCGATCATTGCGGCCTCAACCGTCACGGCCAGGACGAAGAAGCCTTCATCCATCTCGACAAGCTGGTGGCGATGGCCAAGCTGCCCAACGTCGCCGTCAAGGCGACCGGCGCGCCGCATTACTCGACCAAGGGCTATCCGTTCAGGAACATCCAGGACGGGCTGCACCGCATCTTCGACGCCTTCGGTCCCAAGCGCTTCTTCTGGGGCACCGACATCACCCGCATGCAGTGCACCTACCGCCAGTGCGTGACCTTCTTCACCGAAGAGCTGCCGTGGCTGAAGGGACAGGACCTCGAAGACGTGATGGGCCGCGGCCTCTGCGAGTGGATCGACTGGAAGCTGAAGTTCGACTGAACATGGACAACGAGCGCGAGAGATCCACAACTGACGTCGACACCAAGACCCACGCACGACGTCTGGCTGAAGAAGAAGGCCGACCGCGCCCGCATGTCATGGACGCCTATCAGCGCAGCCATGCGATGTACGCCGAACTCTATAAGAGACTGGCGCAGTGAACGAGACGAAGAGCTTTCTTCACCCGATACGATGGGAGATGGTTTGTTCCATTCCGTCGTCTCGACCGGAGCGCCGAAGGCGCGGAGTGGAGAGACCTTTTTTCCGCGAGTAGACGTCGGGTAGTGGAAAAAAGGCCTCTCCACTTCGCCTCGCTACGCTCGGCTCCGGTCGAGACGACAGGAGTGCTACTTCTTCAGCGGCAGGATCTGCCCGCGGATTTCGCCGTCGGGATATTTCTCGGTCAGCACGTTGACGTACCAGAGGCCGGCCAGCACTTCTTTCGCCTGCTGCTCGGTGAGCGTCACGCCATCGTTCACCGTCGAGCGGTCGGCGTAGAACGGGACGTCGATCCATACGACCTGCGGGCCGATCTGGTCGGGCGCGGCTGGGCCGAACAGGCCCGCCTGCCGCACCGGACCGCTCAGCCGCACCAGGTTGAGCTTGTATTCCAGCACCTTGGTCGAGGCCCTGTACGTGGCCGTGAAGTAGCCCTCGCCCTTGCTGTCCGTCGCCGGTAACTCGCGCGCGCCGCTGAGGTCGGCCCGGAACTCGGTCTTCGGCAGGTTGGGCTCGCCCATGTTGAACGAGCAGGCCGAAACGGCGAGCAGGGGCGCGAAGGACAGGCCAAGGGAGAGGATCGTGCGGCGACGGGGGAAACGGTGCATGCGTTCACAGTGTACGGTGCGAACCGGCCCGGCGTCCCCGCCCCGAATCACGCCTTGTGGTGGACTGCGGCCCGGCCATAGACCGGCGTCGGCAGCTCCTCCATCCGCGCCTTGAGCTGCAGCGACAGGAAGACCGAGTAGAGCCTGGACTGCATCAGGTTGCCGCCGTGGAACCACAGGTTCTCCTGCGCCGTGGGCTTCCACATGTTGCGCAGCTCGCCTTCCCAGGGACCGGGGTCCTTGGCGGTGCCGGAGCCCAGGCCCCAGCACTTGCCGACCTTGTCGGCGACCTCGGGCGAGATCAGCGCGGCTGCCCACTGGTTCATCGAGCCGTAGCCGGTGGCATAGACGACCAGGTCGGCCTTCAGTTCTGTGCCGTCGTTCAGCACCACCGAGTCCTCGGTCATGCGCTCGATCTCGACGCCGGACTTGAGCTTGATGCGGCCATCGGCGATCAGCTCCGAAGCGCCGACGTCGATGTAGTAGCCCGAGCCGCGCCGCAGATACATCGGGCCGATGCCGGTATTGTCCTCGCCGAAGGTGAGCCTGAAGCCCGCCTTTTCCAGCCGCGCGTAGAAGTCGGCATCCTCGCGCCGGATCTGCTCGACCACCGGCTGCATCACCTTGGGCAGCGCGCCGTAGGGCATCGAGGCGGTGGTGAGGTCGGCGATCTCGGTGGTGATGCCCGATGCCACCGCCTCTTCCGAATAGAGCGGCCGGTTGCGCGCCAGGGTGTCAGCGCGCACCACCAGCGTGGCTGAGCGCTGCAGCAGGGTCACGTCGGCGCCGTGCTCCCACAGGTCGGCGGCGATGTCGTGCGCGGAATTGTTCGAGCCCACGACCACGCACTTCTTGCCGGCCCACCCCTCGCCGCCGGGATGGGCGCTGGAATGATGCTGCCTGCCCTTGAAGCGCTCAGCCCCCGGGAATGTCGGAATCTCGGGGAAGCCCGACATGCCGGTCGCAATCACGAGCTGCTTTGGCTTCAGCGTCACTTCCTTGCCGTCACGCTCGACGACGACGGCCCATTCGCCCGTCGCTTCGTCGAACGACGAGCTCTTGCAGGTGGTCGAGGACCAGTAATCGAGCTCCATGATCTTCGTATAGGACTCGAGCCAGTCACCCATCTTGTCCTTGGGCGTGTAGATCGGCCAGTGATCGGGGAACGGCAGGTACGGCAGATGGTCGTACCAGACCGGATCGTGAAGGCAGAGCGACTTGTAGCGGTTGCGCCAGGCATCGCCCGGCCGCGGATTGCGGTCGACGATCAGGGTCGGGACACTGAGCCTCTTCAGGCGCGCGCCGAGGCCGATGCCGCCCTGCCCGCCGCCGATGATGAGCACGTAAGGCTGACGCTCGAAGCCCAGCTCCTTGGCGTCGGCGCGACGGCGATCGGTCCAGGTCACGCGATCCTTGAAAGCGCCGTGCTGCGTGCCGTGCTCGCGCGACGGTCCCTTCTTCTCCTCGAAACCCTTCAATTCCATCAGCGCCGTGAAGAAGGTCCAGGCCTTGCCGTCCTTGAGACGGATATGGCCTTTGCCGCGGCCCTGCGCGGTCTCGAAGGTGAACCAGCCGGGCCGCCCTGCGAGTTCGAAGGCGTCTGGTTTCACATCGCCGAGGCGCGCCTCGAGCATATCACCAATCGCTGTGCGGCTCTCGAGCGTCACGATGTTCCAGGTGAAGGCGACGAGATCGCGCCAGTAACACTCTTCTGCAAACAACGCGGTCGCAGCATCAGAGTCGGCACGCTTCAACGCAGACGCAAATTCGGCAAGCCACTCGGTCTCGTTCATCGTCATCCCATTGCGACAGGCAGGTAGGCGGCGCACTCTAGAAGATGGACGACTCCAGAGGAATGGCGCCCGGGAGGAAACGAGCGATGAAATACGATGTGATTTCTGCGGATGGGCATATCGACCTGATCTGGCTGCCGCCGGATCTCTTCACCAGCAACGCACCGGCTTCGCTGAAGGATCGCATGCCGCATGTGATCGACGGTCCCAAGGGACCGGAATGGGTCAGCGTCAAGGGCGCCAAGTTCGGTCTCGTGAACGGCATGGGATCGGCCGGCCGCGAATATGTGCCGGGCATCATCCATCGCTCCGACCGCATGGCCTCGACCGGCCTCTACGACGACGGCAAGAAAGGCATCCGCCGCCTGACCGAAGTCGATCATCGCCTGAAGGACCAGGATCGCGACGGCGTGCAGGCCGAGGTGCTGTACGGCGTGCTGGGATCGAGCGGGCGCCTGAACGATCCGGAAGCCGCCCTCGTGATGCTGCGCATCTATAACGACTGGCTCCACGATTTCTGCAGGCAGGCGCCGGACCGGCTGATCGGCCTGGCCAACATCCCGAACTACGACATGGACGAGTCGGTCGCCGAAGCGATGCGATGCGCCAAGCGCGGCGTGAAGGGCCTCGACATCGCCAACCGCCCCGACATGACGCCCCTCTGGGACCCGTTCTGGGAGCCGCTGTGGAAGTTCGGCCACGAGACCGGCATTCCGCTGCACTTCCACACGATCGGCGGCCGCTCACCCGACGTCACCAAGTACACGCCCGAAGTGCAGCGCCGCATCTTCGCCACGCACATCACCGGCTTCCAGATGCACATGAGCACCATGCTCATGGGCCTGATCTACTCCGGTGCGCCGGCGCGCTACTCCAACCTCAAGATCGTGATCGGCGAGGCCGGTCTCGGCTGGATCCCCTATGTGCTGCAGCACATGGATCTCGAATGGGAAGACCAGTTCCAGGACCTCGACCTCAAGATGAAGCCCTCGGAATACTGGCATCGGCAGTTCTACGCGACCTATCAGACTGACCCGGTCGGCATCGAGCTGCTGCGCCATCTCGGCGAGGACAATGTCATGTGGGGTTCCGACTACCCGCATCCCGACGGCATCTGGCCCGACAGCCAGGAGTTCATCTCCAGGGAGCTGAACGACGTCCCGGCCGAGACCAAGCGCAAGATCACGCGCGACAACGCGATGAAGCTGTACCAGCTGGCAAACTGAGGTGCCGGCGGCGACGGCAGCGGCCCGCACAGCCCTCCTCACGACCTTCGCGATGCTGGCCTTTGCCAGCAACTCGCTGCTGTGCAGGATCGCGCTGCGCGACACGTCGATCGATGCAGCAAGCTTCACCTCGATCCGCCTGGCCTCGGGCGCGCTCATCCTGTGGATCCTGCTGCGCTCGCGCGGGAGGCAGCCGCTGGCGGCGGGCAGCTGGCCGATGGCGGCGATGCTGTTCGCCTACGCGGTCTGCTTCTCCTTCGCCTATCGCGACCTCACGGCGGCGACAGGCGCGCTGCTGCTGTTCGGAGCGGTGCAGCTCACCATGACGGCCTACGGCCTCTTCTCCGGCGAACGGCTCGGAGGCCTGCGGCTCGTCGGCGTGCTGGTCGCGGTCGTGGGCCTCGTCTGGCTGCTGCTGCCGGGCCTCTCGGCACCACCGGCTCTTGCGGCGGGCCTCATGCTGGCGTCCGGAATCGCTTGGGGCATCTACTCCCTGCTCGGCCGTGGCGCCGGTGACCCGACCGCGGCGACGGGCGGCAACTTCATCCGCGCCGTGCCCTTCGCCGCGATCCTCAGCCTGGGTGCAGCGACACAAGCCCAGCCCGACCAGACGGGCCTGCTCTACGCCGTGGCCTCGGGCGCCATCACGTCCGGCCTGGGTTATGTCCTGTGGTACGCGGCCCTGCCGTCGCTCTCCGCCACGTCGGCCGCCACAATCCAGCTTTGCGTCCCGGCCATTGCCGCGCTTGGGGGTGCGGTGCTACTCGCCGAGCCGATCACCGCGCGTCTGCTGCTCGCGTCGGCGGCCATCCTGGGCGGCATCGCGCTCACCATTCGAAAGAAGACCTGAAGGTAAGGGGAAGCATGTTCGAGGTTGCCGATCGTCTGAAGAACGTGAAGGTGTCGGCCTCGGCCGCGATGACCCGCAAGGTGCGCGAGCTGCGCGCGCAGGGCGTGAAGATCGTGGGCCTCTCCTCGGGCGAACCCGACTTCCCGACCCCGGCGCATGCCATCGAGGCGGCGCACCAGGCGGCGCTGGCCGGCGACACCAAGTATCCGCCGCAGGACGGCGTGAAGTCGCTCAAGGAAGCGATCCAGCGAAAGTTCAAGCGCGACAACAATCTCGACTATGCGCTGGACGAGGTCATGGTTTCCAACGGCAGCAAGCAGATCATGTACGACGTGCTGATGGCCAGCGTGAACCCGGGCGACGAGGTCGTCATCCCCGCGCCGGGCTGGATCTCCTACGCCGACCAGGCCGTCATTGCCGGCGCCAAGCCGGTGCCGGTCTCGTGCCCGGAGAACAACCAGTTCAAGCTGCGCGCCGCCGATCTCGAGGAGGTCATCACCGCCAAGACCAAGTGGGTGGTGCTGAACTTCCCCAACAATCCGACCGGCGCGGTCTGCTCGCCGGCCGAGATGCGCCAGATCTGCGACGTGCTGCTGAAGCACAAGCACGTCATGGTGATGGCCGACGACGTCTACGAGCACCTGGTCTATGGCGACGCGAAGTTCAGCACTGTGGCCGAGGTCGAGCCGGCGCTGAAGGACCGAACGCTCACCGTCAACGGCGCGTCGAAGGCCTATGCCATGACCGGCTGGAGGGTCGGCTTCGCGGGAGGCCCGCGCGCGATGATCGCGGCGATGACTAACATGCAGGGCCAGATCGGCTCGGGCATCTCGACGATCGGCCAGGCCGCCGCCACCGCCGCGCTGAACGGCCCGCAGGACCTCCTGAAGGAGCGCGCCGCCGACTACCAGAAGCGCCGCGACGAGGTCGTCGGCATGCTGCGCGCCGCGAAGGGCCTCACCTGCCACATGCCCGAGGGCGCGTTCTACGTGTTCCCCAACCTCGCGGGCTGCATCGGCAAGACCACGAAGGGCGGCCGGAAGATCGCCAACGACACCGACTTCGTCACGGCACTGCTGGAAGAGAAGCACGTCGCCACGGTGCAGGGCGCCGCCTACGGCATGAGCCCCTACTTCCGAATCTCCTACGCCACCGACATGGCCAGCCTCCGCGAAGGCTGCGCCCGCATCCAGGAGTTCTGCGCCGAGCTGCGCTGACGGCCTCTCATTTTCCTCCCCCGTCACACGGGGGAGGTGGCCGAAGGCCGGAGGGGGACAGCCATGAGTCTGAACTCTTTTCGCTGATCGACGACCATCGCGTTGCTCTCCCCCACCCGGCCTCCCCCGTAAGACGGGCTATCGCATTCACACATCGTAGTTGCGCGGTGTGATGCGGTTCGATTCTCTGT
>LSKJ01000529.1 GCA_001557035.1 Rhodospirillaceae bacterium CCH5-H10 | reverse complement strand
GCTGCAGCGCCGTCGATCTTCGGCAGCGTATCGGCGCCGGACCGATGCGCCATCAGGCCGCGACGGCGATAGGCGGCGGGCAGGCCGAGCGCGACGCCGGAGCCACCCGTGACCAGCGTGTCGTCGCCGATCGCCTCGCCGATGATGCCGAGGTCGGTGTCGGCCACCGCATCGACCACCACGTGGCGCACGCCGTCGGCGGCGAGCCTGACGAGCGATTCGCGCAGGACGGCCGAACCGGACTGGACCTGCTTCAGCGCGACGAGCCCGACCTTGTGCGGCGTCTGCCGCGCCAGCACGCGCACCAGGCTGGCATCCGTCATCGGGGTCAGCGGATGGTGCTTCATGTGCGAGTCGGACAGGAGCACGTCGCCGACGAAGAGATGGCCGAAGAAGATCGTGCGGCCGTTCACCGGGAAGGCGGGGCAGTAGATCGCCTGCTTCGCCTTCAGCGCGTCGAGCAGCGCGTCGCCCACCGGGCCGATATTGCCGGCGTCGGTCGAGTCGAAGGTCGAGCAGTATTTGAAGAAGAAGCGAACGCAGCCCGCCGCCTGCAGTGCCTTCAGTGCGTCGAGCGATTGCGCGACGGCGTCGGCCGCGGGGATCGAGCGGGTCTTGAGCGCGACGACGACGGCGTCGACGTCGTCGGGGATGGTGCCCTTTGCCGGCACGCCGATTGTCTGGATCGTGCGCATACCGCATTTGACGAGCATGCCCGCGATATCGGTTGCGCCGGTAAAATCGTCGGCGATCACTCCAAGAATGGCCATGGGGCGACGTTAGGCGATGACGGTCGCCGGCATCCAGAACTTTCGGCGCCGCGAGCGCCGTCGCGCCTCGTCCTCGCCCTCATAGTGGTGCAACGGCGGTGCAGCATCGAAGG
>LSKJ01000528.1 GCA_001557035.1 Rhodospirillaceae bacterium CCH5-H10 | reverse complement strand
GTGGCGCCGGGCCGGTTCTCGACCACCACCTGGGTGCCGAGCGCGGCCGAGAGCTTGGGCGCCAGGATGCGCGAGATCGTATCGGCGGTGCCGCCGGGCGGGAAGGTCGCGATCAGCTTGATCGGCTGCTTGGTGGGCCAGCCGGGGCTCGCCTTGACGGCCGGCGCGGCGAGCGACGAGCCGAGGGCGGCGGCCGATCCGGCCAGGATGGTACGACGGGTCAATTTCATGAAGCGCTCCAGTTTCCCCTCGCGCCAATGGCTGGCGCATTGTCCGAAACCCCTGCAATCGATATGCCAGCGCCAATCAGCCCTTGATTTGCCATAAGGGAGGTCGCAAATCCGGGCCGGGCAGGGAGATGTACGGATGATTCGGCGGGTAATTCTGGCGACGGTTCTCATGGGATGCGGTGCGGCGACCGTCGTGCCACTGGCCGCCCATGCTCAGGGATTGCCCAGCTCGCGGACGGAACTCGCCTATTCCTATGCCCCGCTGGTCAAGAAGGTCTCGCCGGCCGTGGTCAACATCTACACGACCACCACCGCCCGCGTTCAGCGCCGGCTGCCGTTTCCCTTTCCCGGCATGCCCCAGCAGGGCGGCGACCGGGTGCAGAATTCCCTGGGTTCCGGCGTGCTGGTCAGGCCCGACGGGCTGATCGTCACCAACGCGCATGTCGTCAAGGGGGCCGACGAGATCCGCGTCGTGCTGGCCGACCGTCGCGAGTTCGAGGCCAAGCTCATCACCCAGGACGAACGCTACGACCTGGCGTTGCTGCGGATCGAGGGGGCCGAGGAGAAGTTCCCGTTCCTCGAACTGCGCGATTCCGATTCGATCGAGGTCGGCGACGTCGTCCTGGCGATCGGCAATCCGTTCGGCCTGAACCAGACCGTGACCAGCGGCATCGTCTCGGCCGTGGCGCGCAGCGCCGGCGGCATCAACGACTCGAACTTCTTCCTTCAGACCGACGCCGCCATCAATCCGGGCAATTCCGGCGGTGCGCTGGTGGCGCTCGACGGGCGTCTGATCGGCATCAACACGGCGATCTACTCGCAGACCGGCGGGTCGGTCGGCATCGGCTTTGCGACGCCTTCCAACATCGTAGAGCGGATGATTGCGACGGGTACGCAGGGCGGGCGCATCGTGCGGCCGTGGCTCGGAGTCAGCATGCAGCGCGTGACGCCCGATCTCGCGGCGGGCTTCGGCCTGTCGCGGCCGGCAGGGCTCGTGGTCAAGGAGGTCTTTCCCAACGGGCCCGGCGCGAGTGCGGGCCTGAAGCGAAACGACGTCATCGTCGGCATCCGCGAGCAGGCGATCGACGACGAGGCCGCGCTGCGTTTCCGGCTCTCGACGCTGAACGTCGACGCCACCGTGCCGGTCAAGATCATGCGCGGCGGCAAGGAACAGGTCGTCCAGCTGAAGCTCGCGGCTCCGCCGGAGGATCCGCCGCGCGACCTGTCGCAACTGGAGGGCCGGCAGCCGCTGTCGGGCGCCTCGGTCGTCAACATGTCGCCCGCGGTCGCCGAGGAGATGGGACTGGCCGAGTGGCGGCCGGGCATCGTCATCGTCGAAGTGAAGCCCGGCGCCTATGCCGGC
>LSKJ01000053.1 GCA_001557035.1 Rhodospirillaceae bacterium CCH5-H10 | reverse complement strand
ATCCGTTCGTTCCCCAGTTGCCCCCCGCGCCGGGCCAGGAGACGCGCACCATCAACGGCTCGCTGCCGGCCCAGGTCTGGCCGGCGCAGCGCGTCGACAGCGGGGCGCCGGCTGCGCCGCTGGCGCCGCCGCCCGTCGTCGTGGCCGTTCCTGCGCCGCCGCCGCCGGTCGTGATGAACGTGCCGGCGATCGGCCAGGCACAGGCCGCCCAGCCGCCGGCTCTGATCGAGCCGCCGCGCATCGACCAGCCGAAGCCGGTCGAGGAAGCCACGGCCCGCCAGCCCGATCCGGCCACACAGCCCTCGCTGCCGGTCCGGGTCAACACGCCGATCAGCGTGAAGACCAACAGCTGGGTCGAACTCCGGGCGCCGAACGGCGACGTGCTGACGCAGACCTATGTCCGTGCCGGCGAAAGCTACGTCGTCCCGGCCGGTATCGCGTACCGCATCACCGAAGCGCGCTGACGCCGGCTCTCTGGCGGAGGCGAGGCCTCGCCGCTACATTGGTCCCATGAGCATCAGACCGTACCGCGACATCCAGCGCCGCAAGTCGCGCCGGGTGATGGTCGGGTCCGTCCCGGTGGGCGGCGATTCGCCGATCACCGTCCAGACCATGACCAACACGCTGACCGCGGACGCCGACGCGACCATCGCGCAGATCCGTCGCTGCGAAGAAGCAGGTGTGGATATCATCCGCGTGTCCTGCCCCGACGAGGAGTCGACGGCGGCGCTGCCGAAGATCGTGCGGGCCTCCAAGGTCCCGATCGTGGCCGACATCCACTTTCACTATAAGCGCGCCATCGAGGCCGCCGAGGCGGGCGCCGCCTGCC
>LSKJ01000527.1 GCA_001557035.1 Rhodospirillaceae bacterium CCH5-H10 | reverse complement strand
GTGCCGCAGCCCAAGGCCGGCGAGATCCTCATCAAGATCGCCGCCACCGCCGTGAACCGCCCCGACATCGCCCAGCGCATGGGCAACTACGCGCCGCCGCCGGGTGCCTCCGACCTGCCGGGCCTCGAGGCTGCAGGCACCGTCGCCGCACTGGGAGATGGCGTGACCGGCTGGAAGCTGGGCGACGCGATCTGCGCGCTGACGCCGGGCGGCTCCTATGCCGAGTATTGCATCGTGCCGGCGCCGCAATGCCTGCCGCCACCCAAGGGCTTCGACATGCTGCACGCAGCGGCGCTGCCCGAGAACTACTTCACCGTCTGGCACAACCTGTTCGAGCGCGGCCGCCTCGAGGCCGGCGAGAAGGTGCTGATCCATGGCGGCGCGAGCGGCATCGGCACGACGGCGATCCAGCTCGCCAAGTCGTTCGGCGCGACCGTGTTCACCACCGTGCGCACGCCGGAGAAGGCCAAGGCGGTGACGGAACTCGGGGCCGACCACGCGATCATCTACAAGGACAATGACTGGGCCGCGGAAGTGAAGAAGCTATCGGGTGGCGTCGATGTCGTGCTCGACATGGTCGCCGGCGACTACCTGCCGAAGAACCTGTCGCTGCTGAAGCTCGACGGGCGTTGCGTGGTGATCGCGGTGCAGGGCGGCGCGACGGCGACGGTCAGCGCCGGCATCGTGATGGTCAATCGCCTTACCCTCACCGGCTCGACGCTGCGCCCGCAGAGCATCGAGAGCAAGGGCCGCATGGCGCGCGGTCTCAAGGAAAAGGTTTGGCCGCTGCTCGAAGCGGGCACGATCAAGCCGATCATCTACAAGACGTTCCCGCTCAGGGACGCCGCCGGCGCGCATGCCGAACTGGAGCGCGCCGACCATGTCGGCAAGGTGATGATGACCGTCTAGGACGGTCCGCGGAACTCAGCGCTCGGCGACGTCGGGCTGGTCGGCTTCGGCCGGATCGACGTCCGCCACGGGGGCTTCCTCGACCACCCCGGACTTCGCGGCGTCCTTCTTGCGGGCCGCATCTTCCCGGGCGGCCTTGCGGCGCGCGCGGTCGACCGCGTCGTTCAGATCCTTGAGCGAGCAGAGCCCAAGCGTCACCGGATCGTGCTGCCGGACGTTCTGCATGTTCCAGTGCGAACGGTCCTTGACCGACTGCACGGTGCTCTTGGTCGAGCCGACGAGCTTGGCGACCTGGCTGTCCTGCAGTTCCGGATGCGTCTTCAACAGCCACGCGATGGCGTCGGGACGATCCTGGCGCTTGGCCACCGGCGTGTAGCGCGGTCCCTTGGAACGGGCCTGCGGCATCGGCACGTCGCGCGGGCTGAGCTTCAACCGCGCGTTGCTGTCGGCCTCGACACGCTTGATCTCTTCCTTGGTCAGCTGGCCGTTGGTCGTGGGGTCGTAGCCAGTCATGCCGCCGGCGACCTCGCCATCCGCGATCGCCTGGATCTCGAGCGGATGCAGACCGGTGAAGGCCGAAATCTGGTCGAACGTCAGGGTCGTGTTTTCGACCAGCCAGACGGCGGTCGCCTTGGGCATCAACACTTGCGACATGAATTCACTCTCCTGAGCCCGGATATAGAGGCCTGCCCCGGCCCCGCCAACCCGAAAAGCGCATAGCCCTAAAATGGAAACGGCCGGGGTCTCCCCCGGCCGTTCCTGAAGCCAGTGCTTCGGATCGTCTTACTGGATGACGATCTCGACGCGACGGTTCTGCGGCTCGCGGACGTTCGGGCC
>LSKJ01000526.1 GCA_001557035.1 Rhodospirillaceae bacterium CCH5-H10 | reverse complement strand
GCCGAAGCGTTTCCAGGAACCGTGCGAGAGCTGGATTCTTATTGTGCTCCTCCCAACATGCCGTGAAGGTGATATGGCTCGGGCCTGACGCATCACGTATTTCGCGAAACCGGACTCCGGGATAGGCAACACTCGTCCAAGACTCGCAGTGAACGCTGACATGAAGTCCTGTTTCCACCATTCCTAGGACATTCTCATTACTGGCATTCCATGTCTCGATCTTGGGACCGCCGCCAGGCGCTGCGAGCTTCTTCAGGATCAGG
>LSKJ01000525.1 GCA_001557035.1 Rhodospirillaceae bacterium CCH5-H10 | reverse complement strand
GTCGAGCGAGGAGCGCGCCGGCATCGATTCCGCGCGGGCGCGACTGGAGGCGGCAATGGCCGGCGAAAGCCGCGACGAGATCAATGCGGCGGCCGAGGCGCTCGAGGCGCTTTCCAAGCCCTTCGCGGAGCGGCGCATGGACCGCGGCATCCGCGAGGCGCTGTCGGGCCTGTCGGTGGGCGAACTTGAGAGCCGGGTCGGCGAGTAATCGGAGCGAGAGCCAAGAGATGCCGAAGATGACGTTCATTCTGCGGGACGGGACGCGCAAGGAAGTCGATGCGCCGCTCGGTCTCTCCGTGCTGGAGATCGCACACCGCAACCACATCGACATCGAGGGAGCCTGCGAAGGTTCGCTCGCCTGCTCGACATGCCACGTCGTGGTGGAGACCGGCTGGTTCGACAAGCTCGGCCCGGCCAGCGACGACGAGGAAGACATGCTCGACCTCGCCTTCGGCCTCACGCACACGTCGCGCCTGGGTTGCCAGATCCGGATCACCGAGGCGCTCGACGGGCTGGTGGTTAAGCTGCCCGCGGCCACGCGCAACATGATGGTCGACAAGTAGGAGAGGCCGATGGCCCGCAAGCTGCGCTGGACCGACGTGCAGGACATCGCGATCGAACTGGAGGAGCGGCATCCCGACGTCGACAACGTCAACCTGCGCTTCACCGACCTGCATCGCTGGGTGATGGAGCTGCCGGATTTCGAGGACGATGCCTCCCGCTCCAACGAGAAGATTCTCGAAGCCATTCAGGCCGCCTGGATCGACGAGCGGGACTAGCAATTTCCCTTCCCAGACGCCGTAATTTGGCCGGAAATATGGGCGACAAGCCAATGATCCGGGAGGGGTCCCCATCATGATCGCGACGAGAGTTCGTCCATTGCTGTTGCCGCTGGTGCTGGCCGCAGGGTTGGGCGCTTGCGCGTCCAATGCCGTACAGCCGGGCATCGTGAGTTCGAGCGCGCCGATCGCCGGCACCCCTGTCTATGGTCAGCCGCCCGGTGCACCAGTACAGGTTGCCTACGCTGCGCCGATGGGCGCCGGTCGTGTCGTTTCCATTCGCGAAGTCGGCCTGGCCGGCGCGGGCGGGCCGGGCAATGGCAACGGTGCACTGATGGGTGGCCTGCTGGGCGCAGGTGTCGGAGCCACGATCGGCGGAATCACCAGCCAGACGGTCGGCGGCGGCGTGGTCGGATTGCTCCTGGGCGCGGTAGGTGGCGCGATTGCGGGGACGATCGCCGACGGCCAGCGCAGTGGCGGCCGCGGCATCGAGGTCACGGTCCAGCGCGACGACGGGCAGAGCGTGACGGTGGCCCAGCGCGACGACGGGGACGTCCAGCTCGGCGACCGCGTACAGATCGTGCAGGATGGTCGGGGTGTGGCGAAGGTCGTTCGCGACGTGGCGCGGAACCCGGACTGAAGCCTGTCGTTTGGTTCGATCGAGAGTGCGAAAGGTTTCCCCTCAGATGTTCGGCAAGTGGTTCCTCAGCCTGCTGGTTCCTGCGGTTCTCGTCACCGGTCTCAGCGCCTGTAACGGCACCAGCGGCGGCGTCCAGCCCGGTGTCGTCAATACTTCCTCGCAGGGCGCGAGCTATCGCGGCGAGAACGGACGCGTCGTTTCCATTCGTGAGGTCCCCGTGCGCGGCAGCCGCGGCTCGGGCATGAGCGACGGAACGCTGATCGGCGGTGGCCTGGGCGCGGCCGGCGGTGCGGTGGCCGGTGGGGCAATCACCAACTCGGTCGGCGGCGCGGTCGTTGGCGGCTTGCTGGGTGCGGTGGCGGGCGGTATCGCCGGCACGGCCATCGACCAGAATTCCACCCGCCGCGGCATCGAGGTGACGGTCCAGCGCGACGACGGCCAGCGCGTGACCGTGGCGCAGTACGACGACGGCGACATCCAGATGGGCGACCGGGTTTCGATCGTTTACGACCGCAACGGTGTCGCCAAGGTCGTCCGCGACACGGGCTACCGCCGCGACTAGCCGGCTCCGGGCCGCGCTGGCGGCGGCAGGAGGCGAGGCCTATATAGGCCCCGCCATGAACCGCAATTCCCTCGGAATCGACAAGGAGCCCGGCGACACCCGCGTGGTGGTCGCCATGTCGGGCGGTGTCGATTCGTCGGTGACGGCGGCTTTGCTCAAGGAGCAGGGCTACGACGTCGTGGGCGTCACCTTGCAGCTCTACGATCATGGTGTCGCGATCGGGAAGTCGGGTGCCTGCTGCGCCGGCCAGGACATCCAGGATGCGCGGCAGGTGGCGGAGCGACTCGCCATCCCTCACTACGTTCTCGACTATGAGAGCCGCTTCCGCGCCGAGGTTATGGACTCCTTCGCCGATGCCTATGCCCGCGGCGAGACGCCGGTGCCGTGCATCGCCTGCAATCGGACCGTGAAGTTCCGCGACCTGCTGAAGACCGCGCGCGAGCTAGGCGCCGAGGCGCTGGCGACGGGTCACTATGTCCGGCGCGTGATGGGAGAGACGGGACCCGAACTGCATCGTGGCGCCGATCCCGCGCGCGACCAGAGCTATTTCCTGTTCGGCACGACGCGCGAGCAGCTCGACTTCCTGCGCTTCCCGCTGGGCGACCTGCCCAAGAGCGAGACGCGGGCGCTCGCCAGCCGCTTCGATCTCACGGTTGCCGACAAGCCCGACAGCCAGGACATCTGCTTTGTGCCCAACGGCAACTATGCGTCGGTCGTCCAGAAGCTGCGGCCGGAGGCGGTGGAGCCCGGTGAGATCGTCGACATGATGGGCAAGGTGGTGGGCCGGCACGAGGGCATCGTGCGCTACACGGTGGGCCAGCGGCGCGGATTGGCGCTGGGCGAGCGCGAGGGCACCGACAACGATCCTCTCTACGTCGTACGGCTGGAACCCGAGACGCGCCGCGTCGTCGTCGGCCCGCGTGCGGCGCTCGGGCGCGAGACGATCACGCTGTACGACGTGAACTGGCTGGACGCTCTCCACTCGGGCAGCCTGCCGGTGCAGGTCCGCGTGCGATCGAGCCAGGCGTTGCGTCCGGCCGAAATCGAACTGACGGGCGAGGGCGCGGTCGTGCGGTTCCCCGAGCCCGAGATCGGCGTGTCCCCGGGGCAGGCCTGCGTAGTCTATGACCGGTCGACCGGCAGCCGTGTGCTGGGCGGCGGCTTCATCCGGCGATTGGCCTGACTTCGTCATCGCGGAGTAACGCGATCCCGCCATAAGGCCGGCATGTCACATGACGGCACGCAAAGACCCTTCTCGCGCCGCGACTCGCTGGCGGCGCTCCTTCTGGCTTTCTCGACGCCGCTCGCGGCACGGGCGGATGGCTATCCCGCCAAGCCGGTCCGGCTCGTCATTCCGTATCCTCCGGGCGGCGGCACCGACATCACCGGACGGGCGATGGCGCAGCGCCTCGCCGAGACGCTCGGCCAATCGGTCGTCATCGAGAACAAGCCCGGCGCCACCGGCATGATCGGTGCAGCGGGCGTCGCGAAGAGCCCGGCGGACGGTTACACGGTGCTGTTCGGCGCGGCGAGCGAGATGGCCATCAACGCCAGCCTGTTCAAGAACATGACATACGATCCGCGCGCCGACTTCGAGCCGGTGATGCTGGTCGCGACCTTCCCGCTGGTCTTCGTCGCGCAGGCATCGTCGTCACGGTCGCTTGCGGCGTTGATCGAGGCCGCAAAGGCGAAGCCGGATTCCGTGAGCTACGGAT
>LSKJ01000524.1 GCA_001557035.1 Rhodospirillaceae bacterium CCH5-H10 | reverse complement strand
CCCCCGCCGCGGCCGACATGGCACCAGGCGTCTCGGAGACGCTGCCCGAAGGCTGGCAGAGCATCGGCAATGCCGCCGACGTGCCGAACACCCATCCGCAGCATTTCGGCGAGCTTTACGACTTTCCGCTGAACGGCGCCGACTATCAGACCGGCATGATCGGCCTGATCGAGCCGGGCGTCGGTACCTCACTCTCCGGCGACCAGACCGGCACCCAGTTCGAGTCACGGTTGACCGCCTATCTCACTGCCGTCGGCACCGGCGGCACCGGCAGCGTCTTCGTGCAGGGCATCGACGGCCAGAGCGGCATCGAAGGCGAGCGTTCGCTCGACGTCGGCATCGTCGCGGCCATCAATCCCAACAGCAACCTCGCCCTCTACAACGGCTCGGGCGACGACGTGGTGAACGGCAACGCCCAGGCCGGCGTCTTCACCGCCATCCAGAGCTCGATCTTCGGCACGGCCTCCAATCTCGGCAACACGCAATCCGTGGGACCCGCGCCGGTCACCACCGATTCGTGGGGCGATGCTCAGTACCTCGCGCCCGACTCGCCCTTCCATTACGCCTACATGCAGCTCTACGTCGACGCGGCGCTGATCAACCAGACGACGATGATCGCGCTCGGCGACGGCGGCTCGGGGTTCCAGACCGCCAATGGCCTGACCACCGTCGAGAACAACCAGACCAGCCCCTACAACATCCTGGTCGGCGGCTCGTCGCTCTCGACCCTCGGCACGGCCGCGCAGGATTCGACGCTGAACGGCACCGACGCCAACTTCACGCCGATCTATAATCTGGCGATGGCCGGTGACGCCGCCACGCTGTGGCGTCTCATGAGCGGCGGCCTCAACCACCTCCCAAGCACTGCGGCGCTCGGCGACTGGCTGGTCGAGACGGTGTGGAACGAATACGAGACCACGGACCACCAGACCTTCTTCAGCGGCTCGTCCTACCTGGTGAACAACTCCGGCTCCGGCGGCATGGACACGACCCAGGCCATGCCGGGCTACCAGGTCGATTACGGCCTCACCTCGGCCATCTACACTGCCCTGGGCCTCAGTGGGCGCGGCACGCCCGACGTGGTGGCCCCGGCCGGCGGCAACATGTTCTATGCCACGCCCGACGCGAACATGGAGAACGTGGTGGGCGAAGGCGGCACCAGCGCCGCCACGCCCTTCTGGGCGTCGCTGATCACGCAGATCAACTACGTGTTCAACGACCAGGGCTTGCCCAACCTCGGCTACATGACCGACCTGCTCTATCTCGCGTCGGTCGTCGCGCCGGGCTCGTTCAACGACGTGACGCTCGGCAACAACATTTCGAGCTTCACCCTGGGCGGCGCGGACTATGACGGCATCAACCCGACCGGCCTGGGTTACGAGGCCGACACGGGTTACGACCTCGCCTCGGGACTGGGCTCGCCCAACGGCATGCTGCTTGCGCGAGCCCTGACGGAGATCGCCCATTCCCAGGTCTATTTCAGCACGACGCCCGACGTGATCGATTCGGGCGCGGGCGGCTGGACCAGCGGCACGGCGCAGACGTTGCTGCTGCAGACCACCGCGACGGCAACCGCGACAGCCACCGTCGATACCGGCACGACCTCGACCGATGTCGGCAGCGTGACGTCGGGCATTTACGCCTGGACCAGCCAGCTCGCACAGCAGTCGCTGCAGAGCGATTTCGACGGCGATCTGCTCGCCCTGTTCGACGGTCAGGCGCAGGGAACGCTCGCGCAGGCCATCGTCGCCAACGGCGACAGCGTCTCCGTCACCTTCAACGGCGGCACAGCCGTCGCCGCGCAGGCCAATCTCAGCGCATCGTTCGGCTTCGCGGACTTCTTCTCCGACGCCGACAACTCGGTGCGCCTCGCCCAGGCCGTCGCGGTGGCCGAGACCGCGAACGGTGCCGACGACGTGAATGTCGTCGTGCGCATGCGCCAAGTGGCGGGCGCCGATCTCTCGCTGATGCTCTACGAGGTCGACGACTACAACGGCACGATCGGCGGCCTGACCCCCGACCAGGCCGGCTATGCCGCCGCCGCCGCGGCCCGCGCCTATGCGGTGCTGGGCGGCGGTACCACCATCGCGGGTCCGGGCGACGGCAATGCCGGGCAGAGCCAGATCACCGGTGTCGATGCCGGCGACCTGATCGCCATGCAGCTCACCAACGTCACCAACGGCGACA
>LSKJ01000523.1 GCA_001557035.1 Rhodospirillaceae bacterium CCH5-H10 | reverse complement strand
ACAGCGATGCCGGATGCGCCGTAATCGCTTTCTCCGCCTGTAGCCTGGCCGCCAGTTTCGTCATCGTGATGTCCGGCTCGGCCTCGACTCAATCGAGCAGAGCCGTCAGATACGGCGCCAGCTTGCCGCCACCTGGCGGACGGCCCTGCCGCGCCGGCTCCACCGAGCCCGTGCGCGACATCCGATCAATCAGCTTCACCGCAAAGCTCGGGCTCACCTCGTACCCACGCCCCGCTGTCCGCCACGACCCGCGACTTGCGATCTCCGCTCGGACCCGTTCCCGAAGGTCCATAGAATACGGCTTCCCCCGGCAGGCTAGCCTCCAATCTCTACGCCACACTTGAAACAGACTTCCGATTTTTTGGGAACCCCATTAGATTCCCAATTCAAGCTCGATGCTCCAACTTGCCGGTTAACGTGCTCACTTCTCACGCCGCCCACCTCACAAAAAGGTGGCCCTCTACAGACGCGTACGCAAAATGATGCACTGGAGAGATTCAACCGCAAGTTCCGCGACGAGTGCCCGAACATGAAGTGGTTCCGGTTTCGCGGTGAGGCCAAGGTGGTCGTCGAAGCCTGGCGCAAGCACTTCAATGAGGTACGCTCACATTCGCACCTCGGCTATTTGACGCCGGCCGAGTTCGCCGCGAACCTTTAGCACGCCAACGCCGCTCCCGCTTCCGCAACGGGACGGGATGCTGCGCGACACGGGGACTCCGCGCCCCGGCCCTTTGCAGCACCGTCGCAGTTGGGACAATTCAATGACCAGGAGATACCGGTTCTTCCGACTTAACCGTGGTCCGAAGAATCAGGGCAAGTCAGCCTCTAAGCAGATCAGGATTGATTCCAGTCAATGCTAGGCTGAAAAGTGATTATCGTTTAAACTTCACCGATTAAAGGAGAAAGTGATCCGGAATGGCGTCCCAATTCCAAAGCCGGCCGTTTGGCCGCTTCTTTTACGAAGATCCGATACTTCTTGGCCAGCATATTAGAATGTGGCCGAACATCTGGATGGGAGCTAACAGCTACGTCAATTATGAAAGCGCAATACATGGAAACACAACAATAGGCAGATTCTGCTCCATCGGATACAGGTGTTGCTTGGGCGTCGGCAACCACGACATGAACCTCCTATCGACAAGTTCATATAAGAAGTTTGCATGGGACTTGGGATATGTATCACCTCACAAGTCGGGTCGCAGACCAAGCACAAGCACGCAAATCGGGCACGACGTCTGGATAGGTTGGGGTGCCGTGGTCTTGCAAGGTGTTCAAGTCGGAACTGGCGCTGTAATTGGCGCAAATACAGTTGTAACGAGAGACGTACCGGCGTACTCAATCGTCGTTGGTCTACCGGGAAAGGTTATTCGACGGCGATTTCCGGATGAAATTTGCGACGCGCTAATGCAAGGAGAATGGTGGACGCTTCCTGATGAAGAAATTGCCTGCCTTCCGGCTAATAACCTTGAGAAGTGCGCGCGAATGGCTTTAGATTACAAGGGCGAACGAAAAGTTTTCGGAAGTCATTGGATCGAATATAGTACAAAGAGTAGTGATTCCTGAATTTGTACTTAGATAGTAATCGCTGACTGTTTCCGCGCCCGAGCCAACCGACAACGCGTTCATCGAGGCCTTCAACGGACGGTTCTGGGCAGAGTGTCCTCAATGCCCACTGGTTCATGGGCCTTGAAGATGCCCGGCAAAAGATGAAGGCTTGGCGCAAGTACTAGAATGAGGAGCGCCCGCACGTCGCGATCGGGCAGAAGACCCCGATTACATTGCTTCAGTCCGATGGCATATCCAGCCCTCCATCGTGACCAGCCCTGGAAATGACCTGAGCCCCGTCAGTCATCCAGCGACGGGTAGAATCCGTTCGGCATTTGGACCTGTGAGGTCCGGTGTTGCAACAGGCCGGGGCGCGAAGCCCTCA
>LSKJ01000522.1 GCA_001557035.1 Rhodospirillaceae bacterium CCH5-H10 | reverse complement strand
GCCAACCGTGAACACGACGAGGCTGGCCAGCAGGAGCGGACGGCGGCCCAGATTGTCCGAAAGCGGGCCCACGGCCAGCTGCGCGAAGGCGAACGCGAAGAGGTAGATCGACAGCGTCAGCTGGGCGGTGCCGTAGGAGACGGCGAGATCGCCCGCGATGGTCGGCAGCGACGGCAGGAAGATGGTCAGCGCCATCTGCGAGCACACGGTGGCACTCATCAGCAGCCAGATCGGCGGTTTGGTCGTACGCATGCGCGGCGGTTTCACATCTCCGCGGAAGGCGGAGTGGCGCGCTCATAGCAGCCTTCGGCGGCCATACCAATC
>LSKJ01000521.1 GCA_001557035.1 Rhodospirillaceae bacterium CCH5-H10 | reverse complement strand
CGGCCGCCTGATCCCGCCGGTACCCGCCGGGATCAGGCGGCCGACGATGACGTTCTCCTTGAGGCCCTGCAGGTTGTCGACGCGGCCGCTGACGGCCGCCTCGGTCAGGACGCGGGTGGTCTCCTGGAAGGAGGCCGCCGAGATGAACGACTTGGTCTGCAGCGACGCCTTGGTGATGCCGAGGAGGACCGGGTCGGCCTTGGCCGGCCGCAGCTTCTCCGCGACGATCTTGGCGTTCTCGACCTCGAACTCGGCCTTGTCGACCTGCTCGCCGATCAGGAACGTCGTGTCGCCGGCATCGGTGATCTCGACCTTCTGCAGCATCTGGCGAGCGATCGTCTCGATGTGCTTGTCGTTGATCTTAACGCCCTGCAGTCGGTAGACCTCCTGGATCTCGTTCACGAGGTATTCCGCCAGCTTCTCGATACCCAGCACGCGCAGGATATCGTGCGGCACCGGGTTGCCGTCGATCAGCAGGTCGCCCCGCTCCACGAAGTCGCCTTCCTGGACGGCGATGCGCTTGCCCTTCGGGATCAGGTACTCGACAGGCTCCGCGCCCTCGCCTTCCGGCACGATCAGGATGCGGCGCTTGTTCTTGTAATCCTTGCCGAATTCGATGCGGCCCGAGATGTCGCAGATGATCGCGAAATCCTTGGGCTTGCGCGCCTCGAACAGCTCCGCCACGCGCGGCAGACCGCCCGTGATGTCGCGGTTCTTGCCACCCTCGCGCGGGATACGCGCCAGGATGTCGCCAGCGTGAACGTCCTGGCCGTTCTCGACCGAGAGCACCGAGTCGAGCGACAGCAGGTACCGGGCCTCCTGGCCGTTGGCCAGCATGATCGGGTTGCCGTCGGCATCATGGATGGCGATGCGGGGACGCAGGTCGCCGCCGCGCGGCTGTCCCTTCCAGTCGACCACGACACGGTTGGAGATGCCGGTCGAATCGTCGATCACCTCGCGCATCGACACGCCCTCGACGAGATCGACGTAGACCGCCTTACCCGCCTTCTCGGTGATGATCGGCAGGGTGTAGGGATCCCATTCGGCGAGCTTCTGGCCCTTGATCACGGCCGTGTCGCTGTCGACCAGCAGGCGCGCGCCGTAGGGCACGCGATGCTTGGCGCGTTCGCGCTGGGTGCCGTCGACCAACACCAGTTCGGTGTTGCGGCCCATCACGACCGGCACGCCCGCACTGTTGACCACGACGTTGCGGTTGCGCACCTGGATGGTGCCGTCATGGCTCGCTTCGATGTTCGACTGCTCCGCACCACGCTGCGCGGCGCCGCCGATGTGGAAGGTACGCATCGTGAGCTGGGTGCCCGGCTCGCCGATCGACTGCGCGGCGATGACGCCCACCGCCTCGCCGATGTTGACCGGCGTACCGCGGGCCAGGTCGCGACCGTAGCACTTGCCGCAGACACCGATCTTGGTGTCGCAGGTCAGGACGGAGCGGATACGAAGCTCCTCGATGCCGGCCTTGTCGATCTGCTCGACCTTGACCTCGTCGATGAGTTCGCCGGCCTTGCTGATCACCACGCCCGTGAGCGGGTCGATGATGTCGTCCAGCGAGGTACGGCCGAGGACCCGCTCCGACAGCGGCTCGATCACGTCGCCGCCGTCGACGACCGCACGCATCGTGAGGCCGCGTTCGGTGCCGCAATCCTCCTCGATGATGATGCAGTCCTGCGCCACGTCGACCAGACGGCGGGTCAGGTAACCCGAGTTCGCCGTCTTGAGCGCCGTGTCGGCCAGTCCCTTGCGGGCGCCGTGGGTGGAGTTGAAGTACTCCAGAACCGACAGGCCTTCCTTGAAGTTCGACAGGATCGGCGTCTCGATGATCTCGCCCGAGGGCTTGGTCATCAGGCCGCGCATGCCGGCGAGCTGCTTCATCTGCGTGGCGGAGCCGCGCGCGCCGGAGTGCGCCATCATCCACACCGCATTGACCGGGCGGCCCGGCTGCGGCGTCGAGATGCCCTTCATCATTTCCTCGGCCACCCGATCCGAGCAGCGCGACCAGGCGTCGACGACCTTGTTGTACTTCTCACCCGAAGTGATCAGGCCGTCCTGGTACTGCTGCTCGTATTCCTTCACTTCCTTGGTGGTCTGGGCGACCAGCTTCACCTTGGCGGAGGGGATGACGAGATCGTCCTTGCCGAACGAGATGCCGGCGCGGCAGGCGTGATAGAAGCCGAGACCCATCAGGCGGTCGGCGAAGATCACCGTCTCCTTCTGACCGCAATGGCGGTAGACGGAGTCGATGACGTTCTGCAGGTCCTTCTTGGTCAGCAGGCGATTGATCAGCGAGAACGGCAGGTTCTCGTGCTTGGGCAGGATCTGCGCGAGCAGCACACGGCCCGGAGTCGTCTCCACGACGCGGCGGGCGAGCACGCCCTTGTCGTCATAGGTCTCCAGACGCATCTTGATGCGGGCATGCATCGAGAGCGCGCGGCTGTGCAGGGCGTGTTCGAGGGCGCCCATGTCGGAGAACTGCGAGCCCTCGCCCGGCTCACCCTCGCGCTCGAGCGTGATGTAGTAGATGCCGAGAACGATGTCCTGCGACGGCACGATGATCGGCTTGCCCGACGCCGGCGACAGGATGTTGTTGGTCGACATCATCAGCACGCGCGCCTCGAGCTGGGCTTCCAGCGACAGCGGCACGTGCACCGCCATCTGGTCGCCGTCGAAGTCGGCATTGAAGGCCGTGCAGACCAGCGGATGCAGCTGGATCGCCTTGCCCTCGATCAGCACCGGCTCGAACGCCTGGATGCCGAGGCGATGCAGCGTCGGCGCGCGGTTCAGCAGGACGGGATGCTCGCGGATGACTTCCTCGAGGATGTCCCAGACCTCCGGACGCTCCTTCTCGACCATGCGCTTGGCGGCCTTGATCGTGTTGGCCATGCCGTAGTTCTGCAGGCGCGAGTAGATGAACGGCTTGAACAGCTCGAGCGCCATCTTCTTCGGCAGGCCGCACTGGTGCAGCTTGAGTTCCGGGCCGACCACGATGACCGAACGGCCCGAGTAGTCGACGCGCTTGCCCAGCAGGTTCTGGCGGAAGCGGCCCTGCTTGCCCTTCAGCATGTCGGACAGCGACTTCAGCGGACGCTTGTTGGCGCCGGTGATGACGCGGCCGCGGCGGCCGTTGTCGAACAGGGCGTCGACCGACTCCTGCAGCATGCGCTTCTCGTTGCGCACGATGATGTCGGGCGCGCGCAGCTCCATCAGCCGCTTCAGGCGGTTGTTGCGGTTGATGACGCGGCGATAGAGGTCGTTGAGATCGGACGTGGCGAAGCGGCCGCCGTCTAGCGGCACCAGCGGGCGCAGCTCCGGCGGAATCACCGGCACCAGCTCGAGGATCATCCATTCCGGGCGTGCGCCGGATTCGATGAAGTTCTCGCAGAGCTTCAGTCGCTTCACCAGCTTCTTGCGCTTGGCCTCGGACGTCGTCTCGCGCAGCTCCTCGCGCAGGCGCGGGCGCTCCTCGTTGAGATCGATCGCCTGCAGCATGCCGCGGATCGCCTCGGCGCCGATCTCGGCTTCGAAGGAGCCGTCACCGTACTCGTCGAGCGCGTTGAGGTACTGCTCCTCGTTCAGCAGCTCGCGGTACTTGAGCGGCGTCAGGCCGGGATTGCTGACGACGTAGTTCTCGAAATAGAGGATGCGCTCGAGATCGCGCAGCGTCATGTCGAGCACGAGGCCCAGGCGCGAGGGCAGCGACTTGAGGAACCAGATGTGGGCGCAGGGCGCGGCCAGGTCGATGTGGCCCATGCG
>LSKJ01000520.1 GCA_001557035.1 Rhodospirillaceae bacterium CCH5-H10 | reverse complement strand
GGTTGAGGGTGAGGAAGGCGACGCGACCCTCGTCGCGGCGCAGAAGCACGGGTTCGTTGGAGGCAGCGGTCATGGCGGCATTCTATGGGAAGCGGCGAGGGGCGTCATGCCGGTGATGTCGCCCGCGGAACTGATCGGGTTCCTCGACGAGCACTTCCCGCAGGCTGCCCATCTCGGCCTCGCGATCGAGCATCTCGACGACAGGACGATCCGGCTGCGGCTGCCGACGCACGAGCGGCATCTGAGGCCCGGTGGCACGATCTCGGGGCCGACGCTGATGTGGCTGGTCGATTGCGGCTTCTACCTGTTGATCCTGGGTCAGCTCGGGCCGGTGGCGCTGGCGGTCACGACCAATCTCAACATCAACTTCATGCGCAAGCCGGAGCCCGCCGACCTGATCGGGGAGGGGCGGCTGATGAAGCTGGGCAAGACCCTGGCCGTCGGCGACTTCACGATCTGGAGCGACGGCAAGCCCGAACCGGTGGCACACGCCACCGTGACATATGCCATACCACGCAAGGTTTAAGCTGGAGGTATTATTATACCTCAAATCTAAGTTGTTGATTCTGCGTCGTTATTTGTGACGATTTGACAAGTCTCCAGACACTCCCCATAAGCGCGCGCTCATTGGAAGAAAGACTCATGCACGCCCTCACGCACTCCACTCCCAGCATCAAGACCGCCGACGTCAAGAAGAAGTGGTTTCTGATCGACGCGGAAGGCCTCGTTCTCGGCCGGCTCGCCACGATCATCGCCATGCGCCTGCGCGGCAAGCACAAGCCGATGTTCACCCCGCATATCGATTGCGGCGACAACATCGTCGTGATCAACGCCGAGAAGGTTCGCCTCACGGGCCGCAAGGCCGAGCGCGAAGTCTTCTACTGGCATACCGGTCATCCCGGCGGCATCAAGGGCGAGACCCTGGGCAAGCGCCTCGAAGGCCGCTTCCCGGAGCGCGTCCTGATCAAGGCCGTCGAGCGCATGATCACGCGCGGCCCCCTCGGCCGGGCGCAGATGAAGAACCTGCGCGTCTACGCCGGACCGAACCACGAGCAAGAGGCCCAGCAGCCCGAGAAGCTCGACATTGCTGCTATGAACCCCAAGAACTCGAGGATCGGCTAACATGGCTACCGAACTTTCGTCGTTTGCCGAACTGAAGAAGGCCCCGACGGCTGCCCAGGCGCCGGGCGCTCCCCGCGAAAAGGAAATCGACGCGCAGGGTCGTGCCTACGCCACCGGCCGCCGCAAGAACGCGGTCGCCCGCGTCTGGGTCAAGCCCGGCACCGGCAAGATCACCATCAACGGTCGCGACCAGACGATCTACTTCGCTCGTCCCACGCAGCGCATGATGATCCAGCAGCCGTTCGACGTGACCCAGCGCAACGGCCAGTTCGACGTCGTCGCCACGGTTTCCGGTGGCGGCCTGTCGGGCCAGGCGGGCGCCGTGCGTCACGGCATCTCGCAGGCGCTCACCAAGTTCGAGCCCGGCCTGCGCGGCAGTGTCAAGGCTGCCGGCTTCCTCACCCGCGACAGCCGCGTGGTCGAGCGCAAGAAGTACGGCCGCGCCGGTGCGCGTCGCCGCTTCCAGTTCTCGAAGCGCTAAACCCGCGTTTCCGATATCCTCGAAGGGCGCCTCAGGGCGCCCTTCGTTTTTGTGGAGTAGCGATCCGATGTCCGGACTCATCGTGCCCTTCAACGGTTTCGTGCCCCAGGTCCACAGCACGGCCTTCATCGCGCCCAACGCGACACTGATCGGCGAGGTCGAGATCGCCGCCAACTGCAGCATCTGGTTCGGCGCCGTGCTGCGCGGCGACGGGCCGGGCATCAGGATCGGCGAGAACTCGAACATTCAGGACGGGACGGTGATCCACATCGCCGCCCGGGGCGTCAGCACGGTCGTCGGCCGCAACGTCACGGTGGGGCATCTCGCCTTGCTCCATGCCTGCGAAGTCCAGGACGATGCCTTCATCGGCATGCATTCGACGGTGCTGGACGAGGCGGTGGTCGAGACCGGCGCCATGGTCGCCGCCGGAGCGGTGGTCACGCCGCGCAAGATCGTCCGCAAGGGCGAACTGTGGGCCGGCAACCCGGCCGTGAAGATGCGCGATGTCACCGAGAAGGATCTGGAGTCCTTCCGCCGCTCGGCGGCAGCCTATGTCCGTCTCGGACAGGCCTATCGCGGCGAGCGGCCGAAGGCTGCGGAATAGGGCGCCCGGTTACGCTCCGGAGCGGACCTTAACGTAGCTGCCGGGCGCGTCCTCAATCGCCGGCAGGCCGCCGGCACCGGGCACGCGGGCCGGGACCTTCGGGCCGGACAGGGCCGACAGCCACTTGTCCCAGTCGTGCCACCACGAGCCGGGGAATTCCTGGGCGCCGGCCTGCCATTCGGCCAGTGTCGGCGGGTTCTTCGCGGTCTCGTTCAGCCAGTGCTGGTACTTCTTGTTGCGCGGCGGATTGACGACACCCGCGATATGGCCGGAGCCCGCCAGCATGAAGCGCACCGGGCCGCTGAAAATCTGCGTCGCCTTGTAGACCGAGCGCGCCGGCGCGATGTGATCTTCCTTGCCGGCCTGGATGTAGACCGGGATCCGGATCTTGCGCAGGTCGATCGGCACGTTGTCGAGGACGATGCCGCCCGGCTGGCTGAGCAGGTTCTTCTGGTACATGTTGCGCAGGTAGAAGCTGTGCATCGCCGCCGGCATGCGCGTGGCGTCGGCGTTCCAGAACAGAAGGTCGAAGGGGAAGGGATCCTTGCCCATCAGGTAGTTGTTCACGACGAACGACCAGATGAGGTCGTTGGCGCGCAGCATGTTGAACGTCGTCGCCATCTCGCTGCCTTCGAGATAGCCCTTCTTGCTCATCATCTCCTCGACGCTGGCGAGCTGATCCTCGTCGATGAAGACGCCGAGTTCGCCGGGTTCGCTGAAGTCAACCTGCGCGGTGAAGAAAGTGCAGGCGGCGATGCGGTCGTCGCCCCGTGCCGCCATGTAGGCCAGTGTCGCCGCCATCAGCGTGCCGCCGATGCAATAGCCGATCGCCGAGACCTTGCGCGCACCCGTCGCCTTCTCGATGGCGTCGAGCGCCGCGAGCGGGCCCAGGTTCATGTAGTCCTCGAACACCATCTTCGAGAGGCGCTCGTCGGGATTGACCCAGGAGACCACGAACACCGTGTAGCCCTGTTCGGTCGCCCACTTGATGAACGAGTTCTCGGGCTTGAGGTCGAGGATGTAGAACTTGTTGATCCACGGCGGCACGATCAGCAGCGGCACCTCGTAGACCTCTTCGGTCGCCGGCGCGTACTGGATGAGCTGGATGACGTCGTTCTGGAAGACGACCTTGCCGGGCGAGGTGGCGACGTTGCCGCCGACCTTGAAGGCATCCATGTCGGTCTGGCGGATGGCGAGGTTGCCCTTGCCGCGCTCGAGATCGCCCAGAAGGTTCTTGAGGCCCTTGAGAAGGTTCTCGCCCTTGGACTCGACCGTCGCCTTCACGACCTGCGGATTGGTCATGGCGAAGTTGGAGGGCGACACCGCGTCGATGAACTGGCGCGTGTAGAAGTCCACCTTCTTGGCGGTCTTCTCGTCGACGCCCTCGACTTCCTTGATCGTGCCCTGCAGCCAGCGCGCCGTGAGCAGGTAGGACTGCTTCAGGTAGTCGAAGACGACCTCGTCCTTCCAGGCGGGATCGTTGAAGCGCTTGTCGCCGCGCGCGGGCTCGGCCACCGGCTCGACGGTCTGGCCCATCATGCGCTGGGCCGTGACCTGCCAGAGCTTCATGTACTGCTGCCAGAGCTCGACCTGCGCCTGAACCAGCCGGTTGGGGTCGGCCATCATCTTGGCCGTGAAGTCCATGAAGGTCTGGGTGAGGTGCAGCGGGTCCGTCGGCTGCGGCCCTTCGGACTGGTACTTCTGGGAAAAATCCTGCAGCAGCTTCTGGCTGCGCGTCGCGATGTCCTTGAAGGCCTCCTGGAGCTTTGCGGACTCCTCCGGCGACAGGCCGCCAAGGGCCGTGGGGGCGGGCGTGTCGGACATGCGTTTCCCCTTCCGAATCATTGCCTTTGCAGCGTTTCTTGCGGTAAATTCACCGCTTCGGTACCATAGCTAGTGCCAAACCTACCGGAATCGCTGCTTGCTTCCCATAGGTAGGCTGCGACAACTGACGGGTCAAATTTCCTCTCGGTCTCCGCTAGACAGGCAGGAGATGCCGGGCTTCAAGCGGACACAGCGGGTGATGAAGATGCAGCGACTCCAGGACACGATCGGCAGCGGCCGCTGGCTCGGCCTGCTCGGAGTGTCTGCGCTCGCCCTGTTGTCGGGCTGCGGCTGGTTCGACGGTGGCACTCCCGTCGGCCCGCCGCCGCGCCCGGGCGTCGAGCGCGACGTCGCGCCCACCAACGCCCTTCCGCCGGCGCCGGGCAACCGCCAGTACGATGCGGCGG
>LSKJ01000519.1 GCA_001557035.1 Rhodospirillaceae bacterium CCH5-H10 | reverse complement strand
CGGCAGCACGGGAATCATGACCCCGAGCGCCAGCACGTCGAGCGCCACCGTGCAGAAGATGAAGCCCAGCGCCCGGCGCGTGTTCATTGGATACAATGGAAGGGGGGAGATGAATTGGTCGGGGCGACAGGATTTGAACCTGCGACCCCCAGTCCCCCAGACTGATGCGCTACCAGGCTGCGCTACGCCCCGACCGGTGCCGCCGGCTGGTCGGCCCGCGGCACGGGGGCTTTAGCGCGAATGGCAGCGTTGCCGCAAGCCGCCTTGCACGAGGTCCAGTGACACAGGATACAGGCACCATGATCGATTCCGGCCAGCGCGTCCTGCTCTTCTCCTCCATCGGCCACGCGCTGATGCACATGATGACGGCGTTCTATGCCGTGATCGTGCTCACCCTCGCGATTTCCTGGAACCTGCCGGCCGAAGACCTGCTGCGTCTCTACGCGCCGGCCACGATCCTGCTGGGCGTGGTGTCGCTGCCGGCCGGCTGGGCGTCGGACAGGTTCGGTGCGCCGGCGATGATGGTCGTGATGTTCCTCGGGCTGGGCCTGTCGTCGATCGCCTGCGGCCTGGTGCCGACCGGCGACACGCTGGCCCTGTCGCTCGCTTTGTGCGGCATCGGCGCGTTCGGCGCCTTTTATCACTCGGTCGGCATCGGGTGGGTCATTCGGACGGCGAAGGAGCAGGGGCACGCGATGGGCGTGAACGGGCTGTGGGGCAGCGCCGGCCTGGCGCTCTACGGTATCGTGCCGGGCGTGCTGATCACGCTGGCCTCGTGGCGCGCGGCCTTCATCGTTCCCGGCATCGTCTGCCTCGTCGTCGGCGCCGTGCTGTGGGTTCAGATCCGCCAGGGCAAGGTCGGCGACCGGCCGATGCCGGCGACCAAGGGCCACCAGGTCGGCCGCCGCGATTTCTGGCGTGTCTTCTCGGTGCTCTCCGTCACCATGGCGCTGGAAGGCGTGATCTGGCAGGCGGTGATGTTCGGGGCGGCGATGGTTTTCGAGGTCAAGCTCGCGCCCGAGATCTCGGCGCTGCGCGACGGGCTCGCCTCGTGGGGCGTCGCCACCCAGATCGTGCTGTGGGTCGGCCTGGCCACCTCGATGATCTATGTCGTTTCCGGCGTGGCGCAGTATGCGATGGGCCGGCGCATCATCGACCGCTATCCGCTGAAGGCAACCTATGTCGTGGCCTCGGCGCTGCAGGTGATCGCCATGCTGGCGCTGGCCATGGGCAACGGCTACGTGGCAATGCTGGGCGCGATCGGTTCGGCGGTCCTGGCTGCGGCGGCGGGCCCGATCGAGAACATCCTGATCGCCCGCTATACGCCCAGCCGCTACCACGGGCTCGGCTTCGGCGCGAAATTCGTCGTGGCGTTCGGGGCGGGACCGCTGGCGATCCTGCTGATCGCCTGGGTGCGCGAAACGACGGGAAGCCTCGAACTGCTGTTCCTCGGCCTCGCCGTCGTCTCCGTCGTGATCACGCTGGTCGCCCTCCTGCTGCCCGGCAACGAGCGCGATGCGTCGTTGCCGGCGCCCCAGGCCGCTCCGGCGGAGTAGGACTACTTCGAGCCGCGCGCCGCCTTGAAGGCCGGACGGGACAGGCAGCGGTCGAGCCAGGCGTTCACGTTGGGAAAGGCCGCGAAGTCGAACTTGATCGGCTTGGCCCAGCTCAGGATCGACGCGAGGTTGAGGTCGGCCACGGTGAAGGTCGAGCCCAGCAGGTAATCGCGGCCCTCGAGCGCGCCGTTCAGTACGGCCAGCGGCTTGGGCAGCATCTTCTGCGCCTCGGCGACGGCCTCCGGCTTGCGCTTGTCCGGCGCGGTCATGAACATGTCGATCAGGATGGTGAGCAGCGGCTTCTCGACCTCGGTCATGCCCCAGTAGCTCCACTGGTTGCACAGGGCCTGATCCTCGAGGCTGGACGGCATGAAGCCATCCTTGCCGTGCTTGGCCGCGAGGTAGAGGTTGATCGCCATCGACTCGAACAGCTTGAAGTCGCCGTCGACCATCGCCGGCACCTTGCCGTTCGGATTGACCTTCAGATAGTCGGGATTCTTCAGATCCTTCATCTCGACCGCGATGTGCTCGTACGGAATGCCGAGCTCGTGCACGATCCAGAGGGCACGCGCCGCGCGCGAGGCCGTCGGCCCGTAAATCTTGACGGTCATTTCTCAATCTCCCCAAAACCCATGACGGTCGGGACGATAATGCAGCGTCCCGTGGCGGTCTAACCCTCTATTCCGGGAGCCCGTATTCGTCCCCGACATAGCCATGCCGGTGGCCGAAGCGCTCTGTCATCACGGTCGTGAGGTCCTTTTCGGGGCCGGCGATCCAGCCACCCGCCCGGACGGCGTAACGCCGGGACGCGGCGGCGGCGCGGGGCGGTTCGCCCTGCTGCAGCGCGCGGGCGGCGGCCATCACAAGCTTGCGGAACTCGACGATGCCGACGTCGGTCGGCCCGAGATGCTCGCGCGTGCGATCCTGCACGGCGCCCTGGCTGTCCTGGATCGCGGCATCCTGGTCGGACACGCCGCTGATGCCGGTGTAGCTCAGCGTCTTCTGCAGCTCGCGGTCGATCATGTAGTCGTTCCGCATGTTGCGCTTCGGGACATAGTGCTCGTCGATCTCGGCATGGAGGCTGAGGCCCGACGCGTACTTGGCGCGCTCGGCGTTGGTCAGCGGCCGGTCGGGCACCCAGCTGTAGGTGTAGATCCAGCAGCTCGTGTCATCGACCGGCACCCAGGTCTGCCCATGATAGACCTCGCCGGGGAAGGCGACCGGCACCAGCGCATGGTTGGGCGCGAGATACTGGGCGATGCGCCAGTAGACGTCCGTCGTGTCCGTCTTTCGACCGGCGGCGATGACCAGTCCGGCATCGTGGCTCTCGATCCGGAATTTCGGCCGCGGATCGTCGGTCACCCAGCGGCTGCGATCGGCCAGGCCGCCTTCCTGGCCGATCGCCGACGTCTTGCGCAGGATGTCGAGGCGCGCGGCTTCGTCCTTGGTCGGGATCGCATGCAGGAAGGAGAAGTGCGCGGTGTCGATCGCGCCCTCCAGGCTCTGCACCCAGTTGCAGTCCTGCCACTTCTTCGAGACGAAGCGATGCCCGGCGGGGACGAGGCCGAGCTCGAGCTGCGGCAGTTCCGGCATGTGCTCGCGCGGCCCCATGTAGACCCAGATCATGTCGGCCCATTCGCGCACCGGGTAGGATAGGAGCTTGATCGTGTCCTTGTAAGTGGACTCCGGGGGCGAGGTCGGCAGGTCCACGCAGTTGCCGTCGATGTCGAACTTCCAGCCGTGGAAGGCGCAGCGCAGGCCGCACTCCTCGTTCCGGCCGAAGTAGAGGTTGGCGCCGCGATGCGGGCAGTGCGGCTCGACGATGCCGACGCGGCCGTCGGTCTGGCGGAAGGCGAGGAGGTTTTCGCCGAGGATGCGGATCTTCTTCGGCGGCCCGTCGCGTTCGGGAAGTTCCTCGGAGAGCAGGGCCGGCATCCAGAAGCGGCGCAGCAGGTCGCCCATCGGCGTGCCGGGGCCGCCCTGCGTCAGGAAAGCGTTGTCGGAGCCGAGCATCAGTCACCCAATCCGTACTGGTTGCCGATATAGCCGCGATCGTGGCCGAAGCGTTCGGCCATGACCGTGGCGAGGTCCTTGTCCGGTGCCGCGATCCAGCCGCCGGAGCGCACGGCGTAGCGACTGGCCTTGTGGGCCGCGGCCGGCGGTTCGCCCGCGGCGAGACGGCGCGCCGTGCCCATCACCAGCTTGCGGAACTCGACGATGCCGATGTCGGTTGGCCCAAGATGCTCCTTGGTGCGATCCTGGATCGGTCCCTGGCTGTCCTGGATGGCGGCGTCCTGTTCGGACACGCCGGTGATGCCGGTGAAGTTCTCGGAGAGCTGGACGCTGCGATCGCGCAGATAGTCGTTGTCCCTGTTGCGCAGCGGCCTGTAGTCGGCGTCGACCTCGGAATGGACGTTGAAGCCGCCGCGATACTTGGCGCGCTCGGAATTGCTGAGCGGCCGGTCGGGCTGCCAGCAATAGGTGTAGATCCAGCAGTTCACGTCGTCGACCGGCACCCACGATTGCCCGTAGTAGATCTCGCCGGGAAAGGCAGCGGGCGTATAGGCGTGGTTGGGCATCAGGAACTGCGCGATGCGCCAGTAGAGTTCGGGCCCGTCGGTCTTGCGGCCGCCGGCGATGACGAGGCCGGTATCGTGGCCCAGCACGCTGAAGCGAGGCCGCGGGTCGTTCTGAACCCAGCGCACGCGGTCGTCGGGCTTGGCCTGGTCGCTGAGCGCGGCGCGGCTCATGGCGCGGCGCGCGGCCTCGTCGTCGGTCGCCAGCACCTTGTGCAGGAAGGAGAAGTGCGAGGTGTCGATGGCGCCCTCGAGGCTCTGGACCCAGTTGCAGTCCTGCCATTTCTTGGTGACGAAGCGCGAGGCGGCGGGGACGAGGCCGAGTTCGAGCTGCGGCAACTCGGGCATGGTTTCGCGCGGGCCCATATAGACCCAGATCATGTCGGCCCACTCGCGCGTGGGATAGGCGAGCAGCCTGATCGTGTCCTTGTAGGCGGACTCCGGCGGCGAGGTCGGCAGGTCGACGCAGTTGCCGTCGACGTCGAACTTCCAGCCGTGGAAGGAGCAGCGCAGGCCGCAATTCTCGTTGCGGCCGTAGTAGAGGTTGGCGCCGCGATGAGGACAGTGCGGCTCGACGATGCCGACCCGTCCGTCGGTCTGGCGGAAGGCCAGCAGGTCCTCGCCCAGAAGGCGGATCTTCTTCGGCGGTCCGTCGCGTTCGGGAAGTTCCTCGGAGAGCAGCGCCGGCATCCAGAAGCGGCGCAGCATTTCGCCCATGGGCGTGCCCTTGCCGGCCCGGGTCAGGAACGCATTGTCCTCCTTGCTGAGCATTTCCATCCTCTCTTCATTGGCTTGTCGCCTTGGCCAGAGCCTGATCCAGATCGGCGATGATGTCTGCAACCGTTTCGATGCCGATCGACAGGCGCAGCACGTCGGGCCCGGCCCCGGCGGCCACGCGCTGCTCCTCCGAGAGCTGGCGGTGCGTGGTCGAGGCGGGGTGGATGATCAGGCTCTTGGCGTCGCCGATGTTGGCGAGATGCGAGAAGAGTTCGACGCTGTCGACCACCTTCATGCCGACGTCGTAGCCACCCTTCACGCCGAAGGTGAAGATCGAGCCCGCGCCCTTGGGAAGGTATTTCTTCGCCAGCGCATTGTACTTGTTGGAGGGCAGGCCGGCATAGTTCACCCAGGCCACGGCCGGATGCTTCTCGAGGTGCTGCGCGACGGCCAGCGCGTTGGCGCAGTGGCGCTCCATGCGCAGGCCCAGCGTTTCCATGCCCAGCATCGTGAGCCAGGCATTGAACGGCGCCTGCGTGGGCCCGAGGTCGCGCAGGCCGACGGCGTGGCTGTGGAACGTGTAGGCCATGTCGCCGAACGTCTCGTAGAAATTGAGGCCGTGATAGGCGGGCTCCGGCCCGGCAAGGCTCGGGAACCGGCCGCCCTTCGACCAGTCGAACTTTCCGGAATCGACGACCGCGCCGCCCATCGACGTGCCGGTACCGCTCAGGAACTTGGTGGTCGAATGCACGACCAGCGTCGCGCCGTAGTCGATTGGCTTGCAGAGCCACGGCGTCGCCAGAGTGTTGTCGACCAGCAGCGGCACGCCCGCATCCTCGGCGATGCGCGCGATGGCCTCGATGTCGCTGATCACGCCGCCCGGATTGGCAAGGCTTTCGATGAAGAAGGCCTTCGTCTTGTCGGTGACCGCGCGCTTGAAATTATCCGGCGTGTCGGCGTCGACGATGTTCGCCGTCCAGCCGAACTTGGGATAGGTGTTCTTCATCTGCTGCAGCGAGCCGCCGTAGAGCCGCGAGGCCGCGACGATCTCGGCGCCGGGACCCATCAGCGGGAAGAGGGCGAGGACCTGCGCGGCGTGGCCCGAGGAGGCGACGGTGCAGCCGCGGCCGCCTTCCAGCGTGGCGAGCCTGGTCTCCAGCGCGGCGTTGGTCGGGTTGGTGAGGCGGGAATAGATGAAGCCCACCGTCTGCAGGTTGAAGAGCGCTGCGGCGTGGTCGGCGTCGTCGAAGACATAGGCCGTCGTCTGATAGATCGGCAGGGCGCGCGCCCCGGTCGTCGGATCGGGCGCGGCGCCGGCATGCAGCGACAGGGTCTCGAAGCCGTAGGTCTTGTCGCTCATGTTTTCTCCCTTTCATTCGTCATCGTCGGAACGCTACGTCAAACGCATGTCCATGTGCCGTAGCATACGTCGGGAAGTTTCGTATGGCGCATGTGCAGAAGGCCGAAAGGTGGCCTGACGGTGTAGCCGGTGAGGCTGCGCAGGGGCGGCTGCGGCGATGTTGCACTGGCTGATTTTCGGGCAGGTTTTCTAGCCACACCAGTACCGAGCGCGGTTTCGTTGGGAATCCCGGCGGCAAAACCCAGCAACGGCGCTGTATTGGCACGCGACCGATTGCGGCGGGAAGTGGACTTTGCAGCAACCGTGTTTCGTTCCGGCCAGCGGGGCTCGCTGGCGCCGCGTCAGCTTGGCGTAAGCATCGGCGGATACGGTCGCTCGATGTGATTCGCGACGGTTGCCGTCGCGGCGCAGCGTAAATGTTACAGGGAGCGAAACGCCGTGGAACGGTTTCTGACCAAGGACTTCTTGTCCGGGTTGATGTTTGTCGCCTTTGGTCTGGGCGCTCTCTATGTCGGCCAGCATCTTGCCGTTGGTACACCGGTGCGCATGGGGCCGGGCTACGTGCCGCGCATGCTGTCGCTGATCATGCTGGCCCTCGGTGTCCTGATCTGCATCGTCGCCCTCGTGAGCGGCAGCGAGCCGGTCGAACGGCCAAAGTGGAAGCCGATCACGCTCGTCACGATCGGCATCGTCTGCTTTGCGCTTCTCTTCGAGCGTGCGGGTCTCATCCCGGCGCTGGTGGTGCTGATCCTGATCGCGTCGCTGGCCGGCGAGGAATTCAAGCTCACCGAGGTGATCGGCAACATCGTCGTGCTGTCCATCCTGTGTACGCTCGTCTTCAAGGTCGGGTTGGGCATGAACATCTCTGTCGTGCAGGGGATTTGGTGACATGGATCTCCTTGGCAACCTGGGACTGGGCATCACCGTCGCCTTCACCTTTCAGAACCTGACCTACGCCCTGCTGGGCTGCATGGTCGGCACGCTGATCGGCGTTCTTCCCGGCATCGGCCCCGTGGCGACCATCGCCATGCTGCTGCCCATCACCTTCC
>LSKJ01000518.1 GCA_001557035.1 Rhodospirillaceae bacterium CCH5-H10 | reverse complement strand
TCACGCTGGAGCGCGTGCTTGGTCTGCCAAAGGATTCGGCGCTGGCGCTATTCCTGCTCGGTCGCACCATCGGCTGGATCGCGCATGCCATCGAACAGGCCGCACACGGCGCGCTGATAAGGCCCCGCGCGCGGTATACGGGGCCGCGCCCGGGCGCCTGAAATTCGCCGCGCCGGTTATCCACCAAAACGCTTTCTTGCGAGCGCGGCACGTGCGTGCTTAACGTCGCGCTTTAGTGACAAGTAATCGCGTGGGCGTGCCGAGGTTGCCCCATCTTCTCGGCATCGAAGGTCTTTCGCCCGAAACAATTTCGGGCTTGCTCGACCTATCCGAAACCTACATCGACCAGAACAGGTCCGTCGCCAAACGGCGGGACATGCTGGCCGGGCGTACCATCATCAACCTGTTCTTCGAGAACTCGACGCGCACGCGCACGAGTTTCGAGGTCGCGGCCAAGCGGCTGGGCGCCGACGTCATCAACATGGATGTCGCCACCTCCTCGGTGCGCAAGGGCGAGACGCTGCTCGACACGGCGATGACGCTGAACGCCATGCGGCCCGACGCGATCGTCGTGCGCCATCACGAGTCGGGCGCCGTCAACCTGCTGTCACAGAAGGTGAACTGCGCCGTCATCAATGCAGGCGACGGCCAGCACGAGCACCCGACGCAGGCACTGCTCGACGCGGTCACCATCCGGCGACGACGCGGCAGTCTCGAAGGCCTTCTCGTGGCGATCTGCGGCGACATCATGCACAGCCGCGTGGCGCGCTCGAACATCCACCTGCTGCAGATCATGGGCGCCCGCGTGCGCGTGGTCGGCCCGCCGACCCTGATGCCGACCGACGTCCACAAGATGGGCGTCGAGGTCCACTACAGCATGAAGACCGGCCTGAAGGACGTGGACATCGTCATGATGCTGCGGCTGCAGACCGAGCGGATGCAGGGTTCGTTCGTTCCCTCGATCAGCGAATACTTCCACTTCTTCGGTCTCGACCGGGTCAAGCTGCAGTACGCCAAGCCCGACGCGCTGATCATGCATCCCGGCCCCATGAACCGCGGCGTCGAGATCGACTCCGAGGTCGCCGACGACCTCGACCGGAGCGTCATCCATGAGCAGGTCGAGATGGGCGTCACCGTTCGCATGGCCTGCCTCGATGCCCTGATCGGCGGCAACCGCAACCAGTTCGGAGCCGAGACGTGAGCGGGAAGATCGACAAGACCGCGCCGCCGCACGCCGGCTCGACCGCCTACATCAACGCCCGGATCATCGATCCGACCGGAAACACCGAGTATCTCGGCGCCATCCTGATCAGCGACGGCAAGATCGCGGACTTCGGCCCCAACCTCTTTGCATCGGGTGCGCCCTACGGCATCCGGTCGGTCGATTGCCGTGGCCTCTATCTCGCGCCCGGCCTCGTCGACACGCGCGTCCATACCGGCGAGCCGGGCGAGGAGCACAAGGAGACGCTGGAAAGCGCCGGCGCCGCCGCGGCGGTTGGCGGCATCACCTCGATGGTGCTGCTGCCCGACACCGAGCCGCCGTTCGACGACGCCTCCCTGATCGAGTTCGTGGCGCGCCGAGCCCGCCAGGTGAAGCTTGCGAACATGTATGCCTACGGGGCGCTTACCGTGGGCCTCGAAGGCAAGGAACTGGCCGAGATCGGCCTGCTGTCGGAAGCCGGCGCCGTGGCTTTCACCGATGCCGATCACGCGGTGGGCAACGCCCAGGTCATGCGCCGGGCGCTCTACTACGCCAAGACGTTCGATGCGCTGATCGTCCACCTGCCGCAGGAGCCCAATCTCTCCGGCGGCACCATGACGAGCGGCGAGATGGCGACGCGGCTTGGCCTGTCCGGCAGTCCGCCGCTCGCCGAGGTGATGATGGTCGAGCGCGACATCCGGCTCTCCGAGATGACCGGCGGCCGCATGCACCTCACGAAGATCTCGACGGCGGAGTCGGTCGAGGTGATCGCCGCCGCCAAGGCTCGCGGCCTCAGGATCACTTGCGATACCGCAGCGCCCTACTTCGCGCTGAACGACCTCGCGGTCGGCGACTACCGCACCTTCTGCAAGCTCGTGCCGCCGCTGCGCGCCGAGAAGGATCGACTGGCCATCGTCGAAGGTCTCAAGGACGGCACGATCGACGCCATCGTCTCCGATCACAGGCCGCAGGACCAGGACAGCAAGCGCGTGCCCTTCGCCCAGGCCGAGCCCGGCGGCATCGGGCTCGAGACCCTGCTGCCGGTCTCGCTGGAACTGGTGCATGGCGGGCATCTCACCCTGCCGCGCCTCTTCCAGCTCCTGTCGGCGACGCCCGCGTCCTTGTTCGGTTTGCCCGGCGGAAAGCTCGCCAAGGGCGCGCCGGCCGATCTCGTCCTGTTCGATGCCGATTATGCCTGGAAGATCGACCGGACCGGCCTGTGGAGCAAGACCAAGAACACACCCTTCGACGAGCGCCCGGTTCAGGGCCGCGTCATGGCCACGATCGTGGGCGGTCGCACCATCTACCGCGACGACAGCTTCGCGACGGCCACTGCCGCCGCCTAACCGACGCCTTCAAACGGCCATTTGGTCTGATATGGTCGTTCCGTCTTTCAACGGGGAACCGCAGATGCTCCGGCACTCACTTCTTCTCGGCGTCGCGACGGTCGCGCTCGCCGGCACGGCCCAGGCGCAGCAGCGTGGCGGATCGCGCGAGGATCTTCTCGACGCACTGACGCGGCACATCCAGATCTGCAGCGAGATTACCGAAACCCAGGCGCGTCTGTCCTGCTACGACCGGCTGCAGACGCAGGTCGGCGGTGTGCAGGCCCCGGCCGCGACGCCCACGCCGACGCCCCTGCAGGCGGCGCCGGCTCCCCTGTCTCCCCCGCCCAGCACCGGCTCCTCGATCAGCGCCGCGCCGCTCGCCCCGCAGCCGCTTGGCGTGCCCGGCGGCGGCACGGCGACCCTGGGCGGCGCGCCGCAGCCGCTCGGTACGCCAGCGGCTCAGCCCTACGACCCCAATGCGGCCTTCGACCCGAGCCGATCGACCTACCGGCCGCCCGAGGCGATCGGTCCCAAGCCGCAGCCGCAGGTCCGCCGCAGCGGTCCGCGGCCGGTGCCGACCTTCTCCACGCCGCAGCCGTTGGTCACCATCGGCGCCAACAACCTGACATATGGCCCGTCGCGCTACTGGCAGGTCACGATCGTGCTGAAGTCCAACACCCAGCGCGCGATGGATACACAGGCCGTCTGCACCTTCATGAACGGCAGCCGCGCGCTGGAAGACGCCTATTACGGCCCCGTCTCGATCCAGCCGGGCGAACAGATCACGACCGAGCTGATCGGACCGCCGACCACGGCCTATGTCGATTCGACGAACTGCAGGCTGTTGAGCCCGTAGGCCTCGACCATGCTGTCGACCCTGATCCTGATGGCCGGCCCGTTCCTGATGGGCTACCTCATGGGCTCGATCCCCTTCGGCCTGCTGCTGACGCGCGGCGCCGGTCTCGGTGATATCCGCAAGGTCGGCTCCGGCAACATCGGTGCCACCAACGTGCTGCGTACCGGCCGCAAGGGACTGGCGGCCGCCACGCTTCTGCTCGACGCCCTGAAGGGAGTCGCGGCGGTGCTCATCGCCGACCAGGTCGGCCAGATTGCCGCCGTCGGCGCGGCCGCCGGCGCGGTGCTGGGCCACATGTTCCCGGTGTGGCTCGGCTTCAAGGGCGGCAAGGGCGTGGCGACGACGCTCGGCATCATGTGGGGCCTGTCCTGGCCGGTCGGCGCCATCGCCTGCGGTGCCTGGCTGGCGATCGCCGCCGCCTTCCGTTACTCGTCGCTGGCCGCGCTGCTCAGCGTCGTGGTTGCCGCGGTCGCGGCCTGGTTCCTGACAGATCCCCGTGCCGCGATGCTGCTGACGCTTCTCGTGCCGCTGGTCTGGGTGCGCCACCATGAGAACATCGCGCGCCTGCTCAACGGGACGGAATCGAAGATCGGCGGCGGCAAGAAGCAGTCCGCCTGATTACTTCTTCGCAGCCTTGCCATCGTAGCGCCTGGCCCACTCCGCGAGGATGCGCGCGCGGTTCTCGGACGCCCAGGCGAAGTCGTTTTTGATCATCGAGGCGGCAACACCCGCCGGATAGTCGGGAATGTTGCCGGTCACTCCTTCGATAGCGACCTGGCTGACGAACGAGGCGTAGAGTTCGTTGGCCTTGCGGCTCGCCGCGAAGTCCATGAGACGGCGCACGGCCTCCGGCTTCTTTGTGCCGCGCAGGATGGCGGCCGCATCCATGTCCCAGCCGCCGCCCTCCTTCATCATCAGGCCTTCGATCGGCGCACCCTTCTGGCGCGCGCTTGCAGCCGCCAACTCGTAGGAAATGCCAACCGGGAATTCGCCGGAAGCGGCCTGGCGGCAGGGTCGCGTGCCCGAATGCTCATAGACGGCGATGTTGTCGTGGAGCCTGTCCATGAATTCCCACGCCCTGGCCTCGCCGAAGGTCTGGATCCAGGCGGAGACATGAAAGAAGCCCGTTCCGGAAGACGCCGGATGCGGCATGGTCAGCTTGCCCTTGAAGCGCGGGTCGAGCAGGTCGAACCAGGATTGCGGCTGCGGCAACGAGAGCTTCTGCGCCTCGATGGTGTTGAAGCAGACCGCGGCGACCCAGGCTTCCATGCCGACCCAGGCGGGCGGATTGGCCGAATCGCGGAACGACGGCTTGACGGCCGCGAGGTTCCTGGGCGCATAGGGCTCCAGCAGTCCCTTCTTCTCCAGCAGCAGCATCGAAGTGACGGCCAGTCCCCAGATCGCATCGGCCCGCTGCTGGCCCTGCTCGGCCAGGATCTTCGCCGTCACGATGCCGGTCGAATCGCGATTCCACTGGATCTCGATGTCGGGATTCTCCGCTTCGAAGCTCTTCTTGAAGTCGTTGAGGTTCTCGATTTCCAGCGTCGAATAGACTTCGAGCCTCGTCCGGCCCTGCGCCGCCGCGGCCGTCGCCGCCAGCATGCAGACGATTGCCGCCCACCATCTCGTCATCGCTCGCTCCTTCACCGCCTGAAGTCATGGCTCATATATCCAGCCGGCCGGTGCGGATCGCCGGTATTCCTGTCATAGCAGCGGCGCATGAGCGTTTCCTCCTCCCGAGGCCTCCCGTGGGCGCTGATCGGCGCGGCCTGCCTCGGCTCCTTCGCTGCGACCTCGAGCGGCACCACGCGCGCGCCGTTCCTGTTGGAGATGGCGCAGGATCTCGACGTCAGCATGCCGCTGGTCGCCAATCTGGTCTCGCTCACGGCAACCGCCTGGGGCATCACCTCCGCACTGGGCGGATGGATGTCCGATGTCATCGGCCGCCGTCCGATCCTGATCGTCGCCCCCATTGCCCTCGCGCTCACGCTGGTAGCACAGGCCGCTGCGGGCTCCTTCTTCTGGGTGGCGGTCTGGGCGGCCGCGGGTGGCGGCTGCGCCGGCGCCTTCACCGGCGTCGTCTTCGCCGAGGTCTCCTCGCACGTCCATGACAGCCAGCGCGGCCGGGCGCTAGGCTGGGTGATGAGCGGCCAGTCGCTCACCCTCGTCGTCGGCGTGCCTATGGCCGCCGCGATCGGCTCGGTGGTCGGCTGGCGCGGCTGGCTGCTCTGCGTCGCGGCTCTCTCCATCGCTGCGGTGCTGAGTCTGTTCCTGACCGTGGGCCGCGGCAGTGCAGGCCACACGCGCGGCGCGGGCGCCCGTCCCTCGATGCGCGCCGCCCTCTCGCCGCGGGTGCTGGGACTTCTCGGCACCGGCGTCGCCGAGCGCATCTGCTACGGGCTGGCTGTGGTCTATTTCGCCACTTTCATGCAGGTCACCTACAACATGACCCTGATCGAACTTGCCGTGCCGCTGGCGGTGTTCGCGCTGGGCAACATCGCCGGCACGGTGGCGGGCGGCCAGCTCGCCGACCGGCTGCGCGACCGGCTCCTCACCTTCGCGGTCGCGATGGCCCTGTCGGGCGTGGCGGCGCTGGTCCTCTTCACCTGGCATCCCGGCCCGGCCGTTTCGGTGGCCGTGGGCTTCGTCTACGTGCTGCTGAACGCGCTCGGCCGGCCCTCCTTCATGGCGTCCCTGGCCTCCGTTCCGGAAGACGTTTGCGGCACCGTGCTCGGCCTGAACGGCACCTCGGCCAGCGTCGGCTGGATCGGCGCCGCCGCCCTCGGCGCGGTGATGATCGGCTCCGTGGGGTTCGAGGGCTTCGGTCCGCTGACCGCCCTGCTTGCATTGCTGGGCGCGGGCGGTGCGCTCCTCAGCCGTCGCAGCCGCAGCTCATAGAGATTTCTACTATCGGTTGTTTTACATATGGATAACACGACTTTAGTGTTCTCCTCATGTTCGATGGATCGCCTGAGATTGATCTCGCGCCCGAGGAGCGCCGCGCCCGGCTGAGGCTGGCGCGCAGCGCCCGGATTGGCCCCGTCACCTTCCACGAGGCGCTGGCCCATTACGGATCGGCCCGCGCCGCCTGCACCACCCTCGCGACGGTTTCCGAAGCTTCGATCGAGCGCGAGGAGAAGGCGCTTGCCGCCGTCGGCGGACAGTTCCTCGTGTTTGGGGATGCCCTCTATCCAGCGGCGCTGGCAGCCCTGCCCGACGCCCCGCCGATCCTCTCCGCCCTCGGCGATCCCGCGTGGCTCGCACGGCCCACTCTGGCCATCGTCGGCGCGCGGGAGGCCTCGCTGGCCGGCCGCCGCTTCGCCGGCGATCTCGCGTCAGCCTTGGGCGCGGCGGGGTTCGCGATCGCCTCGGGTCTGGCGCGCGGGATCGATGCCGCCGCGCATGAAGCCGCCCTCGCGTCGGGGACCATCGCCGTCCTGGCCTGTGGCGTCGACCAGGTCTACCCGCCCCAGCACGCCGCCCTTCAGGCCGACATCGCGACCCGCGGGCTGATCCTCAGCGAGGTCCAGTTGGGCGCCCCGCCCATTGCCCGTGCGTTTCCGCGCCGCAATCGCATCGTCAGCGGGCTGTCGGCCGGGATCGTCGTCATCGAGGCGGCCGAACGTTCCGGCTCCCTGATCACCGCCCAGCGCGCCGTCGAACAGGGTCGCGAGGTGTTCGTCGTGCCCGGCTCGCCGATGGATCCGCGCTATGCTGGATCCAATGGCCTCATCCGCGACGGCGCGATTCTGGTCCGGGACGCCAACGATATTCTCAACGCCCTCGGCCGTCCGTCCAGTGTCCGCCAAGCCCCTGATAAACCGAGGGAAATCGGGAAGGACGAGACCGTCGCACGGATCGTGCAGGAGCTGGGTGCCGTACCCACCGCGGTTGACGAACTGGTGCGCCGGTGCCAAGTGTCCGCCGCCTCCGTAGCGGAGGTCCTCATGGCTCTCGAGCTGGAGGGCCGCCTGGAGAGGCACCGGGGTAACCGCGTTTCTCTGATCTAGATCAGTGATTTAGCTCCGGTTATTGAGATCAGAACGGAGCATTTACCGGCGATGGACGTACTGGTCGTCGAGTCCCCGGCCAAGGCTAAGACCATTGGGAAGTATCTCGGCCCCGGCTACACCGTGCTGGCCTCGTACGGTCATGTCCGCGACCTGCCGCCCAAGGATGGTTCGGTCCGGCCCGACGAAGACTTCGCGATGGACTGGGAGGTCGACGCCCAGTCGCAGAAGCGCATCGATGCGATCGCCCAGGCCGTCAGCAAGGGCGGAAAGCTCTATCTCGCCACCGACCCGGATCGCGAAGGCGAGGCCATCTCCTGGCACGTGCTCGACATCCTGCAGAACAAGAAGGCGCTGGCCGGCGTCGACGTGAAGCGCGTCACCTTCAACGCCATCACCAAGAAGTCGGTTCTCGACGCCGTCGCCAATCCCCGCGACCTCGACCAGCCGCTGATCGACGCCTATCTGGCGCGCCGCGCGCTCGACTATCTCGTGGGCTTCACCCTTTCGCCCGTGCTGTGGCGCAAGCTTCCGGGCAGCCGCTCGGCCGGCCGCGTGCAATCGGTCGCGCTGCGGCTGATCTGCGAGCGCGAGTCGGAGATCGAGGTCTTCAAGAGCCGCGAATACTGGACGGTCGACGCCTATTTCGGAACCGCCAAGAAGCAGGTGCTCAAGGCCCGCCTCACCCATCTGGACGGCCGCAAGCTCGACAAGTTCGACCTGAACACCCAGGAGCGCGCCGAGCAGGCCAAGCGCGAGATCGAGCGCCGCGCCTTCGCGGTGTCATCGATCGACCGCCGCCAGGTCCGCCGCAATCCGCCGCCGCCCTTCATCACCTCGACCCTGCAGCAGGAAGCCTCGCGCAAGCTCGGCCTCGGCGCCGCCACGGCCATGCGCATCGCCCAGCGCCTCTATGAAGGCGTCGACATCGGCGGCGAGACGGTCGGCCTCATCACCTACATGCGTACCGACGGCGTGCAGCTCGCGCCGGAAGCGATCGGCCAGACCCGCCGCCTGATCGAGACGAAGTACGGCGCACCTTACGTGCCCGCCAGCCCGCGCATCTACACGTCCAAGGCCAAGAACGCCCAGGAAGCGCACGAGGCGATCCGCCCGACGGATCTCTTCCGCACGCCGCAGGACGTCGCCGCCTATCTCGATCGGGACCAGCTCGGCCTCTACGAGCTGATCTGGAAGCGCACCGTCGCGAGCCAGATGGAAAGCGCCGTGCTGGATCAGGTGACCGTCGATATCGCCAGCGGCGACAAGACCGTGCAGCTGCGCGCCACCGGCTCGGTCGTGAAGTTCAACGGCTTCCTCGCCCTGTACGACGAAGGCCAGGACGACAAGACCGACGACGAAGAGACCGGCGCCATCCTTCCCGACGTCACGGAAAACGAGGCGATGGATCGCCGCGAGGTCGTGCCGGAGCAGCACTTCACCGAGCCGCCGCCGCGCTATTCGGAAGCGAGCCTGGTCAAGAAGCTCGAGGAGCTCGGCATCGGCCGCCCCTCGACCTACGCCAGCATCATCGAGGTCCTGCAGCGCCGCAATTACGTGCGCCTCGACCGCAAGCGCTTCATTCCCGAGGATCGCGGCCGCATCGTCACGGCGTTCCTGCAGACCTACTTCCCGCGCTACGTCGAATACGGCTTCACTGCCCATCTCGAGGAAGAGCTGGACGATATTTCCAGTGGCAAGATCGACTGGCACGAAGTCCTGCGCGAATTCTGGAAGGCTTTCTCGGCCGCCGTCGGCGAGACCAAGGAACTGCGCGTCAAGGAAGTGCTCGACAAGCTCGACGAGGAACTCGGCCCCCACTTCTTCCCGGCCAACGACAATGGCGGCAAGAGCCCGCGCGAATGCCCGTCCTGCGCCAACGGACGCCTCGGCCTGAAGCTCGGCAAGTTCGGCGCCTTCATCGGCTGCTCGAACTATCCGGAATGCCGCTTCACGCGGAAGCTCGGCATCGTCGATGCCGACGCGGACGCCGCCAGCGGCGAGAATCTTGACGGCCCCAAGATCCTGGGAATCGACCCGGTCACCGGCAAGCAGGTCACCTTGCGCAAGGGTCCGTACGGTCTCTACGTCCAGCTGGGCGAGCCCGAGGGTAAGGAGAAGCCAAAGCGCCAGTCGCTGCTGCGCGACATGACGCCGAACGACCTGACGCTCGAAAAGGCGCTGGCGCTGCTGTCGCTGCCGCGCGAACTGGGACCGCATCCCGAGGATGGCGAAACCATCCTGGCGGGCGTCGGCCGCTTCGGCCCCTACGTGAAGCACGGACCCAAGTACAAATCGATCCCGTCCGACGAGAGCGTGCTCGAGATCGGCATGAACCGCGCCGTGGCCCTGCTTGCCGAGGCCAAGAATCCGCGCGGCCGCGCCGCGGCCAAGCCGATCCGCAGCATCGGCAATCATCCGTCCGACGAGGCGCCGGTCGAACTCTACGACGGCCGCTACGGCCCCTACGTGAAGCATGGCGGCGTCAACGCCACGGTCCCGCGCGACATCAAGCCGGAAGAGCTGACCCTCGACCAGGCGGTTGCCCTGCTGGCCGAACGCGCCGCCAAGGGCGGCGGGAAGAAGAAGCCCGCGCGGGCCAAGAAGGCGGCACCGGAGGCGGCCAACGACAGCGGTGCCAAGCCCAAGGCGAAAAAGGCCGCCGCGAAGAAGAAGCCGGCGGCAAAGAAGAAGGCGGCGAAGGCCAAGGACAAGACCGACGCTCCGCCCCGCACCGGCACCGATGGCTAAGGGCAAGGTCCCGACCCGCGACGAACTGCTGGCCTTCATCCGCGAGAGCGAAACGCCTGTCGGCAAGCGCGAGATCGCCCGCGCCTACGGGCTGAAGGGCGACCAGCGCATCGAGCTGAAGGAACTGCTGCGCGACCTGCGCGATGCCGGCGACATCGCGCCGGATCGCGCCAAGACTTTCCGCGATCCGCAGGCGCTCACCGAGACGGCCGTTCTCGAGATCGTCACGGTCGACAGTGACGGCCATCTGCTGGCCGTGCCGCGCCGCCATGACGACGAGAAGGACGGTCCGGCGCCGCGCATCGAGGTCGTGGTGCCCTCCTCGCGCACCGTCCCCGCGCCGGCGGTCGGCGACCGTGTGCTCGCGAGCCTGAAGCGCCGCGGCAAGAACACCTACGAGGCCCGGATCATCCGCCGTCTGGGCAGCGGCCCGAAGAAGATCCTCGGCCTCTACGAGGAGCCGGACGGTCGCCACGGGCTGGGACTGGTCACGCCGACCGACCGCAAGCTGCGCCGCGAGTTCGACGTGCGCCCCAACGACCGGAACGGCGCCCTGCCGGGCGACATCGTCTGGATCGAGGAGACCGGGGGGTCGCTGACGCGGCGCGCCCGCGTGGTCGAGCGCATCGGCCCGATGAGCGATCCGCGCACGGTCAGCCTGATCGCCATTGCCGCCAACGACATTCCGGTCGAATTCCCCGAGGCCGCGCTGGAGGAGGCCGATAAGGCCAAAGCCGCGCCGATGGGAGATCGCCTCGACCTGCGCGGCGTGCCGCTGGTCACGATCGACGGCGAGGATGCACGCGACTTCGACGACGCCGTCTTCGCCGAACCCGATCCCGACCATCCCGGTGGCTGGCGCCTGCTGGTCGCCATCGCCGATGTCGCCTGGTACGTGCGCCACGACCGGCCGCTCGACCGCGCCGCCTATCGCCGCGGCACCTCGGTCTATTTCCCCGATCGCGTCGTGCCGATGCTGCCCGAGCAGCTTTCCAACCACTGGTGCTCGCTGGTCCCGCGCGAGGATCGCCCGGTGCTGGTCGCCGAGATGTGGATCGACGCCGAGGGCCATCTCAAGCGCCACAGGTTCCACCGCGCGATGATGCGTTCGGCCGCGCGCCTCACCTACAACCGCGTACAGCACGCCATCAACGGCATGCCGGACGACGAGATCGAGCCGCTGATGGACCGGGTCGTGCGACCGCTCTACGGCGCCTACCGCGTCCTGCTGGCGGCCCGCGAAGCCCGTGGCGCCCTCGACCTCGACCTGCCGGAACGGCTGGTCACCCTGGGCAAGGACGGGCACATCGCGAAGATCGGCGTCCGGGAGCGGCTCGACAGCCACAAGCTGATCGAGGAGTTCATGGTGCTGGCCAACGTGGCGGCCGCCCAGGCACTGGAGCAGCGCCACGCGCCCTGCCTCTATCGCGTCCACGACCAGCCCGACCTCGCCAAGCTCGAGGCGCTGCGCGAGTTCCTCGGCACGCTGGGCATCAGGGTGCCGACCGGCCAGCGCCTGCGCCCGGCCGACCTCAACCGGGTCCTCAACGAGGTCGCAGACAAGCCGGTGTCCCAGCTCGTCAGCCAGACGGTGCTGCGCAGCCAGAGCCAGGCCATCTATAGCCCCGACAATCTCGGCCATTTCGGCCTCGCCCTCGCCCGCTACGCCCACTTCACCTCGCCGATCCGGCGCTTCCCGGACCTGATCGTCCACCGCGCCCTGATCGCGGCCTACGGGTTGGGCGAAGGCGGGCTGGTCGCGGACGACAAAGGCCGCTTCACCGAGTTCGGCGAGCATCTGTCGATGTGCGAGCGCCGCGCCGTCGCCGCCGAGCGCAGCGCCATGGACCGATACGTCGCGGCCTTCATGGCGGCCCATGTCGGCGCCACCTTCCCCGGCCGCGTCAGCAGCGTCACGCGTTTCGGACTGTTCGCCTCGCTCGAGGGCACCGGCGCCGATGGCCTCATCCCGATCCGCTCGCTGGGCCAGGAGTTCTTCCGCCACGACGAGGGCCGCCAGGTGCTGATCGGCGAACGGACCGGCGAGACGTTCGGCCTGGGAGACCGGCTGCAACTCAAGCTGGTCGAGGCCGATACGGCGACGGGCGGTCTGCTGTTCGAGATCGTCGACGTCATCGAACGCGTGGAGCGCCAGTCGACGCCGCGCAGTTTCCGTTCGCCAGATGGCAAAGATCGCCGTGGGCCGCCGCGGCGTCCGGTCGCGCATCGCGGGCCGCCACGGGACAAAGGGTCACGCCGACGCAGGTAAGTCGCGGGGCCATCTTGCCGTGATGAACGACGAGCACCCTCCGGTCGATTTCTGGACCGCCCTGCTGAGGGGCTGGCACGGCCGCTGCCCGCGTTGCAACACGGGTCGGCTGTTCGGCTCCTACCTGAAGATGAAGAGCCGCTGCGATTCCTGCGACCTGGCGCTGGAACCCTTCCGCGCCGACGACGCGCCGGCCTACTTCACCATCTTCATCGTCGGCCACATCGTCGTCCCGCTGGTCCTCGTGGTCGAACGCTGGGGAACCGAGCCGCCGCTCTGGGTGCACGCCCTGCTGTGGCTGCCGCTTTCGGTCGGGCTGGCTCTTTTTCTTCTGCCCAAGATCAAGGGTGCCGTAATTGCGCTGCTTTGGGCCCAGAAGATCGCCGCTCCGAAGGCTGCAGCCGGGAGCCTCGATCCCTCAGCCTGAACGACGTGGCCGCCCGCCGACGGCCTGTGCTATGGTGTTGTCGCAGGGTATGGATTTGCCTCAACTCCCTTTCCTTCGTCCGATGCTGCCTCGCGCGGCCCTATCGCTCATTGCTGCGTGCCTGGTCGTTTCCTGCGCCACCTCGCCCGAGGTGCCGGACCGTCAGCCCGACGGTCGCAGCGCCTCGGTCGCTTCCGATGCCGGCTTCGACCGGGTGGTCCTCCAGGCCTATCGCGCGATCGGCGATCGTCACCTCTACGAGCCCAATTTCCGCAATCTTTCGGTCGAGGCCTACCGGGGCTTCGCCAGCACCGATTCTTCCCTGGTGCTCGAGGCCAGCGACAGTTCGCTCGTCGTGAAGCGCGATGGCAAGGAGGTCCTCGTCCGGCCCGCCCCCGCCGACGCCACCGACGGCCGTGCCTGGGGGACCACCCTGGTCGACCTCATGGCCGGCTCGCTCAACGCTTCACCCGCTCTGCAACAGGCCGACCGTCAGGCACTCATTCGCCAGGCGATGACGGCGACGACCAAGCAGCTCGACCGCAACAGCCGCTACGCCGATCCCGAGGAAGCGCGCGACAATCGCTTCCAGCGCGACGGTGGGGGCGGCGTCGGCATCACCGTCGAGCGGACCGAGGAAAAGCGGATCCTGATCCGGGCGGTCCAGGAAGGCTCGCCCGCCGCCAGGGCCGGCGTTCTGGTCGGCGATCAGATTCTATCCATCGATGGCGACTCGATGATGGGCCGCCCGCTCTCCGACGTCGTGGCCAAGCTGCGCGGCCCGGTCGGCGCGCCGGTCACGATGACCGTGCTGCGCGCATCGCAGGGAGCCGAGCTTTCCCTGCCGATGAAGCGCGGCCGGATCGTGCCGACCACGGTCGTCTACGAGCGGCGCGGCGACGTGGCGCTGATCCATCTGACGGGTTTCAATACCGCCACGACCGAGAACCTGCGGGCCGCCCTCGACAAGGCGAGGACCGACATCGGCAAGGACCTGACGGGCGTGATCATCGACATGCGCTCGAACCGTGGCGGGCTTCTGGACCAGGCCCAGTCCGTCTCGGAAGTCTTCATCGGCGACGGCACCATTTTCTCGACCAACGGCCGTCACCCCGACAGCCGGCGCACCTATCGCAGCTCCAACAGCCGGCCCAACGCCGGCCAGCTGCCGATCGTCGTCCTGATGAACGGCGGCTCGGCGTCGGCGGCGGAAATCGTCGCGGCCGCCCTCCAAGATCGCGGGCGCGCGGTCGTCATCGGCACCACCAGCTACGGCAAGGGCACCGTGCAGACGGTCGTCCGCCTGGCCAACGAAGGCGAATTGATCCTCACCTGGTCGCGCCTGCAGGCGCCGTCCGGCTACACCTGGAACGAGCTGGGCGTCCTGCCCAACATCTGCACCTCCAAGGTGGGCGACGCCGCCAAGGTCGGCACCGCCGCGGTCGATTCCAACCAGGCCTCCCTGATGCGCTGGCACGCGCTGCGCAACCCGACCCAGCAGGAGGTCGCCGACCTGCGCAAGATCTGCCCGCCGGGCGACGCTGCGCCCGAGGCCGACGTCGATCTGGCGGTGCGGCTGCTGCACGACCGGGCGCTTTATTCCCATGCCGTGCAATCCGCGACGTACCAGGCCGCCGCCCGCCCCTAGGCTCGGCGCTTGACACGGCACGCCCGCTGACTACTTTGCCCGCCTCTGCGAATTCGCCCTCCGGGGCTTAAGGACAATTGCCATGGCCAAGCCGACTTCCATCCTGATCAAGATGATCTCCAGCGCCGACACCGGCTTCTTCTACGTGACCAAGAAGAACCCGCGCACCAAGACCGAGAAGCTCGAACTCAAGAAGTACGACCCGGTCGCGCGCAAGCACGTCGTGTTCAAGGAATCGAAGATCAAATAGCGACCTGCCGCTCTGCAGGTTCGACGACAAGCCGCCCTTCCGGGCGGCTTTTTCGTGGGATAGGCTCCCGCGCAATTCAACGAGGAGGAGAGAGAAAATGAGCGCCCAGCTTTCGCGCGACGACTGGAAAGGCCGCATCGGCGGCCTCAGCTACCGGAACCAGGCCTTCATCGGCGGCAAGTTCATGGCGTCGCTGACCGGCAAGACCTTCGACTGCATAAATCCCGCGACCGGCCAGGTCCTGACCCAGGTCGCCGCCTGCGAGCAGGCCGACGTCGATGCCGCCGTGAAAGCCGCGCGCGTCGCCTTCGAGAAGGGCACCTGGGCCAACATGGCGCCGGCCCAGCGCAAGCGCATCATGCTGAAGCTGGCCGACCTCATGATGAAGAACCGCGAGGAGCTGGCCCTGCTCGAGACGCTCGACATGGGCAAGCCGATCGCCTTCTCCACGACCGTCGACATTCCCGGCTCGGCCAACACCGTGCAGTGGTTCGGCGAAGCCATCGACAAGATCTACGACGAGGTCGCCCCGACCCCGGGCAACGTCATCGCCATGATCACGCGCGAGGCCGCCGGCGTCGTGGCCTGCGTCGTGCCGTGGAACTTCCCGCTGCTGATGGCCTGCTGGAAGATCTCGCCCGCGCTGGCCGCCGGCAACTCGGTCATCCTGAAGCCCGCCGAACAGTCGCCCCTCACCGCGCTGCGTCTCGCCGAACTGGCGGCCGAAGCCGGCATTCCCGAGGGCGTGTTCAACGTGCTGCCGGGCTTCGGCGAGACCGCCGGCCAGGCGCTCGGCCGTCACATGGACGTCGACGTGCTGGCCTTCACCGGGTCGACCGAGGTCGGCAAGTACTTCCTGAAGTACTCCGGCGAATCGAACATGAAGCAGGTCTGGCTCGAGTGCGGCGGCAAGTCGCCGAACATCGTGCTCGCCGACGCCCCGAACCTCGACGTCGCCGCCCGCCGCACGGCGTTCGGCATCTGGTTCAACCAGGGCGAAGTCTGCACCGCCGGCTCGCGCCTGATCGTCGAGGACAAGATCAAGGACGAGTTCCTCGCCAAGGTCATGGCGATCGGCCAGAAGATGATGCCGGGCGACCCGCTCGACCCCAAGACGCAGATGGGCGCCATGGTCGACGAGAACCAGACCAAGCGCGTCATGGGCTACATCGACGCCGGCCAGAAGGAAGGCGCCAAGCTCGCCATGGGCGGCAAGCAGGTGCACATCGACAATGCCGGCTCGTTCATCGAGCCGACCGTGTTCGACAATGTCGACAACAGGATGAAGATTGCCCAGGAAGAGATCTTCGGACCGGTCCTCTCGGTCATCCCGGTCAAAGATGCCGAGCAGGCCCTCACCGTCGCCAACGACACGATCTACGGCCTCGCCTCGGCGATCTTCACCGCCGACATCAACAAGGCCTTCAAGTTCTCGAAGGCCCTGCGCGCGGGCTCGGTGTGGGTCAACACCTACGACGGCGGCGACATCACCACGCCCTTTGGCGGCTACAAGCAGTCGGGCAACGGCCGTGACAAGTCGCTGCACGCCTTCGACAAGTTCACGCAGATGAAGACGACCTGGATCCAGCTCGGCTGAACCGTCTGCTGTTGAACACCGACAAGGCGGCCTCCGGGCCGCCTTGTTTCGTTTGTGCTGTCGAGTTGGCTCGAAACGTGCTTGATGAGGCCAAGGGAGACCTCATGCGGTCACTGACGATCCGGCACGTCACGACCTATCGATACCGGCACCCGGTCGCCTTCGGCGAACACCGCATGATGCTGCGGCCCCGCGACTCGCACGATCAGCGCGTGATCGAGGCCAGCCTCGAGATCAATCCCGCCCCCTCCAGCCTGCGTTACGAGCAGGACGATTTCGGCAATCACATAGCCATTGCCGAGTTCGCCAGCGTCGCCACCGAGCTCACTTTCGCGAGCATCGTCAGCGTCGAACATTCACCCGACGACGCCCTGCATCCGGGCCTCGACGATGCTGCGGCCATCTTTCCGGTCGACTACGGCGACGACGAGATGAGCGACCTGGCCCATTGTATCCGTCGCCACGATATCGGGACCGATGACGCGGTCGCCCAATGGGCCCGCCGATTCCTGCCCATGGACGGCCAGATCCCTGCCCTCGAACTCCTGACACGCCTCTCCCAGGGCATCCACGAAGGCTTTCTCTATCGCCGGCGCGAGGCCAAGGGCGTCCAGGCACCCGCCGAAACGCTGCAACTCGGCCACGGCAGCTGTCGCGACTTCGCCCTGCTCATGATCGATGCCGCCCGCTCGCTGGGCCTGGCCGCCCGCTTCGCGTCCGGTTACCTCGCCACGATGCCCAATGTGGCACCGACGGAGGCACATGGGGCGACCCACGCCTGGGCGCAGGTCTACCTGCCCGGCACCGGTTGGATCGATTTCGATCCAACCAGCGGCAACGTTGGCAAGGCCAGCCTCGTTACGGTGGCGGTCGTGCGCGATCCCGATCAGGCGACACCGCTGCACGGCACCTTCGTCGGCTCCCGGTCCGACACGCTCGGAATGGAAGTGCATGTCAGCGTAACGCCGAACGCATCCGCGACGACCTGACCGGGCCTCCGGCCCATACATTCTGCTTCAGGAGACGGCCGGATGAAGATCCGCATTGGCTACGAGATCGTCTACGACTTCCCCCAACCCACGCCAATGATCATGATCCTGGGCGCTCATCATACGCGCGCGCCCGACATCATCCAGCCCGATCAGCTCACGATCGAACCCGCCGTCACCATCAAGCGCTATCGCGACGGCTTCGGCAACTGGTGTAGCCGGCTCGTCGC
>LSKJ01000052.1 GCA_001557035.1 Rhodospirillaceae bacterium CCH5-H10 | reverse complement strand
CGACAGGTTCGCGCGATCCCAGTCGAAGAACACCATGAACGACGGCGGGGCAACCGGAGCAGCCTGCGGCGGCGGCGGCGGCGGCGGCGCGTTGAACTTGTAGGTCACGCCCGCCAGCGCCAGGATGTTCTGGTTCTGGAACGTCACATTGCCGATCGGCGTGTTGACGCTGGGATTCGTCGTGCCGACGTAACGGCCTTCCACCATGAAGCGGAGCTGTTCGCTCACGTTGTAGGCGACGCCCAGCATCGCCTGGTAGGCGAACTGCGTGCTGCCCAGCGACGAGTTGCTGTCGACGAAGGCGATACCAGCACCGGCGCCGATATAAGGCGTGATGATCGACGTCGGCATGAAGTCATACAGCAGGTTTGCCATCACGGTGAGCTGGCCCACCTTGCCATTGATGGCCGTGCCCGGAATGTTCGCCGAGGTCGGGATCTGGCCGTAGCCGGCTTCGAGTTCGAGGCGCGGGCCGACGAAGTCGTAACCGACCTTGCCGCCAGCCGACCAGCCGGTCGAGGTCGTCGTGTTCGGGTTCGAACCGATGAACCAGGCAGCACCGCCGCCGGCACCGATATAGAAGCCTTCCTGAGCGTTGATCGCCTGCGCACCGGCAACATTCGGCAGCAGCATGCCCAGACCGAGCAGAGCCAAACCAGCTTTCTTCATATTTCTCCCCAGCACTGAAGGTAAAACGAGAGGGTATTACAATAACCTTACCACAAGCCGGGCGCCCTGCCCGGAGGCAGTTGGGCCCCGGCAGCCGCAAAGTCAGGGACTGTTGCCTCTAGGCAACACTTTGCTCTCATGCCCGTGACATCCATTCGACGCTACTGCGCCGGCAGGCCTGTTCGAGGCGGGCCAGCCATTCGAGGTTACCCTGAGCGTTCTGCCCGACGTAACACTCCCGGACACCCAGATCTCGCAGAAGAATGGACATCTCCGGCGTGGAGGACGCTGGACCGAGGCGTGGCAGGTTGGGATAGCCACCAGCGCCGACCGGGACGAGGCGATACTGGCCGCGATGAGGCGGAAGGTCGGGCGTCAGAACGATTTCCAGGATGTCCGCCGGGGCCGGAATTGCATTTATCCCCAGAAGGAGGCGCTTCGGGCGCGGATCGCGGCCTATCCTTGCCACGTCGAGCGCCCTCCTGACGCCGGCAAGAGGATCCCGCCGGATGAACTGTCCCACGGTTTCGGCGTAGCCCGGGTGAAGCCTCTCGATGGTAGCCTGGGCCGCGGCGATGAGCGCCTCGCGCTCGCTCCCGAATGACGCCCCGCCGCGGTGCCAGACGAAAAGACCCGTCGCCGCAACATGGCGCCACCCCGCCGCCGTCGCCCGCAGGCAGAAATCGTTCTCCTCGCCATACCCACGGCCGAAGCGCTCGCCGTCGAAAGCACCGATCTGATCGAGGCACGCCCTTCTGACCGCCATGCAGAAGCCGACCCCCGTGGGAATCTCAACGGGCGGCTCGTGGAGCCCGGCGCAGAGTTCATCCCATCGCTCCACCTGCGCATCCGGCAGGAGGCGGTTGTCGCACAGCGTGGCCGGGTAGCTGAGAATGGTGGCGGCATTGGAGAGCGGCGTCGCCGTCGCGGTCCGCTCCGTCCGCAGGGCCGCCATCAACCTGTCGAGCCAGCCCCGAAAGACCTTCGTATCGGAGTTGAGCAGGACGACATCGCGGTCGGCATGGGCGGCAAAGCCGCGATTGACGGATTCCACGAACCCGAGATTTCGCTCGTTCACGAGCAGGGTGATCAGGCCCGCTCGGGCCAGCGCCTCCAGTTCGCGGCGCAGCACCGGATCGGGCGATGCATCGTCCACGATCACCAGTTCGTAGGCCTCCCTCGTCTCGGCCGCGAGCACGCTGTCGATCGCCTGCAAGGCGAGCGCGCGGCTGCCATAGACCGGCATGACGACATCCACCTTTGCGTGCCTGCCGTCCGGCGGACGGTGCGAGAGGAGACGCGCGAGTTCCACGGGCGCGGGATCCGAAGGGATCTCGGCCTCCCGCCCCTCTTCCCGGCCGAACCTGAGCCAGTGAGCGAAAGGCTCGTAACCGGCGAGTTCGACATCCGGATTGAGCCGTCGATAGCGAGCAGGGGAGAAGCCAGCTCGGGGTGACAAGTCCTGCGACGAGCCGATCGTCAGATAATGGAGTGTCGCGGCCGCCGGCGATGAGAAGGTCTTTGACGAGGCGCGCCGATAATGATCGGGATCGACCGCCCCGCGGGGAAGACCGTGCTGCTCGCAGAAGCGTTCGGTCCACCCCGGCAGGATCGCCGCCGTGGCGGAGGCCAGGCCTGCACGCGCCAGCGCTTCCAGCAGGATTTCGTTCATTCTCCCAGGCGAGCGCCTGTCTCTCATCGGAAGATCCACGACTCGCGCAGCTGCAGCAGCGCGGCCAGCAGTTGGTCCGGTTGCGTCGACAGGGCGGTCTGCAGGATATGGCCGCGCCCAAGCCGCCGCAGCCGCGCCGCGGGGGCGCCGATGTCGAACACGACGACCGGCAACCCCAGTTCCAAAGCGGAGGTCAGAACGAACGACCAGGTTTCCGGCCAGATCGCCGGCAGCAGAACGACATGAGGCGATGCCTGCAGGAGCAGTCGCTCCAGGTCTTCAGAGCGGTAGGGACCGCTCACCGCAACACTGGCCGGAAGAACCTCCGAAACGGGACCCAGAACCGATATGTCCAACGGTGCGGACGCCTTTTCCGCTGTCTCCGCCAGCCCGGCGACGACGCGGACGCCCTTCGCGACGTTCAACGCTCCCAGGGTCACGATACGCAGACGCTCTTCCGGCGCGAGGCGGGGTATCCGTTCCGCCGGGAATCCCGCATCGCTACCGGGCGCCCACACGGTGATCGGCTTCGCGAGAAAGCGCTGCATCCGCGACGCGAGGTCGTCGCTCGGTGCGATGACGCGGCTTGCTCCCGCCAGAAAGGCCAGATGTTCGCGGCGCCACGACAACGGATCGAATTCCTGCGCCTCGGCCCCGTACCCGGTCACGCACGAAAGACAGGTTTCCGGAGGCGCGACGTCGCAGAACGCGCCGTGTCCCGTGATGAGATCGACCCGCGGACACACCATGAAGTAATCGTGGAGGATGACCTCATAGGGAACGCCGAGGCCCTTCGCGAGATCCAGCACCCATCCCATCATGTCCGTCGGTCGATCGATGATGTGATTCACGACGAGCCTCGCGACCCTCTCCCGTCGGCCGAACTGAACCAGTTGGGCAAGACCGGTCGCCAGATCGAACGTCCTGTCGTTCACAACGGCCAGGGTTGGCGCGCGCAGTACCGTTCTTGCGCGCAGGACATTGTAACCATCCGCCTCCAGAGTCCGCTCGTAGAGATCGAGGAAGTGGCTGCTGCCGCCGCCGCGCCCATGATGAAACACCAGGATCGCCCCGGCGCCTTCCCGCCACGGCGCGCGATCGGCCCGGGCTTCGACTTCATTCCTCGGCGATTTCCCCGGATTCGTACTTCCGAGATGATGGAAAAGCGGGTCCATGCCCGACGGTCGATCGAGGTTGCGCCGCTGATAGAAGGCCGGGTCGAAGGCAGGCGCCGGGGCGCGTAGGGTCCGCCAGCCAAGCAAGGCGTAGTGCAGGAGCGGCGCCCGGGCGACGCGCTGGCGTTGGCGGGGGTCACTGAACTGGCGAAGGTAGAACTCGCGGTCGAAGCCGCGTTCCAGAACCGCAAGGCGCGGCGCAAGAACATGCACCATTGCGGGCCACAGCACCCCGCCGAGCATCTTCCCGAGAACCATCCCTTCGATGAGAACCGCGCCGACCCACGCGACGGCCACGGCAAGGAATTCCCTCAGTTGGCGTCGCAGCCGGTGGGATTGCCCGGCCCGAGGCGCATATCGCGAGGGTGAGCGGATGCGCACCGTTCTAGCGATCGAGACTGGTCCGCAGCGCTGCGAGCGACAGCGCCGGATGGAAATAAGGATCGTCGGCCATGAGATCCCTCCAATCGGACATGAAATTCCGCCTTTCCCACGCGTAGCGTCTCGCATTTCCCGCTTTGCCGCGCGATGCGGATTCGCGGTGTATCAGAACCGACTCTGGAGTGAACACGCTCTTCCATCCGCGCTGTGCCAGACGAAGGCAGAGGTCCACGTCTCCAAGCTCGATCGGATACTTGTTTTCATCGAAGCCGCCCACCGCATCGAACTTGCACTTTTCGACGACGAGGCATGCACCGGTGACCGCGGAGACTTCGTGCGGAACCGAGAGGCGTCCGAGATAGCCTTCGTCGGTGGGGCCGGCGCCGGCGTCGATATGCGCCGCATATCCCCCCAGACCGAGGACGAGCCCCGCATGTTGAACGCGCCCGGAGCCGTACAATAGTTTCGGCCCCACCGCGCCGACGTCGGGCTGAACCGCCCACGCGACGAGACGGGAGAGCCAGTCCGGGCGGATCGTCTCGGTATCGTTGTTGAGAAAGACGAGGACACGCTCCTGCGCAAGCGCGGCTCCCCGATTGCACAGAGATGCGAAATTGAAGGGCCCCGGCGCACTGACGACGCGGACACCAGGCTTTTTCCGGGCCCGGTCGAGCAACTCGAGCGCAGCAGGCTGCTCGCTGCCATTGTCGACGATCAGCAGTTCGAAGTTGCGGGGCGAGGTTTTCTCCAGACTGGCAAGACATACCGCGAGAAGGTCGGCACGATCGCGCGTCGGAATGATGAGCGTGGCGGTGGCTTGCAGACCTTCCTCCGGGACGCGGGACGAGATCGCAACTCTGCTCGCGCCCCCTCGTGCCTCACCGGCCTTCGTCAGCAAGACCCGCCGAAGATGGCCTACGGGGCCTCGTGCCCGCGAGAAAAGCCCGTCCCATGTCGAGGGTTGCATGAAATCCGCCGACGAGATGCTGCCCTGCCCGTCGAGGATGCGGCGCCGGAAGTAAACGGCCCGCCCGACATAGGCCCGGGCGCTGTGGAGAATCGGGCTCCAGTCCGGCTTCAGTTCCGGCGCGATGTACCGCCCTCCGGGGCCGATCGAATCTTCATCCGCATAGAGAAGGGACGTGTCGGGACACGACGCGGCGAACCGGGCAAGGGCCGCCATCGCGTGCTCGGGAACGGTGTCGCCGGCAAGGATCGGCATGACGATGTCGGTCGCTTCGAGTCGATCCCAGAGTCGTTCGGCACCCTCGGCTGCCCCGATGCACACCCCTGGACGCTCGCCGGCCGGCGCCATCGCCTCGCCGACGAGGATGAGCGACCAGTTCCGGTAGGATTGACGCTGGAGTGACGCCAATGTCGCGGACAGTCGTTTTCGACCGTCTCCGTCGGGCACATGGACGACGGCGCGGAGATGCGGGGCCGCCTCCCCGTTCGCATCACCGGCATCCACTCCGCTCAGGTCGAGGTCCCGCTCGCTGCCGGTGCGCCACTCGTGGTACCGCGACAGCGGCGTCGCGTTCAGAACTTCTTCCAGCAGGCTGATCGCATCCGACTTGCGGCCCAGCAGTTTCAATCCTCCCGCCGCAACAGCCCTCCAGAGCCTCCGCCTGCCGGCAAGGGTCAGAACTTCGCGAAACGACAGGGCGTCACAGGAGGTCAACGAGAATCCGGTGGTCGGCAATCCGGTCGGCAACACGATCCGGAGGTGACGGGCCTGAGCAGGGACCGGCCCCACCCATTCACCGGTTCCGAACAGCGCAGCCCCCATGGCGGATTGCATCTCTTCGCTGCCGACGTCGAAGCGAATGACCGGCCGCGCGGCCGACCGGCACAGCGCCATTCGATAACGGAGACGCAGCCAGCAACCTGCCGGCATGTCATCCGGCAGACGCATCATTAATTGCACTTTATCTGCAATTTTATCTGTGCGAACATCATCCACTCTGAAAGTGGCGCGGCGCTCAATCACAATTGCCTGCCGGAACCGCTCTCGAAGCTGACGCGTTTCTCACCTTTGTGTCGCTCCCCAAATGCGGCCATTCAGTAGTGCTGAGATTCGTATTCATTATAGCAAGCTTAACGAACGTCCGAATGGATGCCGATCCTGAACGGCATGGTTGACGCAAGAACAACACAATCACTGCTTAATCGCGGCTTGGTGGTTTGATGTTGCACATGAAAATGGATAAGGCATCACCGTGGGGACTGGGGATTTATCAATGATTTGCGGACGGTCGAAGACAACGGCGGGATACGCCGGCAAGCAGGCCGCAAAATGACACGCCGGGATGAAGTTGCCATCGTCGGTTATGCCTGCCGTATGCCCGGCGCGCGCAACAGCGATGAGTTCTGGAAATTGCTGCGCACCAACCGCTGCAGCGTCAGCCATATCACGCCCGATCGCTTTCCCTCGCAGGCCTTCTATCATCCATCTCCCGACCAGATAGGTCGCAGCTACTCTTTCGCCGCCGGCGTCATTGACGATGTCTGGGGTTTCGACGCAACAGCCTTCGGGATGAGTCCGCGCGAAGCGGAGCAGGTCGACCCGCAGCACCGTCACCTGCTCGAAGTCGCGCACGACGCCATCGCCCATGCCGGCATTCGCCACTCGACGCTGGCCGGCCGTCCGATCGGCGTCTATGTCGGCGCATCTTCGGTCGATCACGCCGCGCACTTCTTCGCCGATCCGTCGGCCGCCGGCATGCACATGATGACGGGCAACTCGCTCAGCATCATGGCCAACCGCATCTCCTATACTTTCGATCTGCGCGGACCGAGCCTGGCAATCGACACGGCCTGTTCCTCGTCGATGGTCGCTCTCGACATGGCCGCTGAGGCGATCCGCAACGGATCGATCGACACCGCCATCGTGGGCGGCGTCAATCTGCTGCTCTCGCCGTTTTCCTACGTCGGCTTCTCGCGGGCCTCGATGCTCTCGCCGACCGGGCTTTGCCGTCCGTTCGACGCTTCGGCCGATGGATACGTTCGCGCCGAGGGCGCGATCGTCGTCGTGCTCCGTTCGATGTCCTCGGCACTGAAGGCCCGCAGCCGGGTCCATGCCGTGATCGTGGGTTCAGGGGTGAACCAGGATGGCCGCACCACCGGCATGTCCCTGCCCTCTGCCGAGTCGCAGCGACGGCTGCTCGACCAGGTCTATGGCGACTTCGGCGTCGATCCCGCAGATCTCAGCTTCGTCGAGGCACACGGCACCGGCACCCGGGTCGGCGATCCGATCGAGGCCGATGCCCTGGGCAAGGGCCTCGGCCAGAAGCGGACGCAACCTCTCCCCATCGGCTCGGTCAAATCCAATGTCGGCCATCTCGAACCGGTTTCGGGGCTGGCGGGCCTGCTGAAGTCCGTCATCGCACTCGACCGGGGCATGGTTCCGGCGACCCTGCACCAGCGTGCGCCGAATCCCGATATCCCGTTCGACGAGCTCAACCTGCAGGTCATCGGCCAGAACCGTCGCCTGCCCGAGCAGCGCGGGCCGGAACTGGTCGGTGTCAATTCCTTCGGATTTGGCGGCACCAATTCGCACGTCATCCTGCGGAGCGACCGGACGGTCGCCCATCTCGTCCAGGTCAGCAACACCGCCACGCCGCCGCCCCTGCTATTGACGGCCCACAGCGGCGAGGCCCTGAAGGCGCTCGCCGCCGACTATGTCGAGAAGTGGCCGGCCGCCGAGCGCGATGCTGCTCCCTTTATCTCGGCCAGCGCCTACCTTCGCGATGCACTGCCGCATCGCCTCATCGCACGCGGCAGGACGACCGACGAAATCCGTCACCACCTCGCTTCCTTCGCCAAGGGCGAACCCTCGGACTCGGTCCTCACCGGGCAGGCACTGGGTAGCGACCAGCCCCTCACCTTCCTGTTTTCCGGCAACGGTTCGCAGTGGGCCGGCATGGGGCGCGACGCCTGGCAAACCAACCCCGTCTTCCAGAACGCCCTCCGGGACATCGACGGTCGATTCTCCAAGGTCCAGAAGTGGTCGATCGTCGATACGCTGTTCGCCGACGACCTCGCTCCGCGCCTTCGGCGGGCAACCTATTCTCAACCCCTGCTGCTTGCCCTGCAGGTTGCCGCCGTTCGCGCTCTCGAAGAACGCGGTATCGTCGCCACCGCCACCCTCGGACATAGCGTCGGCGAGATTGCTGCGGCGTGGTGCGCCGGTGCCCTGAGCCTGGACCAGGCCATCGACGTCGTCGTCGCCCGCAGCCGCCATCAGGAAGGCGTGCGTGGCAGCGGCGGCATGGCGGCCCTGATGCTGAGCGACCGCGAAGCCCGTCGCTTCCTCAAGACCGCGGGCGCGCCCGGCGTCGAGATCGCGGCGATCAACAGCTGGCGAAGCGTCACGGTGTCGGGAACCATTGCCGACATCGATCGCGTGCTGCAGGCGGCGGCGGACATGCGCATCAGCGCCCGGCGCCTCGATCTGGACTATCCTTTCCACAGCGCCCTGATCGATCCCGTCCGCGCACCTCTGCTCCGCGAACTCGAGGGGCTGCGACCGCTGCCGGTCCATAAGCGCTTCGTTTCGTCGGTTACAGGCGCCACGGCCACTCCCGAGATGCTCGGCGCCGAGCACTGGTGGCGCAACGTCCGCGAGCCTGTGCAGTTCGAGCCCGCCTTGAACGTGCTGCTCAACGACGGGATGCGCGTCTTCGTGGAAGTCGGCCCGCGTCCCATCCTGACCAGCTACGTGCGCGACGTGTTGCGCGAGGCCGGCACGCGCGGCGTCGTCGTCGAGACGATGAGCGAAACCGACGGTCAGCAGGCGTTCGACCCGATCGAGCGCGCGGCCTCTAAGATCGCGCTGGCCGGCGGCAAGGTCGAGATGCAGCGCTTCTTCGGCCCCGCGCCGGCCACGGCCGTCACCCTGCCGCTCTATCCCTGGCAGCATACGCACTTCAAGATTCATTCCACCGAAGAGGCCAGCACTCCCCTCCTGGCGGAGGCGCACTCCCATCCTCTCCTGGGTGCACGTCCACGGCTGGACGGCGCCGAGTGGTTCTCGACGATCGATCCAGCGCTGTTCCCCTGGATATCCGATCACAAGGTCGGGGATGTGCCGGTGCTGCCGGCTACGGCCTACGTCGAGACGATGCTGGCCGCGGCGCGGCAGATCCATCCGGATGGAGCCCTGGAACTCCGCGACCTCGACATCCTCCGCCCCCTCGTTTTCGACGGCAAGACATCCTTCGAAACATCCGTGCGCTTTGCGCATGAGACGGGGATCGTCGAACTGCTCTCGCGGCAGCGCAGCGCTGGCGCAGGCTGGACGCTGAACGCGCGCGGGATCGTCGGGCGCTCCCCGATCGCGGGCAAGGCGACGGTCGTTCCGGAAGCGCCGGATCACGCGATCGTCGTCCCCAGGAACAGCGTCTATGCCTGGGCGCACGATCTCGGCTTCGACTACGGCCCCACGTTCCAGCGGACCCGTCAGGTGGTCTTTCCGGAACCGAAATTGGCAATCGCCACCCTCGACCGCCCTGAAGAGCTCGTGAGCGGCACGAGGATCATCGACATAACGGCCCTCGACGCCGCGTTCCACGCGCTGTTCGCCTCCGAGGAAGCCGGCGTCGCGGACATGCCGATGAAGCGCATGCTGCCTGTCCGATTCGGAAGCGTCCGCGTATTCGAAACCGGCACCATCGCCACGCGCGTGACTGCCCGGACGCTGCGGCAGTCGCTCAGTTCCATGGTGGTCGACATCGATCTCTGGGACGAGCACGGCAAGATCGTCGTGTCAGCGCAGAACGTCCGGCTGGTTGAAGCGCCGGCGGAACTGGCCGTCGACCCGAAGTCACTCAGCTACCGTACCACGGCGTGGAATCTCGACCGTCCGGGCCTGCCGTCGACCCTTTCCCCCGGCAAAGTGGATCTAAAGCGTCCCGCCGGCACGGCCGCCGCTCTCTCGGAAGCCCTTCTTCTGCTGGAGGCCGGAACCTTGCGGGCAAGCTGGTCCGCCCTCGCGGGGGACAACTCGTCCGACCACGGGAACGAGCTGGCTTCCGACGACGACTCTCCCTGGTCGAGCTACCTGAGGTCGGCTCTGCTCTGGCATCTCGAAGCCAAGAACCTGGCCGTCGAACGCGATGGCGTTCGCACGCTCTCGCCCGTCTGCGACCTTCCCGAGATCGCCTCCATTGCGAGCACGCTCCTGTTGCGTCATCCGACCATGGCCGCCGAAGCCGCCAGTGTCTCGCGGCTCGAGAGCATCATCGGTCGCCTCAGCAAGGGCGATCCGAGCGCGGTCAGCGAACTCGCCTCGCCCCATTGGCGCAATCTGGGTGTCGCGTCGAACCAGATCGGCTGGCTTCGCGATGCCGTCACGGCAGACGTGATCGCTGCCGTGTCGGGCCATGACGGCACCCGTCTGTTGCGGTTGTTGATGGTGGGTGCCGACCATTCTTCCACGGCGGTCGATCTCAGCGCACGCCTTCCGAACGTCGAGATCATCCTGACGGACCTCGACGACGATCGCCTCGAGCAGGCAAAGGCCAGCATCGGCGACGAGGCGCCGCTCGTGCGCTGCATGACGTGGTCGCAGCTCGAAACACTCGCGCCGGCCTCGCTGGATCTGGCCTTCGCGATCGACGCCCTGAGCGAGATCGCCGCCACGCGCGACGACGGCCTGACGGTCGTCACTCGGCTGTTGCGACCGCAGGCGCCGCTCATCGCCGGCGAACTCGCGCCCGGCATCTTCTGGGACATCGTTCGCGGAAGCCGCCGCCGCTGGTGGACCCGCTCGGCCAACACCGAGTTTCCGGTCGGTGCCCTCCTGACCGATCAGGAGTGGATCGACGAACTCGAGACCGCCGGCTTCAACGGAGTCTCGGTGTCGCCCGTTCAGGGCGAGGCCCGCATCGGCGTGATCGTTCGCGGCCGCTCGGATGGCAGCGCCGACCGCAATCTTCCATCATCCTCCGAACCGGCCGTGTTCGCCTGGCAAGGCGAGGCCGCGGCCGACCTCCGTGTTGCGACCGGCCCGGGCAATACCCCGAGGCCCGATCAGCCGGCTCCCACCGACTTCGTCCTGGCGATCCCGGCAGCGGACGCCAGCGATGACCCCGTCGCGGCCCTCGGCGGTCATCTCGACGATATCGCGGAACTGTGCCGGCGCCTGGCGGATGCCCCTGCCCGGCTCTGGATCGTCGTCGATTTTGGCACAGACGAGTCGGTACCCCTCGAACAGCCGCTCTGGTGCGCCGTCATTGCCGCGACCCGAGTCGCCCGCAACGAGTATCCGGGCCTGCATATCCGTTGCCTCGGACTCTCGGGCGAGTCGCGGCGGCGCGTCGTCGAGCAGGCAGCCGACGAAATGCTTGCCCCCGGTGAAGAACGTGAGGTGTTCTTTGCCGGCGAGCGCAGGATCGTCTTCCGGGTCGAGCGCGGCGCCACGCCTCCCCGCCCGGCCGAGCCGCTCCCCGACAATGTCGCCCTGCGCCTCGCGCCCCGCCAGGGCGCCGGCCGTGGCGTGCTGGGCTGGGTGCCTGAGCCGCGCAAGACGCCCGCGGCCGACGAGGTCGAAATCGAGGTCGCGACGACGGGTCTCAACTTCCGTGACGTGATGTGGAACCTGCGTCTGCTTCCGGAAGAAGCGCTGGAAGACGGCTACGCCGGTCCCGGCCTCGGCATGGAGTGTGCCGGCACGGTGGTGACCATCGGTCCCGACGTGAAGGACTTCGCAGTGGGCGACCGGGTGCTGGCCTTCGTGCCGGGCGCCTTTGCCAGCCACGTCATCGCGCGCACCTTCGCGGTGAGCAAGCTGCCCGGCCAGCTCTCCCTCGAGGACGCCACGACCCTGCCCGTCGCGTTCCTGACGGCCTACTATTCGCTCGTGCATCTCGCCCGTCTGGAAGCCGGCGAGACCGTGCTGATCCATGGCGGCGCCGGCGCGGTCGGTCTCGCCGCCCTGCAGGTCGCCAAGCGTCGCGGCGCGACCATCATTGCGACGGCCGGCACCGGCGAGAAGCGCGCGCTTCTCCGCAATCTCGGCGCGGACTTCGTCTGCAACTCGCGCACGCTGGCGTTCGCCGAAGAAGTCATGGGCTTCACCGGCCGAAAGGGTGTCGACGTCGTGCTGAACTCGCTGGCGGGCGAGGCGATGATCCGTTCGATGGACTGCCTGAAGCCGTTCGGACGGTTCATCGAGCTGGGCAAGCGCGACTTCTACGCCAATACCCATCTCGGCCTGCGGCCACTCCGCCGCAACCTGAGCTACTTCGGTGTCGACGTCGACCAGCTCATCGGCGCTCACAAGGACCTCTCGCAGGAGCTGTTCGCCGACGTCGTCGCGCTGTTCGAGCAGGGGGACTTCTCTCCGCTGCCGCATCGCGTCTTCGACGGAGCGCATATCGCCGACGCCTTCCGGTTGATGCAGCGCGCCGGCCATATCGGGAAGATCATCGTATCGCCTTCACGCCAGGCCAGTGGCGCCGAAGTTCCGGTCGACACCTTCCCGGTGGACGCGGAGGGCTGGCATGTCGTGGTCGGCGGCACCAGCGGCTTCGGTCTGGCCACCGCGGAATGGCTGGCGGATCGCAATGCCCGTCACCTCGCGCTGGTCAGCCGCTCCGGACATCTCTCCGACGCCGTTGCCGAACAGGTCGAGGCGCTGCGCGGCAAGGGCGTGACGGTCGAGGTCACGGCGGTCGACGTTACCGATGCCGCCGCCCTCAAGCGTTTCGTCGATCAGCTCGGTCGCGGGCGCCCCGTAAAGGGAATCGTCCATGCCGCCATGGTGCTCGACGACCGCCTGATCCAGGGCACCGACCGGGAGTCGATCGAAACCGTTCTGCGTCCAAAGGCGAGCGGCGCGCTGAACCTGGAGCGTCTGGCGAGCGGTCTCAAGCTCGACTACCTGCTGCTTTTCTCCTCCGCCACCACGCTGTTCGGCAATCCAGGACAGTTCAACTACGTCGCCGGCAATGCCTATGTGGAGGGCGTTGCGCGCCGCCTTCGCGCCCGCGGGCTGCCCGCGCTTGCCGTTGCCTGGGGCGCGATCGAGGATGCCGGCTATCTCGCCCGGCACATCGAGGCCAACGCCAGCCTGAAGCGGCGCTTCGCCTCTACCCTCATGCCGGCCCGCACGGCGCTCAACGGGCTCGATTGGGCGTTTGACGCGCAGGGACGCCAGATCACCGATGCTTGCGCGATCGCTCGCGTCGACTGGGCCATGGCCAAGCGTGAACTGGCAGCCGTGCGTGCCCCGACGTTCAACGCAATCGATACCGGAAGCGCCTCCCGGCAGTCCGGCCAGGCCGCCGTCACCCTCGAACGGTTGCGCGCGATGCCGGCGGAGGAAGCGACGGCCGCGCTGCTCGACATCGTCGTCGAAGAGATCGCGCGCGTGCTTCGCCTCCCGCCCAAGGAGATCGATCGCCACCGGCCCCTCGCCGACATCGGCATGGACTCGCTCATGATGCTGGAGCTCCGCACGACCGTCGAAGCATCCCTGCAGATCGAGTTGCCGATGATGTCGCTCGCGAGCGGAATCACGCCGGCCGACGTCGCACGCCGCGTCACACCGCTCGTGACGGGCGAAACAGCGCGCGATGCCGTGCCAGGTCCGATTGCGGCGTTGTCCGCCAGCCATCTTGCCGAGGAAGCCGAGGCGGCGTCTCCCTCCGAGCAGCAGGCGGCCGTCACGGCCGTTCTGCAGAGGGTCAAGCAGATAGACGGTTCCTCATGACCCCGCCGCGATCGAACGAAGCACAGGAAACCGTCGATCGCGTGCGGCAGGCATTGGGCCAGTCTGCAGCCACCCCTGGCCGCCCTCACGCCAAGGTCGATGGCGCCCGGAAGGAGTTCGATTTCTCGAGCCTGCCCGAATACGAGATATTGAAGATCTGGAAGGCGGTCGGCGACCTCACCAACATCGGCAACCCGTTCTATCG
>LSKJ01000517.1 GCA_001557035.1 Rhodospirillaceae bacterium CCH5-H10 | reverse complement strand
GAAAACCGTTCACCATGTCCCCGAACAGGTGTTCACCATCTCCCTGGCCCAAACAAGATGGGGAGGTGCCCCGCAGGGGCGGAGGGGTCATGACCGACCCCATCGCCCTCGTAAGACGAGGGCACTTCCCCTTTGCGGAGCCCGCAGAGGGGAAGAGTTTGAACCGTTAGAACCCGACCGCTGCGCCGTCGCGGCGGCTTTCGGAGGCGCCGAGATAGGCGCCGCCTTCCGGGAAGCGCCAGATGATCTGGCTCGATCCGAAGTCGAAGCTGGGCATCTTGGTCCGCGTCAGGCGATGGCCGCGGCTCTCCAGCCCGTCCAGCGTGCCCTGCGGCATGTGCTCTTCCGTCCAGACAGTCCCGTCGGTCTCGTGCACGCGCCAGCGCGGGGCGTCGATCGCGGCCTGCGGGTTCTGGCCGTAGTCGACGATGCGGGAGAAGACCTGCATGTGGCCCTGGGGCTGCATGGCGCCGCCCATCAGGCCGAAGGTCGCGACGGGGCGGCCATCCTTGGTGATGAAGGCCGGGATGATCGTGTGGAAGGGCCGCTTGTTGGGGCCGACCTCGTTGGGATGCCCCTTGGTCGTGACGAAGCCGGTGGCGCGGTTCTGCAACGCGATGCCGGTGCCCGGCACCACGACGCCCGAGCCGAAGCCGGTGTAGTTGGACTGGATCAGCGACACCATCATGCCCGAGGCATCGGCCGTGCCGAGATAGATCGTGCCGCCGTCCTTGGGCGTGCCCGGGCCGAAATCCTTGGCTTTCTTCGGGTCGATCAGCTTGGCGCGGCTCTTGAGATAGGCCTTGTCCAGCATCTGCGCCGGCGTCACTTCCATGAAGCGCGGATCGGCGACGTAGCGATAGATGTCGGCGAAGGCGAGCTTCATCGCCTCGATGCGCAGATGCGCGACCTCGGGGCCGTCACAGTCCAGTCCGGCCAGCTCGAAGTTCTCCAGGATGCCCAGCGCCATGCAGGCCGCGATGCCCTGGCCCGACGGCGGGATCTCGTGCAGCGTCGTACCGCGATAGGCCAGCCCGATCGGATCGACCCAGTCCGGCTTGTGGGCCGCGAGATCTTCCTTGCGTAGCGCGCCGCCGGTCTCGCGGGCGTACTTGTCCATCGCCTCGGCGAGCTCACCCCGATAGAACGCCTCGCCCTTGCTCTCGGCGATCTTGGTCAACGTCCTGGCTTGGTCGGGGAACTTCCACAGCTCGCCGGGTTGCGGCGCGCGTCCGTTCGGCAGGAATGCCTTCACCCAGCTTTCCTGGCCCTTCAGTCGGTCGATCGCCCGGTGCCACTGGTGGGCCACCATGTAGGAGACGCGGAAGCCGTCATGGGCGTACTTGATCGCCGGCTCGAACAGGTCGGCGAAGGGAAGCTTTCCGTAGCGCTTGTGCAACTCCATCCAGAGCGACACGGCGCCCGGCGTGGTCACGCTGCCCCAGCCGACATGGGGCATCTTGTCGAGGCCGGCATACTGGTCGGGCGTCATCAGCGCCGGCGAATGGCCGTGCGCGTTCAGGCCCACGAGCTGCTTGCCGTCCCACAGGATGCAGAAGGCGTCGGCGCCGATGCCGTTCATCGTGGGCTCGACCACGGTGATGGCGGCCGCGCTCGCGATCGCTGCGTCGACCGCGTTACCGCCCTTGGCCAGCATGCGAAGGCCGGCGGTGGAGGCGAGGTGCTGGGACGTGGAGACGACGTTCTCGGCGAAGACCGGCAGCTTCTTGGTCGAATAGGGAAAGTCGTACGTGAAAGACGGCACCTCGGAATCCTTTCTACTTCTTCGAGGCCTGGAGGGCCTCGATGCGCGCCACGAAGCGTGGCGTCTGCAGGAACTGGCGATGCTCCGCGGCGCTCTTGCCGAACAGGCGGGAGAGATCGAGCACGCCGGAGCCCGCGATCTCGCCCATCCGCCCGGAGAGCGTCACGCGTTCGCCAAGCCGCAGGGTTTTTAGCGCCGCGACCGCCCCTTCGGAAAGGCCCGGCGGCGGCGCTGCACGGGATCGTGTGGAGAAAAAGTCGGTCACCGTGCCTGCGAAGGCGAGTGCCCAGTCGTTGAACGCGTAGAGCGAAACCTGGCGTCCGACGTCGATCGTAACCGCCACCGTCTGCGCGTTGCCCTCGATTTTGGTCAGCGTGCCGCACCAATCCTCGAAGGCGCCGACCCTGCCCGCCAGTGCGATGCTCTGGCGCGCGGCTTCCTCGACCCGCAGCGGATTGTTGGAGGCGAGGGCGGGCTTGGCCAGCTCCTGCAGCCCGTCGAGAAACGCCTTCTGCGCCGGGTTGCGCTCATGACACGGCCGGTCGAAGCAGCCGGTCAATGCCATGCTGGCGCCGCCGACGAAGAGAACACGCCGCTTCATCTTCCTCCCCCGCCAAACGGGGGAGGTGCCCCCGGAGGGGGCGGAGGGGGAAGGCTACGAACGAAGCGCATGATCACATTCTGCCACGAAGACCCGGTCTGAGGCTCTCCCCCTCCGGCCCTTCGGGCCACCTCCCCCGTT
>LSKJ01000516.1 GCA_001557035.1 Rhodospirillaceae bacterium CCH5-H10 | reverse complement strand
GAGGCGATCATCGTCGCCTTCCGCAAGCACACGCTCCTCTGCCACTCGACGACTGCCTGTACACCTTTCAGGCCACGATACCGCACCTGAGCCGTTCGCCCTTGCGCCGCTGTCTCCAGCGCCATGGCATCTCGCGGCTTCCGGACGTCGAAGACGGGAGCGTCAAGAAGCACAAGTTCAAGGCCTATCCCATCGGCTACTTCCATATCGATATCGCCGAAGTTCGGCCCAGGAGGGGCGGCTCTACCTCTTCGTGGGCATCGACCGGGCATTAAAGTTCGCCTTCATCGAGCTGCATGAGAAGGCCACCACGGCCTTCTCGAGAGAGTTCCTGCTGCACCTGATCGCCGCTGTTCCCCACAAGATCCATAC
>LSKJ01000515.1 GCA_001557035.1 Rhodospirillaceae bacterium CCH5-H10 | reverse complement strand
AAGGTGCCGCGCTTGCGGCGGCGGCGCTTCTCGGCGGCGCAGGTCTGGTCGTAGATCAGGACCGAGACGCCCTTGACCTCGCGCAGCTCGCGCTGGACCTCGTCGAGCTGGTCGCGGTGATGGAAGGTGACGCCCGGCGCCCAGGGCGTGCCGACCGGATATTTGTCCGGCTCATCGCTCACCAGCGCGATGCGGCGCACACCCTCGGCATGGACCTGCTGGCTGATCGTCCAGGGATGGACGTTGCCGTCGTGCGGCTGGCCGCCGGTCATCGCGACGGCATCGTTGTAGAGGATCTTGTAGGTGATGGTGGTGTTGGTCGCGATCGCGTGACGGATCGCGAGATAGCCCGAATGGAAGTAGGTGCCGTCACCCAGGTTCTGGAAGACGTGCGGCATGTCGGTGAAGTGGCTGGCGCCGACCCAGGGCGCGCCCTCGGCGCCCATGTGGGTGAAGGTCTTGGTGTTGCGCTCCATGCCGATGGCCAGCGTATGGCAGCCGATGCCGGCCATCGCCATCGAGCCGTCGGGCACCTTGGTCGAGCTGTTGTGCGGGCAGCCGGAGCAGAAATAGGGGACGCGGGCGAGGCCGGCTTCGTTGCGGACCTGGCGGCCGGCGCGGCGCTTCAGCGCCTCGAAGCGCTCCTTGGTACGGCTGCTGAAGGACTCGAGGCCGAAGCGGGCGACGATCGCCGAAGCGATCTCGAAGGGTGTCAGCTCGCCGTCGGTCTTGAGCAGCTTCTGGCCGCGCTCGTCGGTCTTGCCGACCACGACCGGGCGGCGATCGGCCGGGGCGTTGAACAGCGCGTCCTTGAGCTGCTGCTCGATCAGGTTGCGCTTCTCCTCGATCACGAGAATCTCGCGCTTGCCGGCGGCGAAGGCGGTGGCGCCCTCGGTCTCCAGCGGCCAGACCATGCCGACCTTGTAGATGGCGAGGCCGAGGCGCTCGGCCTCCTCGTCGCCGACGCCCAGCTCGTCCAGCGCCTGGCGCACGTCGAGATAGGATTTGCCGACGGTAACGATGCCGAAGCGGGCGTCGGGGCGCCCGAGCATCAATTTGTCGAGCTTGTTGGCGCGCCAGTAGGCCAGCGCCGCGGGCTGCTTCACCGTGACGACGCGGCGCTCCTGGCCCAGCCAGTCGTCGGGCCAGCGGATGTGCACGCCGTCGGGCGGCAGGACGAAATCGGTGGGGGTGTGGATCTCGACCCGGTGCGGATCGATGTAGACGGAGGCGGAGCTGTCGACCGTCTCGCTCAGGACCTTGAAGGCGACCCACAGGCCCGAGTAACGCGACATCGCGAAGGCGTGCAGGCCCCAGTCGAGATATTCCTGGACGCCGGCCGGGTGGATGACCGGCATGCCGGCCGACATGAAGGCCGGCTCGCTCTGGTGGGCGACGGTCGAGGATTTCGCCATGTGGTCGTCGCCCGCGAGGGCCACGATGCCGCCATGCTTGGAGGTGCCGGCATAGTTGGCGTGCTTGAACACGTCGCCCGAGCGGTCGACGCCGGGCCCCTTGCCGTACCACATGCCGAACACGCCATCGTAGCGGGCGCCGGGGTAGAGGTGGATTTGCTGGGTGCCCCACAGGGCGGTCGCGGCCAGGTCCTCGTTGGTGCCCGGCTGGAACTCGATGTGGCTCTTCTTGATGAATTTCTTGGCCTGCCACAGTGCCTGGTCGAAGCCGCCCAGCGGCGAGCCGCGATAGCCGGAGATGTAGCCGCCGGTGTTCAGGCCGGCCGCGAGGTCGCGCTGGCGCTGCATCATGGGGAGGCGCACCAGCGCCTGCGTCCCGGTCAGGTAAACGCGTCCACGTTCCAGTACGTACTTGTCGTCCAGGGTCACCGCGAGGGGCATGGCAACCTCCCTGACATTTCAATATGGGGACGGTAGCGACCTTTGCACGCTGCAGGCAATGCGGAACGGCGCGACAATCGAAAAACGACGTTTTACGTCCGCCCATGCCCGCCAAAGTGGCGTCGCCGTTTCACGGTGTCTCCCTTGGGTGAAATGTTGTAAGCGTCCGCCCGCATGACTTCCGTCCTGGTCACCGGCGTTGCCGGCTTCATCGGCTCCCATGTCGCCCGCGCCCTGCTCGCGCGGGGGGAGACCGTGATCGGCGTCGACAATTTCAGCGACTACTACGATCCCGTCCTCAAGTTCGCCCGGCTGAAGCCGCTCCGCGAGATGCCGGGCTTCACCTTCCTCGAGGCCGACGTCTCGGATCGCGAGGCGATGCAGGGCCTGTCCGACCGCCACGGCGACATCGACCGGATCGTCCACCTGGCCGCCCAGCCGGGCATCCGCCATTCCAAGGTCGATCCCTATATCTACGTGCAGACCAACCTGATGGGGCAGGTCGTCCTGCTCGAACTGGCGCGCCGGCTGGGGACCGGTCTCAGGCAATTGGTCTACGCCTCGTCGTCGTCGGTCTATGGCGGCAACCGCAAGATCCCCTTCGCCGTGGACGATCCCGTGGACCGCCCGGTGTCGCTCTATGCCGCGACCAAGCGGGCCGACGAGCTGATGACCGAGACCTATGTCCACCAGTACGGCCTGAAGGCGACCGGCCTGCGCTATTTCACGGTCTACGGTCCGTGGGGCCGGCCGGACATGTCGCCCTACATCTTTGCCCGGGCGATCCACGAAGGCCGCACGATCGACCTCTATCACCACGGCAAGGTGAGGCGGGACTTCAGCTACATCGACGACATTGTCTCGGGCACTTTGGCGGCGCTCGACAGGCCGCCCGCAGCCGCCGGCCATCGGCTCTACAATCTCGGCGCCTCGCGCAGCGAGGAGATCCTGCACGTCATCGCGCTGTTCGAGAAGGCGCTGGGCCGGAAAGCCGTCATCGAGCTGAAGCCCGGCGAGCCCGGCGACATGCAGGAAACCGCGGCCGATATCGAGCGCACGGTGCGCGATCTCGGCTGGTCGCCCCAGGTGACCGTCGACCGGGGCATTCCACTCTTCGTCGAGTGGTTCAAGGTCTACAATCGGCTCTGATGCACCGTTTCATCCTCACCGGCGCGCCGGGAGCGGGGAAGACGGCCGTCCTGCGGCAGCTCGAGATCGACGGGTTCGGCGTGGTCGAGGAGGCGGCGACCGACGTGATCGCGCTCGAACAGGCCAAGGGCGTCGCCGAGCCGTGGACCGATCCCGCGTTCATCGACCGGATCGTGGCACTGCAGCGGCAGAGGCGGCTCGCCGCCTCGGGCGACGTCCAGTTCCATGATCGGTCCGCCTTTTGCACCGAGGCGCTGGCGACCTTCCTCGGGCATCCGCCGTCGGACCTGCTGCGTATGGAAATCGACGAGCTGAAGCGCGAGCGCTTCTACGGGCAGCGCGTCTTCTTCGTGCGGCTGATGGGATTCGTCGAGCCCACGGCGGCGCGGCGGATCGGGCTGGAGGAGGCGCGGCGCTTCGAGGCGGTGCATGAGCGTACCTATCGTGGGCACGGCTTCGAGCCGGTCTTCATCGAACCGGGAAGCGTGCTAGATCGGGTGGCCGCGATCCGGCTCTCCCTCTAGTCACGACGCGGGTCGCGCCCCATATCCGGGGGGACGCAAGGAGTGGTGAATGAACGTTGTGTTGGGCGACCTGCCGACCTGGAACCTGGCCGATCTCTATTCCAGCCCGACCGGGACGGACCTCGGCGCCGACCTGAAGCGCGCGGCGGCGGAGGCCGATGCCTTCGCGAAGGATTACGAGGGAAAGATCGTCGGTCTCGACGGCAAGGCGCTGGGCGGGGCCATCGTGCGCCTCGAGGCGATGAGCGACCTGCTGGGCCGTATCGGTTCCTATGCCCAGCTCTATTCGGCGCAGGACCAGTCCGATCCGGAGCGCAATCGCTTCGCCCAGGACATCTCCGAGAAGCTGAACGAGATCGGGTCGAAGCTCCTGTTCTTCCGGCTGGAGATCAACAGGATCGAGGATGCCGACCTCGCTGAGAAGCTGAAGGCGCCGGAGCTTGCGAAGTACGCGCCGTGGCTGCGCGACGCGCGCCTGTTCCGGCCGCACCAGCTTTCCGACGAGCTGGAGAAGTACCAGCACGACCAGTCGGTGGTCGGCAGCAGCGCCTGGTCGCGCCTGTTCGACGAGACGATCGCGCGGCTGCGCTATCCGTTCGGCAACGAGATGCTGAGCGAGCCGCAGATCCTCGACAAGTTGTCGAACAAGGACCCCGCGGTGCGCAAGGAAGCCGCCAAGTCGTTCGGCAAGGTGCAGGGCGACAACATCGCGATTTTCTCGCTGATCACCAACACGCTGATCAAGGACAAGGAGATCGACGACCGCTGGCGCAAGTATGCGCGGCCGCAATCGTTCCGTAACCTCGCCAACGTCGTGGAGGACGAGGTGGTCGACGCGCTCGCGGCGTCGGTAAAGAAGGCTTACCCGAAGCTCGCGCACCGCTACTACAAGCTGAAGGCGAAGTGGTTCGGCGTCGAGACCATGCCTTACTGGGACCGCAACGCACCGCTGCCCGAACATGACGACCGCACGATCCCCTGGCCCGAGGCCGAGAAGATCGTGCTCGACGCCTACAATGCCTTCTCGCCGGAGCTGGCCGATGTCGGGCGCAAGTTCTTCGGCACCGGGTGGATCGACGCGCCGGCGCGGCCGGGCAAGTCGCCGGGCGCCTTCGCCCATCCGACAGTGCCGTCGGCGCACCCGTATCTCCTGCTGAACTATCAGGGGAAGGTTCGCGACGTGATGACGCTCGCCCACGAGCTGGGGCATGGCGTGCACCAGGTGCTGGCGGCCAGGCAGGGCCCGCTGATGGCCGACACGCCGCTGACGCTCGCGGAGACGGCTTCGGTGTTCGGCGAGATGCTGACCTTCCAGTCGCTGCTCAAGACCGCACCCGACAAGGCCACGCGCAAGGCGATGCTGGCCGGCAAGGTCGAGGACATGCTGAACACCGTAGTGCGCCAGATCGCGTTCTACGATTTCGAGTCTCGCCTCCACATGGCGCGCCGCGAGGGCGAACTGACGCCCGACGCGATCGGCGAGATCTGGATGGCGGTGCAGAAGGAGAGCCTCGGGCCCGCTTTCCGCTACGACGACGAGTACAAATACTACTGGTCCTATATCGGCCACTTCATCCACTCGCCCTTCTACGTTTACGCCTACGCGTTCGGCGATTGCCTGGTGAACTCGCTCTATGCCGCCTATCAGGCCAGGCCCGACGGCTTCCAGGAGAAGTATCTCGACATGCTGCGGTCGGGCGGCGTGAAGCGGCACAAGGAGCTGCTGGCGCCGTTCGGTCTCGATGCTTCCGATCCGGCCTTCTGGGACAAGGGTCTCGACGTGATCTCGGGCTTCATCGACGAGTTGGAGAAGCTGTAGGCAGCCATGGCAGACGAAGGCGACTCCCTCGGCGGGCGGCTCGGCCGCTATGCGCGGGTCGGCACGTCGGTCGGCGGACTGGCGGTCAAGCTCGCGGGGCAGAGGTATCTCGGCTTCGGCCTCGATCGCGACAAGCATGCCGGCGAGCTGAAGGCCGCGCTGGGCGGGCTGAAGGGCCCGCTGATGAAGGCGGCGCAGCTGCTCGCCACCATCCCCGACGCATTGCCGCCGGAATATGCCCGTGAGCTGGCGCAGTTGCAGGCCAACGCGCCGGCGATGGGCTGGGCGTTCGTGCGCCGCCGCATGGCGTCGGAGCTGGGGCCCGACTGGCAGGCGAAGTTCGCGCGCTTCGACAAGGAAGCGTCGTTCGCCGCCTCGCTGGGCCAGGTCCATCGCGCGTCGCTCCCGGATGGACGCGAGGTCGCGGCCAAGCTGCAGTATCCCGACATGTCCTCGGCGCTGGAGGCCGATCTCAACCAGCTGAAGGTCGTGTTCGCGATCGGTCAGCGTTTCGATCCGGCGATCCGCACCGACGAGATCCATGCCGAGATCGCCAACCGCCTGCGCGAGGAACTCGACTATCGCCGCGAGGCCCGGCACGCGGCGCTGTACCGATACATGCTGCGGGACGAAAGCCAGGTACACGTGCCCGGCGTCGTGGGCTCGCACTCGACCGAGCGCCTGCTCACGATGGACTGGCTGCAGGGCGAGCCGCTGCTCAACTGGAAGACCCGTTCGCAGGAAGAGCGCGACGCGCTGGCCATCGCCATGTTTCGCGCCTGGTATGTGCCGTTCTATTTCTACGGCGCGATCCACGGCGATCCGCATCTGGGCAATTACTCGGTGCGGCCGGACGGTTCGGTGAACCTGATGGACTTCGGCTGCATCCGCATCTTTCCGCCGCGCTTCGTGCGCGGCTCGATCGAGCTCTATCGCGCGCTGATGACCGACGACGAGGCCCGGGCCGTCGCGGCCTACGAGGATTGGGGTTTTACGGGCCTCAGCAAGGAGATGATCGCGATCCTCAACCGCTGGGCCGCCTTCCTCTACGGCCCGCTGATGGACGATCGCCCGCGCCGCCTCACCGAGGGCATGGCCGACGGCTACGGTCGCGAGATGGCGCAGAACGTGTTCGGCGAGCTGCGCAAGATGGGCGGGGTGCGGCCGCCGCGCGAGTTCGTGTTCATGGACCGCGCCGCCATCGGCCTCGGTTCCGTGTTCATCCACCTCCGTGCCTCGATCAACTGGCACCAGCTATTTGAGAATATGATCGACGGCTTCGATGTCGACGCGCTGGCAGCGAGGCAGGAGGCGGCCCTGAAAGAGGCAGGGCTGGCGTGAACATCCTCGTAACGGGTTCGTCGGGTTGGCTCGGCCAGACCCTGGTGCCGAGGCTTGTGCGCGACGGACACAAGGTAGTGGGATTGGATCCGGAGCCCGGCCCCACAACCAGTGTCGTCGGCTCGGTGGTCGATCGCGCCCTGGTTCGTCGCGTGATCCGCGGCGAGGGCATCACGGCCATTGTCCATGCCGCCGCGCGCCACAAGCCGCACATCGAGACCCACGACAATTCTGAGTTCGTCGCCGTCAACGTCCAGGGCACGCTGAACCTGCTGGAGGAGGCGGTGGCGCCCGGCTCGGCGGTCGACCGCTTCGTCTTCACCTCGACGACCTCGCTCATGATCTCGCAGCAGATCCGTGACGGAAGAGCGGGTGGGGCGAAGGAAGCGGTCTGGATCGACGAAACGATGGCGCCGCTCAAGCCGCGCAACATCTACGGCGTCACCAAGCTGGCCGCCGAGGAGCTGTGCCGCCTGTTCAATCACCTGCACCGGCTACCGGTCCTCGTCCTGCGCACCTCGCGGTTCTTTCCCGAGGAGGACGACATGGCGCACGCCATCGCGCAGTCGGGCGAGAACACCAAGGCCAACGAATTCCTGTTCCGCCGTCTCACCGTCGAGGATGCCGCCGAGGCGCATGTCGTGGCGCTGACCAGGGCGAAAGAGATCGGCTTCGACACGTTCATCATCTCGGCGACGACGCCGTTCCGGCGCGAGGATTGCCGCGAGCTGATCGCCGACGCACCCGCGGTCGTGAGCCGGCTCTTTCCGGATTATCGCGCACTCTATGAGAAGCGTGGCTGGACCATGTTCGACGCGGTCGACCGCGTCTATGACGCCGGCAAGGCCGCCAATGTGCTGGGGTTCACCTGCCGCACGGGGTTCCGTGAGGTGCTGGACACGCTCCGCTAGCGGGCAACTATTCCGGCTTGCGGGCGTTTTCTCGCCATGATGACCCGCATTCTCCATCCCAAGCGTCTCGTTGGCGCCGCGGTTCTGGTGGGCGTCGCGATGGCGCTTTCCGGCTGTGGCGTTGCCGCATTTCCGGTGCGCGTGACCAGCGCCACGGCAAAGATCGTTCCTGTGGCCGGCGATGTCGTCGCCTACCCGCTCGACACGACAGCGGATGTGATCGACTAGCCAATCGCTGCACTCCGTCAGCCTGAAGCGTGTTAAGACATCGCCGGGGAGTGCGGTCGAGGCGATGACATGCGGTTGATGCTGTACGCGGTGCTTGCGCTTGGCGCGGTGGCGCTCCTGCTGTCCCTCCTGTCATGGGTCGCCGAGCGCCGCCTCGAATCCCTGGCCGATCAATACATTGCCACCGATCCCGCGAAGCTGCCGGACGTATCCGTGGCGCTGGTCCTGGGCGCGGCGCCGATCGGACCCGAGGGTGGTCCCAACCGCTACTTCGTCTACCGGCTCGATGCGGCCGCTGCGCTCTACAAGGCCGGCAAGGTGAAGTATCTGCTGGTGAGCGGCGACAACAGCCGTCCCGACTACGACGAGCCCACCGCCATGCGCGCCGGGCTTATCGAGCGTGGCGTGCCGGCCGAATCGATCTATCGTGATTTCGCAGGTTTCAGGACCTGGGATTCTGTGGTGCGCGTCGAAGAGGTTTTTGGTCAGACACGCGTCATCGTCGTGTCGCAGCGCTTCCACCTCTCGCGCGCGATCTTCCTTGCCCGTCAGCAGGGGATCGAAGCCTGGGGCTTCGAGGCGCGGGACGTGGCGCGCGCCTACAGCATCGTCACCGTCCTCCGGCGCTATCCCTCGGCCTTGCGCGCCTACTTCGACGTCTGGTTCGACACGCCGCCAAAATATACCGGTCCGCGAATCGTGATCGGCAGGGATCCACCGAACTAGAGGCGCGTCCTCACTGGGAGAGTGCCTTGCCGAAGATTCGCGGCAACTCGGACTGCCAGAAATCGACGAAACGGGGATAGGGCAGGATCGGTCGCGGATGGGCGCCGTCGAAATATTCCAGGTGGCCGACGAGGGCGAAGCCGACCAGCAGGCCGGCAACCGTCAGTGCGGCCGGTGCCGGCGTTGTCCTTGCAAGGAACAGAAGAACGAACAGGCTCGACAGCAGGGACAGGAAAACCCAGCGAAAGACGTCCCAGCCGAAGAATCCGAGGACCAGGGGCGCCAGGCATGCCCCGAGCACGGAGAGGACGTTCAGCACGCCGAACCAGCGATCGGAACGACGGTAGAATGCCACCGCCAAGACGACCGATACGCATGCCGCCATCAGCAGCGCCCGCGTCAGGTAGCGTGCCGGCGGCATGTAGTAGTTGCGCATCCGCTCGCCGACGAAGTCGTTCCGAAACAGCTGATAGTAGCTTTCGTCGACGGCGTAGCGCGCAACGGAGCGGACCCGCGCCAAAAGCGCCTCTATCGTCTCCGGCGGCACAGTCTGAAGAAACAGGTAGATGAACACGAAAACCGCGACCAGGACGGCGCCGTGCACGATGGCCGTTCTGAGTTCACGGCGCAGTACGAGGCTTGTGACGTAGAGCGGGATGACGGTGAAAGCCGCCAGTTCCTGGACGAAGAGCGTGGAGCCTATGATCAGGAGCGCGGGCCGGGGCCGGACGTGGATCGCCGCCAGCAGCGCGAGATAGAGAATGTCCTCGGGATAGCCGGCTGTATGAAAGAGATAGCCACCGGTCGGCGCGACCAGGAATGCGATCACGACCAGTTTCAGCGTCATCGGCGAATGCCATGCGCGCCAGAAGAGGATCGCGATCAGCGTGTAGCGAACGGCCATCTGTAGCGCTGCCACGAAGACATACTCGTAGCGCAGCGATCCGAACGGATAGAGCGGCGTCCCGACCAGGCTGCGCCGGCCGAAGCCGTCGAAGAAGCTCGGGATGTAGTAGTTGATGGCCCAGAGAATCGGCAGACCGAAGCCCACGTAGAACGCCAGAAACAGCGCGACGATCAAACCGGCATTGGCAGCCCGTTCGATGTCGCCGGCGTTCCGCACGGTTCCGGTTCCTGCCAAACGACTGCGGCCGTCCAATGGGCCGTCAGCGCGGTCGGGGAGCGTCGGCGGCGTTGGCCCACTCGCGAAACTCGGGTACGGGCGACGCCACCGGCTTGCCGGCGAAATGGTTGTCGAGGTTGCGGCAGACCAGGTCGGTCATGCGGCGCTGGGCGTGCTCCGTGCCGCCGCCGAAATGGGGCGTCATCACCAGCTTGTCGAGCTCCAGCAGTTCGGTGCCGGTGTAGGGCTCCTCGTCGAAAACGTCGAGCGCCGCGCCTTCGATGATGTCGTTGCGCAGCGCATCGGCGAGTGCCTTTTCATCGACCGCCCAGCCGCGCGAGATATTGACCACGTGGCCGCGCGGGCCGAGTGCCTTCAGCACGTCGGCGTTGATGATGTGCCGGTTGGAGGCATCGGAGCGCAGGCAGACGATCAGGTAATCGCACCAGGTGGCAAGTGCCATCACGTCGGGGAAGTACGGGAAGTCGACGTCGCTGCGCCGGCTGCGGTTGCAGTATCCGATCTCGACATCGAACCCCTTCAGGCGCCTGGCGACTTCCAGACCGATCGCGCCGAGGCCCAGGATGCCGACCTTGCCGCCCGTCAGGCCGGCGATCGGGCCGAAGCGATTGGGGATGCGCTGCTTCCACTCTCCGCGGCGGATCATCTTGTCGGCGCGCACCAGGCGGCGCGTCGAGGCGAGCAGGATGCCGACCGCCAGTTCGGCCACGTCGGGCGCATTGGCGTCGGCGCCGTGTGTGACCA
>LSKJ01000514.1 GCA_001557035.1 Rhodospirillaceae bacterium CCH5-H10 | reverse complement strand
TTGCCTCCTATCCTGCGGATGGACATTCGCAAGGTGTTCGGCGCCAACGTCCGTGTCTATCGACGATCCGCGGGCCTCAGCCAGGAGGCCGTCGCCGCTCGCATGGGTGTGGACCGGGCCTACATCAGTGCGATCGAGCGAGGGCTGCAGAACGTTACTCTCCTGACGATCTTACAAGTGGCGGAGTCCTTGAACGTGCGTCCGGCTGACCTGCTTGTGGAGCCGGCTCAAAAATCACGGTCGTGAGCGCGAGGGATCGTTACCGTCAGGCGAAGACACCCTTCCCTCGCTTCAGCCGAAGGGTGGCTTCGTGCGGCCGCCTCCCTCCCAATCGGCCGCATAGAGCCCGGTCCGGCGAAGCCGGATGCGCCCAATCCCTTCAGTCCTTGAAATCCGAGCGAATGTACAATCGAAAGCTGGCAAGGGCCAAGGTCATCGCTGGCATTCCATAAAAACACAGCCGCCCAAGCAAAGAAAAAGCCCCGCCCGGCGAACCGGGCGGGGCCTCGGAGGCCTTGGCTTACTCGCCGTTCTTCTTGCGGCTGCGCGACCAGATCAGGCTGAAGCCTTCGCCGTCCTCGTCGTCGAACAGGTTGGCGAAGATCGGGGCGTTGAAGCTCGGATCGTCGAGCTTGAGCGAGAGGTAGTCGCGGCCCTCGTTGG
>LSKJ01000513.1 GCA_001557035.1 Rhodospirillaceae bacterium CCH5-H10 | reverse complement strand
CCGGCCCGCCATACTTCGTGATCTCGATGCAGGTCATCGTCGCTGGCAGGGCGCTCATGGTCGGCCTTTCGAAGCAGGTGGAGCAGTGCTAGTCCTGCCTTAGCCGCTTCCGTGGAGCCGCGCCATGGCCTTTGACCTCGACGATCTCGACCCCAGGCAGAAGAAGTCACAACCCAGGAATCTCGACGTCATGAACATCGAGGACCTCAAGGAGTACATGGTCATCCTCAAGGCCGAACTCGAAAGGGTCGAAGCCAAGATCAAGGCGAAGCAAAGCCACGCCTCGGCCGCCGCCTCCCTCTTCAAGAAATAGGATCCCATGTCGCTCAAGGGCAAAGTCGCGCTGGTCACCGGGTCGACCAGCGGCATCGGTCTCGCCATTGCCGAGGCCTTCGCCGCCGAAGGCTGCCATCTCATGCTGAACGGCTTCGGCGATGCGGCGGCGATCGAGAAGATCCGCAGCAGCATCGAGGCGGAGAAGGGCGTGAAAGCAGCCTATCACCCTGCCGATATGAGCAAGCCCGGCGAGATCGCCGATCTCGTGGCCACCGCCGGGAAGACGTTCGGGAGCGTCGACATCCTGGTGAACAATGCCGGCATCCAGTACGTGGCGCCGGTCGAGGAGTTCCCGGCCGAGAAGTGGGACGCGATCATCGCGATCAACCTCAGCTCGTCGTTCCACACGATCCACGCCGCGTTGCCGCTGATGAAGAAGGCGGGCTGGGGCCGCATCATCAACATCGCGAGCACGCACGGGCTCGTGGCCTCCAGCCAGAAGATCGCCTATGTCGCGGCCAAGCACGGCATCATCGGCCTCACCAAGGTGATGGGCATCGAGTGCGCCGACACCGGCGTCACCTGCAACGCGATCTGCCCGGGCTGGGTGCTGACGCCGCTGGTGCAGAAGCAGATCGATGCGCGGGCGAAGGAGCGGGGCATCTCGTCCGAGCAGGCGGCGAAGAACCTGATCTCCGAGAAGCAGCCGCAGCTCCAGTTCACCAGGCCGGAGCAGATCGCGGCGCTCGCCGTGTTCCTGGCGTCCGACGCCGCGTCCAACATGCAGGGCACCCAGCTCGTGTCGGACGGCGGCTGGACCGCCCAATAGGAGAAGCCAAACGTGGTCGAAGCCAAGTTCCTGAAGCCCGATACGCTGGCGCTGCATGCGGGCCAGCATCCCGACCCGGTGACCGGCGCGCGCGCCGTGCCGATCTACCAGACGACGTCCTTCGTGTTTCGCGACGTCGACCATGCCGCGAGCCTGTTCAATCTCGAGGTCGGCGGCCACATCTACAGCCGCATCTCCAACCCGACCGTCTCGGTGTTCGAGGAACGCGTCGCCGCACTGGAGGAGGGCTCGGGCGCGCTGGCCGTGTCGAGTGGCCAGGCGGCGCTGCACATCGCCGTCGCCACCCTGATGGGGGCCGGTGGTCACATCGTGGCCTCGACCTCGCTCTATGGCGGCACGCGCAACATGCTGGCACTCACGATGCCGCGCTTCGGGATCGAGACGACCTTCGTCCACCCGCGCGACCATGAGGGTTTCCGCAAGGCCATCCGCCCCAACACGCGGCTGGTGTTGGGCGAGACGATCGGCAATCCGGGCGGCGAGGTCCTCGACATCCCGGCCATCGCCGCGATCGCGCATGAGGCGAAGATTCCGCTGATGATCGACAACACCTTCGCCTCGCCGATGCTTTGCAAACCGCTGACCCTGGGCGCCGACATCGTGTTCCATTCGGCGACCAAGTTCATCGGCGGCCACGGCGTGGCGATCGGAGGCGTCATCGTCGAGTCGGGCCGCTTCGACTGGGAGGGCTCGGGCAAGTTCCCGACGCTCACCGAGCCCTATGCCGGCTATCACGGCATCGACTACGCGGAGGAGTTCGGCCCGCATGCCTTCGTGATGCGGGCCCGCACCGAGGGCGTGCGCGACTTCGGCTGCTGCCTGTCGCCGCAGAACGCCTTCTATCTGATCCAGGGCCTCGAAACCCTGCCGCTGCGCGTCGCGCGCCATGTCGAAAACGCCCGCAAGGTGATGGCCTTCCTCAAGGCCAATCCGGCGGTCGAGCGGATCGCGTCGCCCGACATGCCCGATCATCCGGATCACGCGCTGGCGCAGAAACTGCTGCCCAAGGGCACGGGGTCGATCTTCAGCTTCGACATCAAAGGTGGCCGCGAGGCCGGCCGCCGCTTCATCGAGCGGCTGAAACTCTTCTCGCACCTCGCCAACGTGGGCGACGCGAAGTCGCTGGTGATCCACCCCGCGTCGACGACGCATGCCCAGCTCGACGCGGCGGCACTCAAGGAAGCGGGGATCGGCGAGGGCATGATCAGGCTCTCGGTCGGCCTGGAAGATCCCGAAGACCTGATCGACGATCTCGGACCGGCGCTGCGCGCCGCGCAGAAGGGCTGACCATGAAGCTCACCGTCGACGGCCGGACCGTCTTCGCGACGACCGGCGGCACCGAATTCGATGCGACCAAGCCCGCGATCGTCTTCCTCCACGGCGCCGGCTTCGACCGCACGGCCTGGCGCCTGCAGACGCGCTGGTTCGCCCATCATGGCCGCTCCGTGCTGGCCGTGGATTTCCCGGCGCACGGTTGGTCGGACGGTCCCGCGCTCGACGGCATCGGCGCGATGGCCGACTGGACGGCGCGCCTGATCGAGGCCGCGGGCCTGAAGCAGGCGGCGCTGGTCGGCCATTCGATGGGCGCGCTGGTCGCGCTCGACTGCGCCGCGCGACATGGCGACAAGGTGCGCGCGCTCGGCCTGTGCGGCGTCGCGTCGGAGATGCCGGTTCATCCCGAGATGCTCGAATCGGCCAAGGTCAACACGCCGAAGGTGCAGGAACTGATGACCTTCTGGGGCATGGGTAATGCGCTGCACAAAGGCGGCATGGTCTCGCCCGGCCTGTGGCTGCGGCGCGAATCCCTGGCGGTGCTGGCAGGCAACAAGCCGGACGTGATCCACACCGATCTTGCCGCCTGCAACGCCTACAAGGATGCGCCGGCGCGGGCCGCCGCCGTGACCTGTCCCACCGTGTTCGTGCTGGGCGACGGCGATCTGATGACGCCCGCGGCCAAGGCCAAGGCGCTCGTCGCCGCCATTGCCGGTTCGAAGGCCGTGACCATTCCCAACTGCGGGCACTTCATGATGGTGGAGCGCCCCGACGAAACGCTGGAGGCGTTGAAGTCCTGTGTCTGATCGCGTTGCCCTCGTCACCGGCTCGACCTCCGGGATCGGCGCCGCCATCGCTCGTCGCCTGTCGCGCGACGGCTATGTCGTGGCGCTCCATTCTCGCAGCTCGGCCGATGTCGGCCGCGCCATGGCGAAGGAGCTCGGCAAGGCGATCTATCACCAGGCCGATCTCGGCGACGAGACGGCGGCGCGCGGGCTCATTGCCTCGGTTCTTGCAGCGCATGGCCGGCTCGACGTGCTGGTCAACAATGCCGGTCTATCGATCCGCATCCCGCACACCGACCTGAAGGCCGCGACGCCGGCGCTGTGGCGGCAGATGCTCGACGTAAACCTGATCGCGCCGTTCGTGCTGGTCGCGGAGGCCGAGGTCGCGTTGCGGGCGTCCGCCGAAAGCGGCCGCCCGGCCAGCATCGTCAACATCGGCACCCATGCCGGCTCGCGGCCCAAGGGCTCGTCGATCCCCTATGCGGCCTCGAAGGCGGCGCTGCACCATGTCACCAGGCTGCTGGCCCTGTCGCTGGGGCCGGCGATCCGCGTCAACGCCGTGGCGCCCGGCCTGGTCGAGACGCCGATGACGGCCAACTGGCCCGACATGCTGGAGACGTGGAAGACGAAGTCGCCGATGAAGCGTCCTGCGAAACCGGAGGACATCGCCGATCTTGTGGCCGCGCTCTCGGCCAACGACTACGTTACCGGAGAAATCGTCATCGCCGACGGTGGGTTGAACCTCACCTAGCCAGACACGGAGGAAACAACAATGAACGTCCAGACGCTGCCGCCGGGCTACAAGACCGCCCCATGGACGCCGCCGGAAACCATCACCGGCGCCATGCTGGCGGAGGCCAGCAACAAGCTGATCGAACTCCTGCGCATCCGCACCCAGCCGATCGGCATGCGCCTGTTCGAGGACCCGGCCGAGATGGACAAGATCAAGGGCGTGCGCAAGCCGACCGAAGGCTTCAAGTTCACCATGTGCCAGATGGTGACGCAGTCGCGCTGGTACGGATTCACGCTGGGCATCACCGTCGACAATACGCGCGGCGGCAATTGCGGCGGCGTCGTTGGCCTCAATCATCCGGGGGAGGGCTTCCTCTCGGGCGACCACATGAACGGCGTCTGGTTCGGCAACAAGGAAGCGTCCGCGGCTCATCAGGCGCAGATGCCGCGCGTGCCCGACGGCAAGTACAACGGACTTGTCGTGTCACCGCTGCGCTCGGCGCGCCTCGATCCGCCGGACATCTGCCTGTTCTACGGCACGCCCGGCCAGATGATCTATTTCATCAACGGCCTGCAGTATCACCGCTACCGCCGCTACGATTTCACCGTGACCGGCGAGAGCGCCTGCGCCGATTCGTGGGGCCGGGCGCTGGCCACGCGCCAGACCTCGCTCTCGCTGCCGTGCTTCGCCGAGCGCCGCTACGGCGGTGTGGCCGACGACGAGCTGCTGATGGCCTGCCCGCCCGACGAGCTGCTGCGCGCGGTCGAGGGCATGGGCCATCTCGGCAAGAACGGCCTGCGCTATCCGTTCCCGCCCTATGGCGCGGTGATGGATCCGGCGCTCGGCATGGCCAAGAGCTACAGCTGAGATGCTCTACGTCGTGGCCTGGCCGGTGCTGGGCGAGGCCGACGACGCGGCGCTGCATCGCCTCAGGGCGCAATACCATGTGGGCGAGGCCGCGCTGATCGGCCCGCACTTCACGCTCGTGTTCGGCGCTGCGGCCGAACGCGAGGGCGAGCTGCGGACGGCGATGCAAAGCATCGCGCAGCGTCCATTCTGGTTCCTGATCGAGCGCATCGTGCGATCCGACCTCTACCTCTATGCCGAGCCGTCGGACGGTGCCGCAGAACTTACGGCCCTGCATGAGGCGTTGAATCCGATGCCTGGGCGCGAACCGTTCGAGCCGCACATCACGCTCGGCCTGTTCCGCAGCGCCGCCGAGGCCGAGCAGGTCGCGCGCATCGTGGGTCGTCAGAACCTGCCGATGACCGGCCGCGTCGAGGAACTGGCGCTGCTGCGCCGGGCCGGCGATGAACTGGAGACCCTGGCGACCGTTCGCCTTGGCGCATGAAGATCCTGCGTCGCATCCTGCTCTCGTTGCTGGCGGCGCTCCTGCTGCTGCTCTTCTTCGGCCGCCCCATGGTCTGGGCGGAATCAACGCTTTTGATGTGGGACGTGGCGGCCGGTGGTGAGCGGACCTGGTGGCAGGACGTGACCGCGCCGCCTCGGGAATCCTCGATCCAGTGGCAGAATGGCGAGGGCGACCTCTACCTGCCGGCCAGCCAGGCGCGCGCGGCAATGGTGCTGGTAC
>LSKJ01000512.1 GCA_001557035.1 Rhodospirillaceae bacterium CCH5-H10 | reverse complement strand
GTCCCGGCCCGCCGGTGGCGGCGTGATGGTGGGCGTCATGACCGCCAAGGCGCTGGCCTTCGCGCACGACAAGCCGTTCATCGCGGTCAATCATCTCGAAGGCCATGCGCTCTCCGTCCGCCTGACCGAGCCGGTCGAATTTCCCTATCTGCTGCTGCTGGTGTCGGGCGGGCATTGCCAGCTCCTGACGGTGCGCGGCCCCGGGGACTTCACGCGACTCGGCACGACCATCGACGATGCGGCCGGCGAGTGTTTCGACAAGACCGCCAAGCTGCTGGGCCTCGGCTTTCCCGGCGGGCCTGCGGTCGAGAAGGCGGCCGTCGGCGGCGACCCGAAGCGATTCGCCCTGCCGCGGCCGATGTGGCGCAAGCCCGGTTGCGATTTCTCCTTCTCGGGCCTCAAGACCGCCGTGCGCCTGGCGGTCGAGAAACTGCCGGCCGGGGATCCGCAGGCCATTGCCGATCTCTGCGCCTCCTTCCAGCGCACGGTGGGCGATGTCTTTGCCGACCGTTGCGCCAATGCGCTGGCCCTCGCGCCTTCGTCGACACTGGTCGTGGCCGGCGGCGTCGCGGCCAATGTCTATCTGCGCGGCCGGCTGGAGGAGATCGCGGCATCGCACGGAGCGACCCTGGTCGCGCCGCCTGTCAGGCTCTGCACCGACAATGGCGCCATGATTGCCTGGGCGGGCGCCGAGCGGCTGCGACTCGGCCAGGTCGACGCGCTCGATTTCCGGCCGCGACCGCGCTGGCCGCTCGACCCTGCCGCCGCCAAACGGGTGTAGAGTGATCCCATGAGCAGCGCGCCGCTCGCCTTCGACACCGTCGCCGCCTTTCCGACGCCGATCCTCGTCATCGACCTTCCCGACGGGGCGCAGCTCAATGCGGCATTGATCCCGGCGCTGCTGAAGCGCGAGGCCGAGCAGCCCAGCAAGTCGCACAGCACACTGGGCGGCTGGCAGTCGACCTGGGATGTCGACAAGTGGGCGGGCGTGCCCGCCATCAAGCTGCTGGCGATCGCACGCAACATCGCCAACCGCAGCACCGTGGATCGCGCCGGCAATCCCGTCTCGATCGCGTGGCAGACCAACATGTGGGCCAACATCAACCGCAGCGGCCACGGCAACGAGTTCCATTCCCATCCCGGCAGCTACTGGTCGGGAGTCTATTATGTCGACGATGGCGGCATCTCGGCCGATCCGTCGCTGGGCGGCGAGCTCGAATTCATGGACCCGCGCGGACCGGCACCGGCGATGTACGCACCGCATCTCGCTTTCGCGCTGCCGGGCGGCCTGTCGGTCGGCACCAACCAGACGATCGTGCCGAAGGCCGGGCGTCTTGTGATGTTTCCGGCCTGGGTGCTGCATCAGGTGCGGCCCTATCGAGGCGCCGCGCAGCGCATCTCCATCGCTTTCAATCTCAGCCTGTGACGGGGCTCGCGCATATCGGCATCGTCGGCGGCGGTGCTTTCGGGACGGCGCTCGCCTGTCTCGGGCGACGCGCCGGCCGCAGGGTCACCCTGTGGTCGCGCGACCGAAGTGTGTCGGCGGCCATCGCCGATCAGCGACGCAACGAGATCTACCTGCCGGGGCAGTCGCTCGATGCCGGCATCGAAGCCGCGGCCACCCTCGGCGAGCTGGCCGCGTGCGACGTGATCCTGCTGGTCTGTCCCGCCCAGGCCGTGCGGGCCCTGGCGCGCGACCTGCCAGGAACTGCGCCCGTCGTGATCTGCGCCAAGGGCATCGAGGCCGCGACCGGCCTGCTGATGCCCGAGGTGCTGGCGGAAGTGCTGCCGGGCCGGGCCGTCGCGATGCTGTCGGGGCCGAGCTTCGCGGAGGAGGCCGTGCAGGGCCTGCCGACGGCGGTCAGCATCGCCACGGGTGACGCCGCACGGGGGCGCGATCTTGCGGCCGCGCTCGCGGCGGGGATGTTCCGGCCTTACTGGACCGACGATGTCGTGGGCGTGTCGCTGGGCGGCGCGGTCAAGAACGTGCTGGCCATCGCGGCCGGCATCGTCGAAGGCCGCGGCCTCGGTCACAACGCCGCCGCCGCACTCATCACCCGCGGCTTCGCAGAGATGGCGCGGCTGGGCCTGGCCATGGGCGCCAATCTCGAGACGCTGACGGGCTTGAGCGGGCTGGGCGATCTCGTCCTCACCTGCCATGGGCCTTTGTCGCGCAACCGCGCGCTGGGCGCGGCGCTCGGCAAGGGCACGACGCTGGCACGCTACATGGAAGGGCGGCGGCAGGTGGTCGAGGGCGCGGCGACGGCGCCGGCCGTTCTCGAACGCGCGGCGAAGCTCGGCATCGAGATGCCGATTTGCACCGCCGTCGATGCTATCCTGCACCGTGGCGCGGACCTCGACGAGGCGATCCGCGCCCTGTTGGCGCGGCCGCTGCGTCGCGAAGGCGAATGAAGCTGGGGGAATGACATGGCTTATTGGCTCATCAAGTCCGAGCCGTCGGCATACTCGTGGACGCAGTTCGTCGCCGACAAGAAGACCTCGTGGACCGGCGTGCGCAATGCGCAGGCCGCGATCAACCTCAAGGCGATGAAGCCCGGCGACCGCTGCTTCTTCTATCACTCCAACGAGGGCAAGGAGATCGTCGGCCTCGCCGAGGTGGTTAAGTCGGCCTATCCCGACCCGACCGACGAGGCCGGCAAGTCCGTCACCGTCGACGTGAAGGCGCTGGGGCCGGTCGCCACGCCGGTGACGCTGGCGGCGATCAAGGCCGAGCCGAAGCTCAAGGATTTCGGCCTGGTGCGCCAGTCGCGCCTTTCGGTCGTGCCGGTTTCCGCCGAACAGTGGAAGCTCATCGAGAAGATGGCCAAGTAGTCGGACTACGCCAGGCAGCACGATCATGATCGACAATACCCGCGGCATCGTGGCGATGCTGGCGTCGGTCGTCGTCTTCATCTTCAATGATGCGCTGATCAAGCTAGCGGCCGAGAACATGCCGTCGGTGCAGGCGATCGGCATGCGCGGTATCTTCGCCACGCTGTGGTGCGCGCTGGCGATGCTGGCGACCGGCGACTGGCGCAGGATCTCCTATGCGGTGCATCCCCAGGTGATGCTGCGCAGCGGACTGGAAGCCGCCGCGGCCATCATCTACCTGATCGCGCTGTTCCAGATCCCCTTCGCGATCGCCACGGCCGTCAATCTCTCGATGCCGCTCATCCTCACGGTGCTGGCCGTGCTGATCCTCAAGGAGGATGTGCGCTGGCGGCGCTGGACGGCGGTCGGCGTGGGTTTCGTGGGTGTCCTGCTGGTGATCCAGCCGCGGCCCGGCGACATCAACGGCTGGACCTGGGTGGCGCTCACCGGCACCTGCCTCAGCGCCTGCCGCGACGTCGTCGCGCGCCATCTGCCGCCCGCGGTGCCGACGCTGGTCGTTTCCTTCTCGACGGCGATCACGGTCGCGATCGTGGGGTGTATCTGGGCTCTGTTCGAAGGCTGGCAGCCGATCGACGCACGGGCCTGGGCCTATCTCGTCTCGTCCTCGCTGCTGCTCGCCATGGGATACCAGTTCCTCGTGATTGCGCTGCGGTCGGGCGGCGAGATCTCGGTGATGGCACCGTTCCGCTATTCGTCGATCCTCTGGGCGCTGGGCATCGGCTACGTGGTGTGGGGCGAGGTCCCCAACACCCTTGCTCTCGCCGGCATCGCCGTGGTCGTCACGGCTGGCCTCTACATCCTGCACCGCGAACGCGTCGGGCGATGATCCGCGCGCCCGCGGATGCGTGGCTTCAGGAATCCCGCGATGATGCCGGCCCGTCGTCGAGTGCCTCCCGGATCATTTGTGCCAGTTCGTGCCGGCGAAACGGCTTTGCGAGCAGTCGCACGCCCGCGTTCAGCCGGCCTTGATGAGTGATGGCATCTTCGGTGTAGCCGGACATGAAGACGACGGGTGTTTCGGGCCAGCGGCTGGAGATCGTTTCGGCCAGCGCCTTGCCGCTGACCGGCCCCGGCATGATCACGTCGGTCAGGACCAGGTCGTAGGGGTGCCGGGCCGCCTCGCATCGGGCCAACGCGGCCGTGCCGTCGGTGGCCTCGTCGATCGAATAGCCGAGGCCGCGGAGTATTTCGCCGATCCTCGCGCGCACGTCGGCATTGTCTTCGACGATCAGCAGCCGCTCCGTTCCTGTCGGCATGAGCGGCGCATCGACGATCGCCTGGGCGTCGACGGTACCGTCCGCGCGCGGGAGGTACATCCTGATCGAGGTGCCGCGCTCCAGTTCGCTGTAGATCTTGATGTGGCCGTTGGACTGCTTGATGAAGCCGTACACCATGCTGAGGCCGAGGCCGGTGCCCCGTCCGACCGCCTTGGTCGTGAAGAACGGTTCGAACACCTTCTCCAGAGCCTCCGCCGGGATGCCGGTGCCGGTGTCCGTCACTGCCAGCATGGCATAGGCCCCGGGCGTGACGTCGGGGTTCTGGGATGCATAGTCGTGGTCCAGCACGACGTTGCGGGTCTCGATCAGGAGCTGGCCACCTCCCGGCATCGCGTCGCGTGCGTTGAGGCTGAGATTGACCAGTGACGTCTCGAGCAGTGTCCGGTCGACATAGACGGTCCAGAGTTCGTCGGCCAGGATCGCCTCGATCTCGACATTCTCGCCGAGCGTCCGGCGCAGGAGCTTGCTCGTCGTGACGACGAGCGCATTGAGATCGGTGAGGCGGGGACTGAGCGGCTGGCGACGCGAGTAGGCGAGGAGCTGTTGCGTAAGTTCCGCGGCCCGCGCCGCGGATTTTTCGATCTGTTCGAGCCGTTCGCGGTTCCGGGCGGACATCTCCTCGTCCAGCAGCGCCTCGACGTTGATCGAAATCAGCATGAGGATGTTGTTGAAGTCGTGGGCGAGGCCACCGGTGAGCTGGCCGACGGCTTCCATTTTCTGCGATTGACGAAGCTGTGATTCTACCTGGTTGCGTTCGGTGAGGTCGCGGATGATGCCGACGTAGATGGGCTCGCCGAGATGCGTTGCCTCCCCGACGGCCAGGTGCATGGGGAAGGTGGAGCCGTCCTTGCGTTGCCCGACCACCTCGCGGGATATGCCGATGATCTTGCGGATGCCGGTTTGCTGGTAGTTCCGGAGATACTGGTCATGCTCCCGCTCTATGTCAGGCGGCGTCAGCATCTTCACGTTGTTGCCGATGACCTCGGTCGATCGATAGCCGAAAAGCTTCTCGCAGGCAGGATTGTAGACCTGGATCCGACCGGCCCGGTCGATGACGATCAATCCGTCGACCAGCGTGTCGAGGACCGTGTCGACGAGCGTCTGCAGGCGCGCTTCGCTGGTGCTCAGGCGGACATCGGCCGCGACGCGATCGCTGATGTCCCGGGTGATCTTGCCGAATCCGAGAAGCTGGCCGTCGCTCGCGACGATCGGCGTGATGACGTCGTTCGCCGAGAATTTCCTGCCGTCCTTGCGCACCCGCCATCCGGTATCCTCGAAACGACCCTTGATCACGGCTTCCTGCAGGGCGCGCCCCGGCTTGCCGGAGGCTGTGTCCGCGGGCGTGTAGAAAATCGAGAAATGCCGACCGACGATCTCCTGGGCTTCATAGCCCTTGATGGCCTGCGCGCCGGCATTCCACGACATCACTCTTCCGTCGGGGGAGAGCGTGATGACCGCATAGTCGCGGACACCTTCGACGAACAGCCGAAGATGCTCGATGTCGTGCAAGGCGGAGGAATCCGGCTCGCGCGCCATGCTACTGGCACACCCGGGAAGAAATGAGGTTTGCCAGCTCCCGCAGTGAGACCGGCTTGGCGACGAGAGTGCAGGAGGGGAGTTGAGGCGAGCGCTGGCGCGCGGTCGCGAGGCGTTGGGGGTCCGCGTTCCCCGACATCAGGAGCCACGAGCAGGTCGGATGAAGGGGGCCGAGTTCGACGAACAGGTCGATGCCGTCGCCATCCTGCAGGTTTACGTCGCAGAGCACGACATCGAGCCGCTCAGCCGCAGGGCTCGCAAGAAACGCTCGCGCTTCTGCGCTCGTCCCGACCGCCGTGACCTCATGCAAACGGCGCGTGAGGAATTCACCAACCTCGCGCCGCAAGTCGGCATTGTCTTCCACGAGCAGGATTTGAAGCGGCATGGTCGTGCCTCCGGCTGGCGAAGCGCCCTTCCCAAAGCTCGATGATCCCCCCTTTCAGGCTAGGATCAGGGAAGAAGTCGCACAAGCTTCTCCTAATGAGTGTCCGGAAGCGGACCATTTTAGGAGGAGTGCCGATCTCATGGACGGTGTCAGGGCCGGCAGGCCGGTACGCCTTGCGGTCCGCACCATGCTCCCGATCCGCTGGCCGGGAGACTTGATCTCGACCGGCTAGTTGAGGGATGCCGAACGTGCCGAGAGTTGAAGCGGAAGGCCGGTCAATGCGGTCAGGCATGACCGGCACCGCGGTTGCCGGCGACGGCCACCGGATGCGCCAGGTAGCTCAAGCATTTTTACGCGACCTGGGCGGCGGAGGCGGGTGACGGGCTGTCGCCCCGCCTC
>LSKJ01000511.1 GCA_001557035.1 Rhodospirillaceae bacterium CCH5-H10 | reverse complement strand
GCCGAAGCGTTTCCAGGAACCGTGCGAGAGCTGGATTCTTATTGTGCTCCTCCCAGCATGCCGTGAAGGTGATATGGCTCGGGCCTGACGCATCGCGAATTTCCCGAAAACGGACGCCGGCATAGGCAGGACTGATCCACGATTCGCAGTGAATGCTGACATGGTGTCCGGCTTCCACCATTCCCAGAACATGCTCGTTGCTGGCATCCCATGTCTCTATGTTGGGGCCACCGCCAGGCGCTGCGAGCTTCTTGAGAATCAGGTTGCGCAGATCCGATCCGGGGTCCCACTGGCTGAGAAGAATTGTCTCGTCTTTAAGGTCGTTCCAATCGATGACCTCGTTGCTCGAAAGTGGGTGTCGTGAAGACAAAGCCACGACAATGCGCTCCGACCATAGCGACATCGAAAGTCCACTATGTTGTCGCGCTTCCCCGGCAACGATGGCGACGTCGACGTCTCCCGCCCCAAGAGCGGCGACCAGCTGACCGCGAGATCGCTCGGTAACCTGGATGGTAATCCCTGGAAACGCCTTGATGTGCTCCGCCAAGATCGAGCGTACCTTGCTGGTCGATATCGCCGTGCC
>LSKJ01000510.1 GCA_001557035.1 Rhodospirillaceae bacterium CCH5-H10 | reverse complement strand
GGTTCATCTGGCCGGCGCCGACACCCACCGTGGCGCCGTCCTTGGCATAGACGATGGCGTTCGACTTCACGTGTTTGCAGACCGTGAAGGCGAACAGGAGATCGTCGAGTTCCTTCGCCGTCGGCGATCGCTTCGTCACGACCTTGAGGTCGGCCTTCGTCAGATGGCCGTTGTCGCGCGTCTGGAAGAGATAGCCGCCGGCCACGCTCTTCAGGGTCATGCCGGCCGTGGCCGGATCGGGCAGGGCGCCCGCCAGCAGCACGCGCACGTTCTTCTTGGTGGCGAGGATCGCCAGCGCTTCCGGCGTCGCGTCGGGCGCGATCACCACCTCGAGGAAGAGCTTCACCAGCTCGGCCGCGACCCTGGCTTCGAGCGTGCGGTTGAGCGCGACGATGCCGCCGAAGATCGAGACGGGATCGCAGGCATAGGCCTTCTGGTAGGCCTTGAACTGGTCGGCATCGACGGCGACGCCGCAGGGATTGGCGTGCTTCACGACGACGATGGCCGATTCGGCGAACTCCGCGACGCATTCGTAGGCGGACTCGGTGTCGCCGATATTGTTGTAGGAGAGCTCCTTGCCCTGGACCATGCGCGCCGTCGCGACGCCCGGCCGCTTGCTGCCGTCGCTGTAGAAGGCGGCCTTCTGGTGCGGGTTCTCGCCGTAGCGCAGCGTCTGCACGCGCTCCGCCGACATCGTCAGCCGCTCGGGGAAGGTCTCGCCTTCCTGGGTCGCGAACCAGTTGGCGATTGCGGAGTCATACGACGCGGTGCGGGCATAGGCCTTGGCCGCCAGCTTGCGGCGTAGCGCCAGGGTCGTCGCGCCCTTGTTGGAGTCGAGCTCCTGCAGCACCGAGGCATAGTCCTTCGGGTCGACCACGATGGTCACGAAGTCGTGGTTCTTGGCGGAGGCCCGGATCAGCGCCGGGCCGCCGATGTCGATGTTCTCGACGCAGGTCGGGAAGTCGGCGCCGCGCGCGACCGTGGCCTCGAAGGGATAGAGGTTCACCACCACCAGGTCGATGCCCGCGATCCTGTGGTCGCTCATCGCCTTCTGGTGGCCGGCGTCGGTGCGGCGGGCGAGGATGCCGCCGTGGATCGAAGGCTGCAGCGTCTTCACCCGCCCGTCCATGATCTCGGGGAAGCCGGTATGGTCGCTGACCTCGACCACCTTCAGCCCGGCGTCGCGCAGCGACTTGGCC
>LSKJ01000509.1 GCA_001557035.1 Rhodospirillaceae bacterium CCH5-H10 | reverse complement strand
GCAGCAGTGGTTCGGCGGGCTGGGAGAGCTGGCGCCGGTGATCGGCGTGGTCGGGCGGAAGTGGATCCCCATTGCGCCCCTGTTCTTCATCGCGCTCGGGGGCACGCTGATCTACGGCGCGGTCTCCGGCTACAGGTATGTCGGCTCCGCGATGGTCCTGACGCTCAATCTCGTGATCGGCGTGCTGATCTTCGAGACGCTGATGCAGGCCTTCGTGCGCCGGCTCGATTCGCAGCTCGAGGGCAAGACGCCGGCCGGTGGAACGCCCAAGCTTCCCGACGTCGTGGCGCGCTGTATCCGCGTCGCCGTGCTGATCGGCGTGGCCGTGGTCATTGCCGAAAGCTGGGTGGTGCAGGTCCTCGGGCTGGTGAACGACAGCGAGTGGGAGCAGCTCACGAGTTCCTCCCGCACCGCCGGAGTCACCCTGTTCGTGGCCTTCGTGGCCTGGGAACTCTTCAAGTACATGACCGAGCCCTACATGGGCACGAAGAGCAAGGATGCCGCGCAGGCGATCGCCGACGGCGATGCCAACGCGGCGCCGGCGTCGCGGCTCAGCACCATGATGCCGCTGATGCGGCGCACGGCGGCGGTGCTGATCATCCTCGTGGCCGTCATGGTTGCGCTGCAGGATTTCGGCATCAACATCACGCCCCTGATCGCCGGCGCATCCGTTTTCGGTATAGCCATCTCCTTCGGCAGCCAGACGCTGGTGAAGGACATCGTGTCGGGCCTGTTCTATCTGTCCGACGACGCTTTCCGCGTCGGCGAATACATCGACTGCGGCAAGGCCAAGGGCACGGTCGAGGGCTTCACGCTGCGCTCGATCAAGCTGCGTCACCAGAACGGGCAGGTGCACACCATCCCGTTCGGCCAGCTCGGGCAGATCACCAACTTCAGCCGCGACTGGATCACGGTGAAGTTCAACCTGCGCTTCGCCCGCGACACCGACATCGAGAAGCTGCGCAAGGCTTCCAAGAAGATCGGCGCCGACATGATGGAAATGCCGGCGATCGCCGACCAGATCCTGGCGCCCTTCAAGATGCAGGGCGTCGCCGACATTGCCGGCAACGCCCTGGTGGTGCGCTTCAAGTTCACGGCCCGCCCGGGCAACCCGGCGGCCATCCAGCGCGAGGCCCTGAAGCGGATGTTCAGCACCTTCCCGGCGATGGGCTTCGAGTTCGCCACGGAAGGCGCCAACGTCGTGGTCCACACCGGTCCTGCCGCCGCCAACGATCCGGCGACGGATGGGCATCCCGTGCCGGGGGCGCCCGCCCCGCCGCCTCAGCCGGCGACGATCCCGGCGGCCGCCACCTAGTCGCGAACTCGTCATTGCTGGCCAGTTGCAACGGCCAGCCCGATTGTGCAAAAGCGCCTCCCGACCCATGGGAGGAGCTTCCTGATGAAGACCGAGCCGCATTCCGAGACTGTTCGCGACCCCCGGAGCCTGCGGCCGATCCCGCGTTTCATCTTCGCGTCCCGCTGGCTGCAGCTCCCTCTCTATCTCGGCCTGATCGTCGCCCAGGTCGTCTACGTGTTCCTGTTCCTGAAGGAACTGCTCCATCTCGTCATGGAGAGCCCGAGCGTGACCGAATTGCAGGCCATGCTGATCGTGCTGGGCCTGATCGACGTGGTCATGATCTCGAACCTGCTGATCATGGTGATCGTGGGGGGCTACGAGACCTTCGTCTCCCGCATGGAACTCAACCGCCACCCCGACCAGCCGGAGTGGCTGAGCCACGTCAACGCCAGCGTGCTGAAGATCAAGCTCGCCATGGCGATCATCGGCATTTCCTCGATCCATCTGCTCCGGACCTTCATCGAGGCCGGAACCCTGGGCAGGCCGAACGCCACCTACACGGAAGCCGCGATCATGTGGCAGTCGATCATTCACGCCCTGTTCATCCTGTCGGCCGTGGGCATCGCCTTCGTCGACCGGCTTTCGCAGCCGCCGGCGAATCATCGCTGAGGGAAGCTCCGCTGCGTCACTCGACATACCGAGCGCGGACTAAGCCTGAGGCGAGGGCCCGCTGAGATGCGGGATCTCGTCATCGGCCTGGTCGCTGTCGTGATCGTGATCGTCGGGATCTTCTTCCTGGCGGCCGTCATGCAGCGCGGCCAGTACCAGCCTCCCTCCAAGGGGCCGTACCTCCCGGAATGCGCGCAGGGAAACTCGCGGGCCGACCCGCGCGACTGCGAACCCCAGCAATAGACCAGGGCATCACCGCGTCGGGGCGGCGTAACGCTCCACGACGCTGGGGATGCGCGTCGTGCCGTCGTAGCAGACGATCTGCACTTCGTGCGCCATGTTGCCTTTGCCGTCCGACTTGTATGTCGTGACCAGGCCCTTGTAGGCGTCCCGCGCAAGTGCGCCGCGCATCGAGATGGGCGTGATCGCCTGGCTGGACCTGGCGAGATCGGCTGCGGCCTTCGCGACCATCTGGATGGCGTCGTACTGGGCGGCGGCGAAGGCGTCGGGCTCGGCCTTGAAGGCCTTGCGGTAGGCCTCTGCGAATTCCTTCATCGGACCTTCCGTGGCCGAAGCCGGGGAGGCCGCCGTTTCGGCGCAGACGCCTTTGAGCTCGGCTGGCTCCAGCAGGGAAGCGGTCGAAGGCTGGTGCATCGCGATACTGGCCACGATCGGCAGGCCGGGCAGAGCCCTGCGAAGCTGGCGCACGACCGACGCCGTGGAGGCCGCACGCAGGTGAAGCACGATCGCATCGGCATTGGCCGCCTTGACGCGAGCCATCAGCGCGGCGAGATCGCCTGCGTCGGGCGGGACGCCTTCCTCGAGCACGGGTTTGGTCTTCAGGTCGGCGAAGGTCTTTGCAAGTTCGTCCCGGGCGGCCTGGCCATCGATCGTGGCCTGGAAGATCACGGCCGGGCGCCTGGCGCCGAGCTTCTCCACGACATAGCGGGCCTGGGCGGCCTTCGCGACGGCGTCGCTCGGGAGGAAACGGAAGAAGTAGGGATTGCCCGCTTCCGACAGTTTCGGATTGGTGGAGAGGGTCAGCAGCGGCACGCCGACGCTTTTCGCCAGCGGCATCACCGCCAGCATCTGGGGGCCGAGCAGAGGTCCCATGACGGCGGGCGGCAGCGGCCGCCGTACCGCGCGTTCCCAGGTGGCGACGGCGCCTTCGGGCGACGTCGCGGCATCGAGCACGCGCGATTCGATCCGCACGTCGCGAATCGACCGCTCCGCCAGGTTCGTCCCGTTGTTCTGGCTCGCCCCCTCGATGGACGCGTAGCCGGTCATCGGTGCAAGCACCGGCAGCGGCACGGATGTCTTCTGTGCTGCGGCCGGCGTTGCGAGGAGAACGAGTGCGACGGTTCCGATTACTGCGCTGCGCCGCCGGCCCATGGAGACATAACCTCGTTCATGCCGGTCAACTCGCCGGTCTTCGGATCGCGCACGATGCAGGACGGGTTGGCGAAGCCCAGCGGCGAGACCGGATTGTCGACCTCGACGATCGGCAGCCTGGCCGCGATCGCCTTCTTTACGTCGTCCGGCAGATCGCGGTTCACCCGGATCGGACCGACACCGGAAATATCGACGCGCGGCTGATGGAAGGCGGCTTCCACGTCCATCCCGCGGTCGATCATCATGAGCGAGAGCTGCGACACTGCCGGCACGATGCGCCGTCCGCCCGAGGCGCCGATGCAGAACCACGGCTTGCCGTCCTTGACGACGACGACGGGGCAGATGTTGCAGAGCGGCTTCTTGCCCGGCGCGATCGAGTTGGGCCGGTTGGGCTCGGGATCGAACCACAGCATGCCGTTGTTCATGGTGATGCCGGTCTTGGGCAGCATCACGCAGGAGCCGAACAGGCTCATCAGCGTCTGGGTCAGCGCCACCATGTTGCCTTCGGAGTCGGCGGCGCAGAAATGCGTGGTGCAGGTGTCGGTGGGCTTGTCGCCCAGCGTCTTCAGGCGCTCGTCGTAGGCCTTGTGCATGCCCTCGGCGATGGCGGCGAAGAACTCGGCGCCGGGTGCGCCCTTGCCCTGGGTCGCGGCGCCCGCCAGCTCGATCGCACGGCGCAGGGTCGGACCGGCGGTCAGGCCGCCCGCGACGTTCACCGTGACTCCGTTGTGCTCGAAGGCGAGGGGATCGACGATCTTCGCTTCGTAGCTTGCCAGATCGTCATAGGAGATGGCGGAGCCGCCGGCCTGCAGGTCGGCGGCGATGTCGCGCGCGAGGCTGCCTTCGTAGTATTCGCGCGGGCCGCCCTCGGCCAGGCGCCGCATCGTCTCGCCCAGGTTGCCGAGCTTGATGTAGCGGC
>LSKJ01000508.1 GCA_001557035.1 Rhodospirillaceae bacterium CCH5-H10 | reverse complement strand
ATCATGGCGTTGCCTTCCCCCTCCCAACCTCCCCCGTATGACGGGGGAGGAGAAGAGAGGACAAGGCCGCTAGAGCTTCCGCGTCGGAAGCTGGTCGACGATCGCCTGGCGTGCGGGATCGTCGAGCATGGCCCAGCGGCCGATCTCCTCGATCGTGCGCTTGCAGCCGATGCAGAGGCCGCTCTTCTGGTCGAGCTTGCAGATGCCGATGCAGGGCGACATGACCCGGCGGGTCATCGACGAGGCCGACGTGCTCATGACGCGGTCAGGACTTCTTGCCGAGTTCCGCGAGCTGGTTCTGCAGCTCGTCGAGCTTGCGCTTCAGGTCGTCGATCGCGGTGTCGTTGGCGGGTGCCGGCGCGGACGGCGGCGTGGGTTCAGGCGCCGAACCGGTCGGCGCCTGTGTGCCGGGCGCGGTGCCGAACGGATTGAACATGCGCATGGCGTTCTCGAACATCGCCATGTTCTGCTTGCCCATCGACTCGAACTGCTGGAACGGGTTGAAGCCGAAGGCATTCTGCATGTAGCGGCGCATCTGGTCCTGGTTGCGCGCGAACTGCGTCATCGACATTTCGAGATATTGCGGCACCACGCCCTGCAGGCTGTCGCCATAGAAGGAGATGAGCTGGCGCAGGAACGGGATCGGCAGCAGCGTCTGGCCGCCCTTGCTCTCTTCCTCGAAGATGATCTGCGTCAGGACCGAGCGCGTGATCTCGTCGCCGGTCTTGGCGTCGTAGACCACGAAGTCGGTCTTGTCCTTCACCATCTGGGAAAGATGATCGAGCGTCACATAGGCCGATGTCGCGGTATTGTAGAGCCGCCGGTTCGCGTACTTCTTGATCACCACAGGCGCCGCTTTCGGTCCGCCTTCGGGTACTGCCTGATCGGCCATTACGCTTCGCTCCTCTAGCTCCCGCGCGCGGTGAACGCTCGTTTACTGGGATCGGTCACCTTAGCGCCGATGCCGCAATGCGACAAGGCACGCTTTGCTCATGCGAAAGCAGCACGAGCGCCGCGATGCGCTATAGTGTGTTCATGGCCTCCGAAAACGACAATGCGACGGGCGGTGCGACAGGCGATACGACAGGCGATTCCGGCGCCGATTTCGACAGGTTGGCGCGCCGCTACCTCGATCTGTGGCAGGCTCAGCTTTCCGGTCTCGCTTCCGACCAGACCGTGACCGAGCAGATCGCCCGTCTCTTCGCGGCCGCGAACACGCAGGTCGCCTCGGCAATGCAGGTTGCCCAAGGAGCTTCTAATGCAGGCACGACTAGGCCCCCGCCCGCTGCCGCTCCATCTCGGGACGGCCCTGATGACCTGGGCGAGCTCCGAAAGCGCGTGGAAGCTCTTGAAGCCCGGCTCGCAGAACTCGAGTCCCGCAGCCGCACCTCCTGAATCGCTGGCGGCGCTGCTGCCGGAGATCGGCGCCCTCGAAGCCTTGGCCGGTCCGGGCAAGTTCGAGGAAGCCCTGCAGCGCGAGATCCGCAGGCGCATGGGCAGGCTGGCCGACGGCGTGCTCGCCTACCAGCGCAACGAGGTCCACCGAACGCTGGAGGACCCGCCGGCCGCCTGGCGCGAAGGCAATACGCGCCTGCTGGACTACGGCGCCACCCATCGCGTGGCCCGCAAGCGCGGGGCGCGGGCCGTGCTGGTCGTGCCGTCGCTGATCAACCGATGGGAAGTGCTCGACCTCACCGCCGAGAAGAGTCTGCTGCGCGCCATGGCGGCGCAGGGGCTACGGCCCTACCTCGTCGACTGGGGCACGCCCAATGAGGAGGAACGCGGCTTCGACACCACGGCCTATGTGGCGCGCCTCGAACGGGCGCTGGCGTTCGTTGCCAAGCGCGCGCGCCGGGCGCCGGCAGTGCTGGGCTACTGCATGGGCGGCACGCTCACCGTCGCGCTGGCCGCACGCAAGCCGCGGCGCGTCGCCGGTCTCGCTCTGATGGCGGCGCCGTGGGATTTCCATGCCGACCGTACGGGCCAGGCCTTCCTGATCTCGACGGGGCCGTTGCTGGCCGAAGTCGCCGACAAGGTCGGCGAGCTGCCAGTCGATATCCTGCAGACCCTGTTCTGGTCGCTCGATCCCTGGCTTGCCGTGAAGAAATTCGGGCGCTTCCTGGGGCTCGACCAGCGCGGCGAACATGCGAAGGAGTTCGTGCTGCTGGAGGACTGGCTGAACGGCGGCGCGCCGCTCGCCGGGCCGACGGCGCGCGAATGCCTGGTGGGCTGGTACGGCGACAACATTCCCGGCAGCAACAGGTGGGTCGTGGCGGGCCGCCGCGTCGTGCCGTCGAAGATCAAGGTGCCGGCGCTGGTCATGATCCCGTCGGGCGACCGCATCGTGCCGCCGCTCTCGGCCGCGGCGCTCGCGGATCCGAAGAAGGGGCTGAAGAACGCGACGCGGATCGACCTGCCGCTCGGCCATATCGGCATGGTGGTGAGCGGCCGTGCGCGCGATCTCTGCTGGACGCCGTTGATGGAGTGGCTGGGCAATCTTCCGACCCGGCGGTCCCGTGTCGTCACCGGCTAGGTCTTTCGACTGGCGCGTGCCGGCGATCTGGGCGGCGCTGCTCACGGTCTCGGTGTTCGCGCACGCCCATGTGGAGATGGCGAACGAGACGGCGCGCGGCGTCCCGATGTCTTACGGCGCGGCCCTGGCGATCCAGGTTTCCAGCCATCTGGTCGTCGCGGCCCTCCTGCCGGCGATCTACTGGCTGCATCGCCGCTTCCCGATCGGCGACCGGCCGCGCAATCTCCTGATCCATGTGGCTGCAGTCGTGCCGTTCAGCATTGCCCACACGCTGGGCATGGCGGCGCTCCGACTCCTGTGGTTCGCGGGCATCGTCGGCGAGCCGCACAGTTTTCCGCTCACTGCCGACCGGATGCTCTATGAGTTTGCGAAGGATATCATCGCCTACGGGCTGCTGAGCGCCGGTACGGTGGCACTCCGCCACTATATGACGCGCCCGGTGCCGGTGCTGGCCCCTCCGGCCGCCGAGGTGGCACATGCTCCTCTGCCCGAACGCTTCGCCGTCCGCCGCAAGGGCCGCGAGATCATGGTCGAGGTGGCCGACATCGACTGGATCGAGGCTTCGGGAAATTACGCCGTGCTGCATGTCGGCGACGAGACCTTCGAGATCCGCTCCTCGCTCACCCGGCTGGAAGGCGAGCTCGACCCGAAACGGTTCGTGCGCGTGCACAAATCCCATCTGGTCAACATCGCCCGCGTGATCGAGGTGACACCCTGGGTGAACGGCGACTGGCGCATCCGCCTCCAGGGCGGCGCCGAGGTGAACCTCAGCCGCCGCTACCGCCAGCGCTTCGAGGCGCTGGCGCCCGTGAGGGCGTGAGTCAGGGCCGACCGGACGTCCCGTAGCGCCCGCCGTTCGTCCCACCCGCGGCTCCGGTCGTCACAAAACGACGAGAAATCAAGGGTTTGCAGGGTAAGTCCCGGCGTCCATCCCGGGAGCCCTGTCATGCCGCCTGCCATCTTTGCCGACCGCCGTGCCGATCTCGACTGGCTTCGCGTCACAGCCTTCGGCTTGCTGATCTTCTACCACGCCGGCATGGCCTGGTCGGGCTGGTCCTGGCACGTCACAAGTCCTGACAGTCTCGAAGGCCTGCGCGAGGCCATGCGGTTCCTGAACCGCTGGCGCATGCCGCTGATCTTCCTGGTGTCGGGCGCGGCGATCATGCTGGCGCTGGGCGACCGCACCCCGGGCGCCTTCGTGCGCGACCGGCTGAAGCGGCTGCTGTTGCCGCTGGCTTTCGGCATGGTCGTGATCGTGCCGCCGCAGGTCTATCTGGAGCGGCTCTACACGGGTCAGTTCACCGGCTCGTTCCTGCAGTGGCTGCCGCACGCCTTCGACGGCGTCTATCCCAAGGGCAACATGAGCTGGCATCACCTCTGGTTCGTGGCCTACGTCCTCGTGCTGACGCTGGTGCTGCTGCCGGTCTTCCTGTGGGCGCGGAGCCCGCGGGGCAGTGCCGCCGTGACGGAGGCCGGTGCGATCGCGGCGCGTCATGGGCTGCAGTGGCTGATGGTCCTGCCGCTGGCCGCCTCGACGCTCTGGCTGGTGCCGGTCTCATGGAACATCAACGGCCTGGTGGGCGACTGGAACGGGCTCGTTTCGTACGGCGCGCTGCTCCTCTACGGCGCCTTCCTCTTCGGATCGCCCGATCTTCTCAGCGCGCTGCAGCGTCAGCGTTTCGTCTCGCTGCTCGTCGGGATCGCGGCCTACGCATGCCTCTACTTCGGTTACTTCGAGGGCACGGTGCGGCCGGTGATCGAGCCGTCGGCGCGGCCGGTCTTCGCCCTTCTGTCGGGCGTCAACGTCATGGCCTGGCTGTTCGCCATCGTGGGATTCGCCCACCGCCATCTGACCCGGCGGCCGGCCTTCCTCGCGGCGGCGACCGAGGCGGTCTATCCGTTCTATCTGATCCACCAGACGGTGACCGTCGTGGCGGTCTACTGGCTGCTGAAGATCGGAGTGCCGCCGCTCCCCGGATTCATGGCGGCCGTCGTGGCGACCTTCGCCGGGACCTGGGCGATTTACGCAGGGCTGGTGCGCCCGTGGCGCTGGATCCGGCCGCTGTTCGGAATGAAGCCCGTCGGAACGGCGGCCCGGCGGTCCTTGCCCCGCCGCGCGGCAGGCCTATAAATATCCGCGAGGGCGGCCTGCCAAGGAGGATTTCATGACGGACATCGTTATCGCGAGCGCTGCGCGCACGCCAATCGGCTCGTTCAACGGCGCGTTCGGCTCGGTGCCGGCGCATGATCTCGGCAAGGTCGCCATCAAGGGCGCGCTCGAGCGTGCCAAGGTGAAGCCCGAGGAAGTCGACGAAGTCATCATGGGCCAGATCCTGACCGGCGGTCAGGGCCAGAACCCGGCGCGCCAGGCGGCCGTCAATTCCGGCATTCCGGTCGAGAAGACCGCGCTCGGCATCAACCAGCTCTGCGGCTCGGGCCTGCGCGCCGTCGCTTTCGGCTGGCAGGCGATCCGCAACGGCGATGCCAGCATCATGGTGGTCGGCGGCCAGGAGAGCATGAGCCAGGCGCCGCACGCCGCGCACATGCGCGACGGCACCAAGATGGGCGAGCTCAAGATGGTCGACACCATGCTGAAGGACGGCCTGTGGGATGCGTTCCACGGCTATCACATGGGCAACACCGCCGAGAACGTCGCGCAGAAGTTCCAGATCACGCGCGCCGAGCAGGACACGTTCGCGGCCTCGTCGCAGAACAAGGCCGAGGCGGCGCAGAAGTCCGGCCGCTTCAAGGACGAGATCGTCCCGGTGACGATCAAGACCCGCAAGGGTGACGTCGTCGTCGACACCGACGAGTTCCCGCGCCACGGCACGACGGTCGAGGCGCTCGGCAAGCTGCGTCCCGCCTTCACCAAGGAAGGCGGCTCAGTGACGGCCGGCAACGCCTCGGGCATCAACGACGGCGCCGCGGCGCTGGTGCTGATGAGCGCCGACGAAGCCAAGAAGCGCGGCATCACGCCGCTCGCGAAGATCGTGTCGTGGGCGACCACGGGCGTCGATCCGTCGATCATGGGCATCGGCCCGGTCACGGCCTCGCAGGCGGCGTTGAAGAAGGCCGGCTGGACGGTCAAGGACCTCGACCTGGTCGAGGCCAACGAGGCCTTCGCGGCGCAGGCGCTGGCCGTCGGCAAGCAGCTCGGCCTCGACGACAGCAAGCTGAACGTCAACGGCGGCGCGATCGCGCTCGGCCATCCGATCGGCGCCTCGGGCGCGCGCGTGCTGACGACGCTACTCTATGAAATGCAGAAGCGCGACGCCAAGAAGGGTCTCGCCACGCTGTGCATCGGCGGCGGCATGGGCATCGCGATGTGCGTCCAGCGCGACTGATCTCGGTCGGCACCGAAAATCAAAACGCCCGAAGGAGAAATCCTTCGGGCGTTCTGGTTTTCAGGGATTGTAGTAGCTGCCGACCTGCGTGCCCTTGCGGACCAGTGCGCGTCCGTCTTTCTGAGACAGCCACATGAGCTGGGCGTCGTTGGTGCCCTTGGGCTCCGCCAACAGGAAGCGGGTCTCGCCGGCAACGAGCGTGATGATCAGCTCGGTGCTCTCGCTGCTGCCGAAGGCGCGCAGATCGTAAGGATTGGGCGGCAGGTCGAGGCGCATCCAGGTCGAGCCCGCGAGGCCTCCGACGGGATTGCGGCTCATGGAAATGGGAATGCTCGCGGCGTCCGGCGGGGCGGCGTCGCGCACGATGTAGAGCGCGGCCATGCCGTCCTTGGCGACGGGGAAGCTCGTCGTGCCATAGGCCTGGTACCAGGGCGAAGGCGAGTTCTGGCAAGCGGACAGGGACAGCGCCAGCAACGCGGCGCCCAGAAACTTCATCATGCAACGACCTCCGCCGGCAAAATCCGACGGACAGGCGTGCGGGTCAAGCCCGCGCCGGAATCTGCACCGGCGCCGGCATGGCGCGAAGTCGCGCCAGCGACGACAGGACGATGACTAGGGTCGACAGCGCGAACGAGACGGCAATCAGCAGCAGGGCTGCATGCAGGCCCGCGTGCGCTGCCACCAGCCCGCCGGCCAGGGCGCCCAGCGGCCGCACGCCGTAGATCGCGGTCTGGACCGTGGCGTTGACCCGGCCCATCAGGGCCGACGGTGTCACGAGCTGGCGCACCGTCGTCTGGCAGATCAGCCACAGCATCGGTCCGAAGCCCACGAGGAAGTAACCGGCGGCCGCGAGGGCTAGTCCATGGCCCGAGGGAGCAGCGAGGAACAGCAGCGCCGCCACGATCGATACGGCTGGCCCGAAGATCAGCGTCACGAGCGGTGGCAGGCGGCGCGTCGTGACCGGCGCCACCAATGCGCCGAGGATCAGGCCGGCGCCGTAGGTCGACTGGGCGAGGCCCATCTGCGCCGGATCGAGGCCGAGCGGTCCCAATGCCAGAGGCGCCCAGATTGCCAGCAGGGCGAAGAAGGCGAAGTTCCAGAAGATCGCGCACAGGCTGATGCCGCGCAGCAGCTCGTTGCGGACGACGAACGAGGTGCCCAGGCGGATGGCGCTGGCGAGCGAGGGGCGCTCGGTGCCGACCGCCGGTGCCGCGCCTTCCGGCAGGGCGAGCACGCAGGCCAGCGCGAGGCAGGCGCCGAGGGCCGCCAGCGCATAGCCCCAGGTCGGTGACAGATGCTGTGCGAGGAGACCGGCCACGAACGGCGCGGCGAGGCTCACGACGGCACGCGCGAGTTCGAGGCGCGCGTTGGAGCGAGGCAGGTCGCCCGCCGCCACCAGGCTCGGGAGCAGCGACACCGAGGTCAGCACGTAGACGACGGTGCCCGAAGCGCCGGCGATGGCGGCGAGGCCCAGCAGGAAGACATAGCCGGTGGCTGCCGCCGCGACGGCGACGAGCGAGGCGGTGAGGCCCAGCGTCAGCGCCACGATCAGCATGCGGCGGCGCGGCAGGCGGTCGATCCAGGCGCCGGCGGGGAGCGAGACCAGCAGCCAGGATGCACTCTGCGCGGCCACCAGAAGGCCGAGCAGGTCCGGACCGGCGCCCAGCACGAGGGTCGCCGTCAGCGGCAGGGTTGCGAGCGCCATCTGGTCGGCGGTGTGGGTCCCGGCGGCGGCGCCGAGCAGGGCGGTGAAAGGTTTCATGCCGCCGTTCTAGGCGTGCGTCGCCGATCGCCTCTATCCGGCGGCGTCGATCAATTCGCTCATCGCGCCGACACGCATCTGACGCTTGCCGGGGGCGGGGGATAACCGGCTAGAGTGTGTGGGCGTTATCATCAGGGAGGAAAAAATGGCCGGACGGGTAGCAGTCGTGACGGGCGGAACGCGTGGCATCGGTGCCGCCATCTCCCGGATGCTGAAGGACAAGGGCTACAAGGTCGCCGCGACCTATGCCGGCAACGACGATGCGGCCAACAAGTTCAAGGCCGAGACCGGCATCAACGTCTACAAGTTCGACGTCGGCGACTTCGCCGCCTGCCAGTCGGTGATCGCCGATATCGAAAAGGACATGGGTCCCGTCGAGATCCTGGTGAACAATGCCGGCATCACCCGCGACTCAACGATGCGCCGCCTGACGCGCGACATGTGGGATGCCGTCATCGACACCAACCTCGGCTCCTGCTTCAACATGAGCAAGGCGGTGTGGGAAGGCATGAACACGCGCGGCTTCGGCCGCATCGTCAACATCGGCTCGATCAACGGCCAGGGCGGCCAATACGGCCAGGTGAACTATGCCGCCGCCAAGTCGGGCATCCACGGCTTCACCAAGGCGCTGGCCCAGGAAGGCGCGTCGAAGGGCATCACCGTGAACGCCATCGCGCCGGGCTACACCGAAACCGACATGGTCGCGGCCGTGCCGGCCAACGTGCTGGAGAAGATCGTGGCGAAGATCCCGGTCGGCCGGCTCGGCAAGGCCGAGGAGATCGGCCGCGGCGTGATGTTCCTGATCGCCGACGATGCCGGCTTCATCACCGGCTCGACCCTGTCGATCAACGGCGGCCAGCATATGTACTGACCAGACGCTGCAGAAACGCCAAGATGGGGCCGGCACGTTGCCGGCCCTTTTCATTCCTGGAGCAAACCAAGCATGGCCAAGCTGACCGAGTACAAGGACATGAACCCGCGGGCCAGGGCGGTGGTCGAGGGCATCGCCAAGGCGCGCGGCAGCGATCCGGCGAACATCAACAACGTCTGGAAGGCGCTCGCGCGCCATCCCGACACGATGGAGCGCTTCGCCGCCGAGATGAAGGCGGTGATGGCGCCCGGCGCGCTCGACGGACTCACCAAGGAGCTGATCTATCTCGCCGTGTCGGTCGCCAACCAGTGCGACTACTGCATCGCCTCGCACGGCACCATGGCGCGCGGGAAGGGCATGACCGAGGAGATGTTCGGGGAGTTCATGGCGGTCGTGCTGGCCGCGCAGAAGGGCAACAAGATCGCGACGGCCTATCGCGTGCCGGTCGACGCGGCATTCGAGGAGAAGTGACGTGAGCGACGGCAAGTCGACGACATGGGACGCCAATCTCTACCTGAAGTTCGCCGACCATCGCATGCGGCCGGCGCTCGACCTGATGGGAAGGCTCGATCCGGCGAACGGCACGCGGCCGGGCCATGCGATCTACGATCTGGGCTGCGGCGCCGGTAACATCTCGCGCATCCTCGCGGAGCGCTTCCCGGAGGCGCCGGTCGTCGGCATCGATTCGTCGGAAGAGATGCTGGCCAAGGCGCGCAGCCAGACGGTCGATGCCCGCGTCACCTTCGACAAGGGCGATCTCGCGCATTTCAAGCCCGGCCTGCCGCCCGGCATCCTCTACAGCAACGCCGCCTATCAGTGGCTCGACGGGCATATCGACATGTTTCCGGGCCTGCTGAAGCTGCTGCCGTCGGGCGGCCAGCTCGCCATCCAGATGCCGCGCAACCACGAGGCGCCTTCGCATGCGTCGATGAAGCAGGCGGCCGAGGCCGGTCCCTGGCGCGACAAGCTTGCCAGGGTGCGCCCCATCGCGCCGGTTCTGGAGCCGGCGCGCTACTACGACGCGCTGAAGCCGCTCTGTTCGGAGCTCGAAGTCTGGGAGTCGATCTACCAGCAGCCGCTCACCGGCAAGGATCCGGTGGCGCAGTACACCTCGTCGACCGGACTGCGGCCCTATCTCGAACTGCTGCAGGAGCCGGAGCGCACCGACTTCTACAATGCCTATGCGGCGCTGCTCGCGAAGGCCTATCCGACGCGCGCGGACGGCATCACGCTGTTTCCCTTCCGCCGTCTCTTCATCGTGGCGCGCCGCGCATGATCCTGCGTCGCCTGCTCGGTATCTCGCTGCTGCTGGTTGCAGTCGCGCGCGTGCCGGCCGTGCAGGCGGCGCCGCCGTCGATGGTCGCGGCGGCTCATCCGCTGGCGGTCGAAGCGGGAGTTGAAATCCTGAGGCGCGGCGGCACGGCCGTCGATGCCGCGATCGCCGTGCAGATGGTGCTGGGGGTGGTCGAGCCGCATGCCTCGGGGATCGGCGGCGGCGGCTTCCTGCTGCATTACGACGGCACGAGCCGCGCCATCACGGTCTATGACGGCCGCGAGACGGCGCCGGCCGGCGCCACGCCCGGCATGTTCCTCGCGCCCGACGGCAGGCCGCTCGGCTATCGCGAGGCCGTCGCCTCCGGCATTTCGGTCGGCGTGCCCGGCCTGGTGGCCATGCTGGAACTCGCGCACCGTGAAAAGGGCAAACTCGCGTGGAGCGATCTGTTTCAGCCGGCAATCGCCGCGGCCCGCAATGGCTTTCCGGTGTCTCCGCGGCTCGCGGCCTGGCTGCAGCGGATGCCGGCGCTGCGGGATGAGGCGGCGATCCGCGAGACCTACTTCCATGTCGATGGATCGCCGCGCGAGCGGGGCGACCGCATCGTCAATCGGGCGCTCGCCGACACGATGGGGCTGATCGCCTCGCGCGGCGCGAACGTCCTGTATCAGGGTCCGATCGCGGCCGAGATCGTCGGGCGGGTGCGCGGCCATCGCCGGCCCGGCACGCTCTCCGCCGCCGATCTGGCAGACTACAAGCCGGTCCGGCGCGAGGCCGTCTGCGGGACCTACCGGGTGTGGACCGTGTGCGGCATGCCGCCGCCCTCGTCGGGTGGCATCGCGATCCTGCAGGTGCTGGGCCTGCTCCAGCCCTTCGACATCCAGCGCGACGCCCCCAACGACCTGCGGGCGGTCCACCTGATCGCCGAGGGGAGCCGGCTGGCCTTCGCCGACCGCGACCGTTACGTCGCCGATCCGGCGTTCGTGGACGTGCCGGTGGCGGGTCTCCTGTCGCCCGGCTATCTCGACGAGCGGCGGAAATTGATGTCGCCGGACCGCAGCATGGGCAAGGTCGGGCCGGGCGTGCCACCGGGCTATGTCGAGCGCGGCACCAGCCACATCAGCATCGTCGACCGCTGGGGCAATGCGGTCAGCTTCACCACCACCATCGAGGCGCCGTTCGGCGCACAGATGATGGTGCGCGGCTTCATCCTGAACAACGAGCTGACCGATTTCTCGCCGCGCCCCGAGCTGGACGGCAAGCCGGTCGCCAACCGCGTGCAGCCCGGCAAGCGCCCGCGCTCGTCGATGTCGCCGACCTTCGTCCTCGACCGGGACGGCAAGCTGGTGGCGGCCTTGGGCTCGGCCGGCGGCGCCCGGATCATCGGCGACACGCTGCAGACCCTGATCGGGCTGCTCGACTGGGACCTCTCGGCGCAGGCGGCGGTCGACCTGCCACGGGTGGCCAATCTCAACGGCGCCACGGAACTGGAGGAGGGCACGCCGATCGCCGACCAGGCGGACGCCTTGCGCAAGCTGGGCCATGAAGTACAAGTCCGCCGGCATGAAGGCGGCCTGACGGCCATCCGGCGCACGGGCGACGGGTGGGAAGGCGGCGCCGACCCGCGGCGCGATGGCGTCGCCCGAGGAGAGTAGAACGTGGCCGTGAAGAAACTCCCCACCGTCATCCTGCGCGCCGGCGAGGATCGCCGCGTCCGCGGCGGCCATCCCTGGGCCTTTTCCAACGAAATCCTGATGGATGCCGACGCCAAGGCGATCCCGGTGGGCAGCCTGGCCACCCTGCGCGCGCCGGGTGGCGAAGCGCTCGGTGTCTGCACGTTCAATCCGCATTCGCTGATCGCCGCGCGCCTTCTCAGCACGAACCCTGAAGCACAGGCCGATGCGCTGTTCTTCGGACGGCTCCTGACCCGGGCGGCCGCGCTGCGCGACCGGCTGGTCGGCGTGCCTTACTACCGGCTGATCCATGCCGAGGCCGATGGCATCCCCGGCGTGATCGTCGACCGGTTCGGCGATGCCTTCGTGGTGCAGGTGAATACCGCCGGCATGGAGGCGCTGACGCCGGTCCTGCTCGAGGCACTGGAGGCGGAGTTCTCGCCGACCACGATCATCCTCAAGAACGACTCGCCGGTGCGCGAGCTCGAGGGCCTGAAGCGCGAGGTCGTGGTCGCCAAGGGCGAGGCCGGCAGCATCGAACTGATCGAGAACGAGGCGCGCTTCGTGGCCGATCTCTCGGAAGGACAGAAGACCGGCTGGTTCTACGACCAGCGCGACAACCGGCGCTTCATGGCGGGGCTGGCCAAGGATGCGCGCGTCCTCGACGCCTATTGCTACAGCGGCGGCTTCGGCGTGCTGGCCGCGAAGCGTGGCGCCAAGGCGGTCGTCTGCCTCGATCGCTCGCAGCCCGCGCTCAACGCCGCGCAGAGGGCCGCCACTTTGAACGATGTCGACAAGATCGTCTCGTTCCAGAAGGGCGAGGTGTTCGAGACGCTGGAGAAGGAAAAGCCGCGCAGCTACGAGGTGGTGATCTGCGACCCGCCGGCCTTCGTGAAGAGCCGCAAGGATCTCAAGACCGGCGCGCAGGGCTATCGCAAGCTGGTGCGCCTGGCGGCGCCGCTGGTCACCAAGGGCGGCTTCTTCTTCGTGGCTTCCTGCTCGCATCTGGTCGATCCGCCGCTGTTCGCCGAGCAGGTCCGGCGTGGCCTGCGCGATGCCCAGCGCAACGGCCGCATCCTGCTGAGCAGCGGCGCGGCGCTCGACCATCCGGTCCATCCCAGCCTGCCGGAAACGGCCTATCTGAAAGCCATGGTGCTTCAACTCGACTGATCGAAGACCTCGGGGGAGGAAACATGTCGATAAATCGCTTGCTGCTTGCGGTGGCCCTGGCGTGCCTGGTCGGCACGGGCTGCTCCATTCCCGACCGCGGAGACGCGGTGCCGCGGGTGGACACGGCGCGGGCCATGCCGCTCGGCATTCCCAATGCGCGCTTCTATGCCGACGGGGATCCCAAGCTGATGATCGACGAAGGCCTGCAGTCCGGCCTGCGCGAGGCGGCCGCCCTGCGCGCCCAGGGACCGCTGCCCGCCAAGGCGCCGCCGGCCTACTTCCTCGCGGTGTCCGGAGGCGGCGACAACGGTGCGTTCGGTGCGGGCCTGCTGAACGGATGGACGGCGGTGGGCAACCGGCCGCGCTTCAAGATGGTCACCGGCGTCAGCACCGGTGCGCTGATTGCGCCGTTTGCCTTCCTCGGCTCCGACTACGATGCGCAGCTGCGCGAGGTCTATACGACCATGACGCCGGACAAGGTGTATCGCATGCGCGGCCTCACGGCGGCCCTGTTCGACGATGCCATGGCCGATACCGGGCCTCTGGCCGAGGTCATCGCCAAGTATGCCGACCAGAAGCTGCTGGATGCGATCGCCGTCGAATACAACAAGGGCCGGCTGCTGATGATCGGCACGACCGATCTCGATGCCCAGCGGCCGGTGATCTGGAACATCGGTGCCATCGCCGCCAGCGGAAAGCCGGGCTCGCTCGCTCTTTTTCGCGAGATCCTTCGCGCCTCGGCCGCCATCCCCGGCGCCTTCCAGCCGGTGCTGATCGACGTCGAACTCGACGGCAAGAAGTACCAGGAACTGCACGTTGATGGCGGCGCCATTGCCCAGCTGTTCCTCTATCCGCCGTCGATCGACATGTCGACGTCGAAGCGGGAGCGCCACGCCTACATCATCCGCAACGCGCGCCTCGATCCGGACTATGCGATGGCGGAACGCCGCACGATCACCATTGCCGGCCGCGCGATTGCCACGATGCTGGCGGCCAGCGGCGTCAACGATGTGCTGCGCACCTACTTCGTCTCGCAGCGCGACAAGGTCGACTACAACCTCGCCTATATCGGACGCGACTTCGATGCGCCCAAGAAGGGCGAGTTCGACCAGGCCTACATGAACGCGCTCTACGAGTACGGCGTGCGCCAGATCGTGGAAGGCCGCGCCTGGCACAAGCATCCGCCGGGCCTCGGCGCCCCGGCCGGCGTGCCGACGCGCTGACGTCCCGTCAGCGGGCGACCAGCAGTACCGGGTTCCTGATCGACTTGATCAGGCCCAGGCTGCGCGAGCTCAGGAACTTCGCGTCGCCGTGGCGAAGCGAAGTTCCCAGCACGACGAGATCGTAGCGACCGCGCAAGGCCGCGCGACGGATCTCCCGTTCGGGGTGGGTGTTCGTCGCGGTGAGGCCACGCACCGGCACGCCACCGCGCTTGCCCAACCGGTGGACATCGACCAGCACCGACATGCCGAGGCGGCGGGCGCGGCCGCGCAGCAGCAGCGTGTCCTCGCTGGGATCGAAGACGTGCAGCGCCGTGAGCTTGCCGTGGCTGGCGGCCGATACGGCGAGTGCAATCTCGGTGGCGAGGCGGGCGTCGGGGCTGCCACCGGTCGGGACCAGGATGTCGAGCGGCCCGGTGGAAACCGGGGTGCGGCCGCCATTGACCAGGATCGCGACGGGACCGTCGAACGACGCGACCAGGCGCTGCAGTCGCTCCTCGAAGCGCGGCGCGTCGGTCGAGATCGGCTGGTCGAGACCGACGAAGGCGATGCTGTAGCCCTTGGCGGCTTCCTTCTCGATGCCGCCCTCGGGCGCCGGCTCGCGCACCTGCAGCAGTTCCTCGACCGGTACGCGGACCGCTACGGCGTCGTCGGGCGCCTCTCCCTTCGCCGATTGCGGCGGGCCGCGGTCGAGCGCCGTCCGCATCGCCTCGGCCAGTCTGTCCTTCACCGAAGGCTTCTCTTCGTCTGCGGCCTCGCTCTTCGCCGGCTGCAACACCGTCGTCAGCACCCTCTGGCGGCCAGCGAACAGGCCGGCGACGGCTGTCGTCCATTTTCCATTGGCGCTGTCGTCCGCCAGCACCAGCGCGCGCTCCATCTTCGGCACGATCTGGTTCTGCTCGGCATCCTCCTTGTCGAGTCGCTTCGACTCTTCCTCGCGCAGCGGCACGCGTGCCATCGCCCAGCGCAGCGTCGGCGGCATGATCATCGTCGTCACCACCGCCATGGCGACGATCATCGTGTAGAGCTGGTTGCTGAGCGCCCCCATCGACAGGCCGATACTGGCGATGATGACCTCGGTCGAGCCGCGCGCGTTGAGGCCGGTCGCCAGGGCCAGCGATTCCAGCCCCGTCAGTCCGCCCAGCTTGCCGCCGACCAGCGCGCCTAAAAACTTGCCGACGCTGGCGACGACGATGATCGCCAGGGTGAACAGCGCCAGGGTCGGGTCGAACAGCGTGCGCAGGTCCATTCCAAGGCCGGCCACGGCGAAGAAGACCGGGCTGAAGAAGGCGATGATGAAGCCGCGCAGCTCGCCCTCGATATGCTCGGTCAGGATGGGCGATTGTCCGATCAGCATGCCGGCGATGAAGGCGCCCAGCGCCGTGTGGACTCCGATCAGCTCGGTCATCAGCGCCATCGCGAGCGTGATCACCAGGATCGCGCTGATGACCGGCATTTCGATGGTCAGGTTGTCGTTGCACCACAGGATGATGCGCGCCACCAACCGCCGGCCGACGGTGAGACTGGCGGCGAGGAAGATCGCCGTCAGCGCCAGGCTCGTTCCGACGTCGGCCAGGCTCACCGTGCCGTGGGCGGCGATTCCCGAGATGACGGCGATGATCACCCACGCGAGCGTGTCGTCGAGGATCGCGGTTGCCAGGATGAGCTGGCCGAGATCGCGGCGGATGGCGCCCACTTCCATCAGCACCATGGCCACGATCTTGACCGAGGAGATCGACAGCGCCGTGCCCAGGAACAGGGCCGTCACCAGCCGCGCGGCCGGAGAGGGGATCAGCTCCATCGGCAGCAGGTAGGCCAGCGCCACGCCGCAGGCGAAGGGGATGGCGATGCCCAGCAGCGAGGTCGAGATCACCGCCCGGCGCTTGCGGTTCACCAGCGCGAGGTTGGTCTCCATGCCGGTAAGCAGCAGCAGGAGCAGGATGCCGATCTGCGAGACGGCATCTATCATGCTCTTCAGCGCCGGCGTGTTGGGAAAGACGATCGCCCGCAGGTCGGGCAACAGCAGGCCGAAGACTGAAGGGCCCAGCAGCACGCCGGCCAGGAGCTGGCCGAAGATGGCTGGCTGGCCGATTCGCGTCATCAGCTCGCCGATCAGGCGGCCGAAGAACAGCAGCAGGATCAGCTCGGCTGCGAAGATTGCCGTCGTATGATCTGCCACGCCGTCCCCCGGTCTCGCTTCCGTCGTGCCCCGGCGCGGATGGACGGGCTGGCACGACTCGTGCTGACCTCTTCCGGGCTGAAGGAGAGAATGCGTGAACAAGGAAACGATTGAAGTGCTCGCGCGTTCCGCCGGGCTCGCCAAGGCACTGGCGGAATTTCCCGAGGACGTGACGGTCGCCGCGAAGCAGGCGGCCGACGTGGCGCACAAGATCAAGCGTCCGGCCGATCCGACCGCCGAACCGTGGCCACCCATGAAGGCGGGGACCACGCTATGAGCGACCTGCACTGGATGACGGCGAGCGCCGCCGCCCACGCCATCGCGACGAAGGAGCTTTCGCCCGTCGATCTCACCAAGGCGCTGCTCGACCGCATCGAGAAGCTCGACCCGACTCTCAATGCCTTCATCCGCGTCGATGGCGAAGCCGCGATGCAGGCGGCGAAGGCCGCCGAGACGGAGGCCAGGTCGGGGAGGCTGCGCGGGCCGCTGCACGGCGTGCCGGTCGGCATCAAGGACATCATCAACGTCGCGGGCCTGCCGACGACCTGCCATTCCAAGGTCCTGCAGGACAACATGGCAACGTCCGACGCGGTCTGCGTCGAGAAGCTGCGCGGCGCGGGCGCCATCGTGCTGGGCAAGCTCTCGACGCACGAGTTCGCCATCGGGGGGCCGAGCTTCGATCTCCCGTGGCCGCCGGCGCGCAATCCCTGGAACCCGGATCATCATCCCGGCGGTTCCTCCTCGGGCTCCGGCTCGGGCGTGGCGGCCGGCCTGTTCCCGATGGCGCTGGGCACCGACACCGGCGGCAGCGTGCGCAATCCGGCGAGCTGCTGCGGCATCGTCGGCCTGAAGCCGACCTATGGCCTGGTCTCGCGCCGTGGTGTCTTTCCGCTGTCCTTCACGCTCGACCATGTCGGGCCGATGACGCGCACTGTCGCGGACAACGCGCTGATGCTGGAGACGATCGCCGGCCACGATCCGCTCGATCCCGGCAGCGCGGCCGCGTCCCAAGGCCATTATGGCGCCGCGCTCGACCGCAGCCTGCGTGGGCTTCGCGTGGGCTTCGTGCGCCACTTCCATGAGATCGACACACCGGCCGATCCGGAAGTCACGGCAGCGCTGGAACATGTCGCCCGCAGCCTTCAGCTCGAAGGCGCGGACCTGCGCGACATCAAGTTGCCGACGCTCGTCGAGTTCGGCGCCGTGAATCGCGTGATCCTGCAGAGCGAGGCCTGGTCGATCCATGGGCCGTGGCTGGGCGAGCGACCGGGCGACTACGGGAAGCTGGGGCGTCAGCGCCTGATGGCCGGCGCCTTCATGAGCGCGGGCGACTACATGCTGGCGAGCCGCCGCCGCCTGCAGATGATCGCCGAGGTCGAGGCGGCCTTGCGCGAGGTCGATGTCCTGCTCTGCGCCAGCTCGATGGACCCGGCCTGCCGCATCGACAATCCGGCCGAGGTCGAGCGCACCTATCCGCGCCAGGCGCGCACGCCGTTCAACGTCACCGGCCATCCCGCGCTCGCCATGATGGCCGGCCTGTCGAAGGGCGGCCTGCCGGTCTCGGTCCAGTTTGTCGGCCGCTACTTCGACGAAGCCACCGTCTTCCAGGTCGCGCGCGCCTGGGAACGGGCGGCGGGTACGGACAAAAAGCACCCCGCGATCGGCTGAGCGGGGAAATAATTCGTTGAATTAGTTCTTGTCGTCCGAGCGGGCCTTGCCGGTCCGCCCGGCGGGGGCAACATATTGCCCATGACCCAGAAGAAGCTTCGCCTCGGCGCCTTCATGCGCCCCGTCAGCATCCATACCGCCGCGTGGCGCTATCCTGGCGGCACGCCGGATGCGAACTTCAATCTCAAGGCGCTGGTGAAATACGCCCAGACGCTGGAGCGCGGGAAGTTCGACGCCTTCTTCATGGCCGATCACCTGGCCGTGCTGAACATGCCGATGGATGCGCTGAAGCGCAGCGCCACGGTGACCTCGTTCGATCCGCTGACCCTGCTGCCGGCGCTGGCCATGGCGACCAGGCATCTCGGCCTGATCGCCACCGCATCAAGCACCTTCGAGCCGGCCTATACCATCGCCCGCCGCTTCGCCTCGCTCGACCATATCAGCGAGGGCCGCGCCGGCTGGAACCTCGTGACGACGTCCAATCCCGATGCCGCGCTGAACTTCGGTATGGACGACCAGATGCCCCATGCCGAGCGCTATGCGCGCGCGCGCGAGTTCTTCGATGTGGTGACGGGGCTGTGGGATTCGTGGGCCGACGACGCCTTCGTGCGCGACGTCGAGAACGGCCTCTACTTCGATCCGTCGCGCCTGCATGTGCTCGATCACAAGGGCAAGTACCTGAAGGTGCGCGGGCCGTTGAACATCGCCCGGCCGGTTCAGGGCTGGCCCGTCATCGTGCAGGCCGGCGCGTCCGATGCCGGCCGCCAGCTCGCCGCCGAAACGGCCGAGATGGTGTTCGCCGCGGGCGGTCCCATCCAGGGGGCGCGCGAGTTCTATGCCGACGTGAAGGGCCGCGCGAAGAAGGTCGGCCGCAATCCCGATCACATCAAGATCCTGCCCGGCGCCTTCGTGGTGGTGGGCTCCTCGCTCGACGAGGCGAAGGAGAAGCGGGCGCGGCTCGACAGCCTGGTGAACTACGACAGCTCGATTGCCGCCGTTTCGATGGCGCTGGGTGTCGACGCGCGCAAGTTCGATCCCGACAAGCCGCTGCCCGAAGACATTCCCGAGACCGAGGCCAGCAAGAGCGGCCGCGACCGGGTCATCGAACTGGGCAAGCGCGAGAACCTGACGGTGCGCCAGATCGCCGGCCGTCTCGGCGGCTATGGCGGGCTCGGCATGCTGGGCACGCCGTCGATGATCGCCGACCAGATGGAAGAGTGGCTGGTGACGGAAGCCTGCGACGGCTTCAACGTCATGTTCCCCTACCTGCCGGGCGGGCTGGACGATTTCGTCGACAAGGTCGTGCCGGAACTGCAGCGGCGCGGCCTCTTCCGCACAGAGTATGAGGGCACGACGCTCCGCGAGAATCTCGGCCTGCCGCGACCGGAGAACCGTTTTTTCGCGGAAAAGGCGAAAGCGGCGGAGTAAGCTCCGCGCCCATGAGCTTCGAGATCGCGGTCGGCAGCGCCGACGACGTTTTACGCATGGCCGCCTGGGCCAACGACGAAGGCTGGAATCCGGGCAACACCGACGCCCATGCCTTCTTCGCGGCCGATCCCGGCGCCTTCCTGATCGGCCGCCTCGACGGCGAGCCGCAGGCCTGCATTTCGGTCGTGAAGTACGGTGCGGGCTTCGGTTTCCTCGGCTTCTACATCGCCCGGCCGGCGGTGCGCGGGAAGGGCTACGGCATCCAGGTTTGGCGGGCGGGCATGGCGCGGCTCGCGGGACGCAACGTCGGCCTCGATGGCGTCGTGGCCCAGCAGGACAATTACAGGAAGTCGGGCTTCCGGCTGGCCTGGAACAACATCCGCCACGAGGGCGCGCCGCCGTCGCCCAAGCCGCCCGCGGGCGTCGCCCTGGTCGATGCGCGCAGCATCGGCTTCGACCGGCTCGCGGCCTACGATCGCCGCTTCTTTCCCGAGGCGCGGGATTCCTTCCTCGCGTCGTGGATCTCGTTGCCGGAGCGGGCGGCGATGGTGGCGCTGCGTAACGGCGAGATCGTGGGCTTTGCCGTCATGCGCGCCTGCGCCGCCGCCTCGCGCGTCGGCCCGCTCTATGGCGCGACGCCGGAGATCGCCTCCGCTTTGGTCGGGGCGCTTGCCACGCAGCTCGGCGCGACCGCCGTCGCGATCGACGTGCCCGATCGCAACCAGGCAGCGGTAAAGCTCGCGCAGCAGATCGGCCTCAAGCCCTCCTTCGAGACCGCGCGCATGTACACGGGCGCGGACCCCGATGTCGATTATGCCGGCCTGTTCGGCGTGACCAGCCTGGAGCTCGGCTGACGCCTCAAGTTTCCTCCCCCGTCATACGGGGGAGGTGCCCGAAGGGCGGAGGGGGAAAGCCATGAGTCTGAACTCTTCCGTCCGACGTTCATCGCATTGCCTTCCCCCTCCCGGCCTCCCCCGTAAGACGGGGGAGGTGGAAGAGTTGGCTACTGCGCCTTCTTGATGTTCCAGAAGACCGGCGCCGGCGAGGTCAGGTTGCCGGTGATGTTCTTGCGGATCGCCATCGGGATGTTGAACTGGCCGAGTTGCGCGAAGGTCGGGTACTCCGACTCGCGCACCTGGACGGCGGTCGCCAGTTCCTTGCGCTTGGCCGGGTCGGTGGTCTTGGCGAAGGCGTCGCGCAGCTCCTCGATCTTCGCATCGCACGGCCAGCCGATGGCGGCCTTGTCGCAGGCGGCGCCGACGAAGGCCGACACGATCGGGTCGAGCAGGTCGGCCGAGACCCATGAGGTCATGAAGCCGCTCCAGCCACCGGCATTCAGCGGCTCCTTGCGCGAGCGGCGCGACAGCACGGTCTGCCAATCCATCGCCTGCATGTCGACGACGAACCCGCCGCGCTCCAGCAGCGACTTCGCGATGGGAGTCAGGCGGCCGGTGTTGGTGTCGGTGGCGAACAGCAGCACGACCGGCGTGCCGTCATAGCCTTCCTGCTTCAGGATCTCCTTCGACTTCGCGAAGTTGGATTCGAGCTTGTCCTCGAAACCCGCATTGGTCGCGTAGGGCGTGCCGCAGATGAAGAGCGCCTTGCACTCCTTGAAGTATCTCGGGTCGTTGATGCCGGCCAGCAGGAAGTCCTTCTGGTTCAGCGCATAGAGCGCGGCCTGGCGAATCTTGGCGTTGTTGAACGGCTTGTGCAGCACGTTGAAGCGCAGGCTGTACTGGCTGCCCAGCGGGTTGAGGTCCTTCACCTCGATGTTCTTGTCCTTCTCGATCAGCGGCAGCATCTCGATCAGAGGCTGCTCGAGAATGTCGATCTCGCCGGTCATCAGCGCATTGGCCGCGGTCTGCGCATCGGTGATGTTGATCCACTCGACCCGGTCGACATAGACGTTCTTGCCGCCCGAGAGGGCTGAGGGCGGCTCGGCGCGCGGCTTGTAGTCCTTGAACTTGTCGTAGACCGTCTTCTCGCCGGGCCGCCACAGGTCGGCGCGGAACACGAACGGGCCGGAGCCGATGAACTCCTTGATCTGCGTATTGCCCGGCGTCTCGGCGATGCGCTTGGGCATGATGAATGGCACGTTCGAGCTGGGCTTGCCCAGCGATTCGATGACCAGACCGTAGGGCTCGTTGAGGGTGAGCGTGAAGGTCTTGTCGTCGACGACGGCCAGGCCCTTGGTGAAGCTCATGAGCTTCTGGCCCATCGCGTCGCGCGAGGCCCAGCGCTTGATTGAGGCGATGCAGTCCTCGGCGGTCACCGGTGCGCCGTCGTGGAACTTGAGCCCGTCGCGCAGGGTGAAGGTGTAGGTGAGCTTGTCGTCGCTCACCTTCCAGTTCTCCAGCATCTGCGGCTTGACCGCGAGCTTGTCGTCGACCGCCAGCAGCGTGTCGTAGACCATGTAGCCGTAGTTGCGGACGATGTAGGCCGTAGTCCAGATCGGATCGACGATCTTGACGTCCGAATGCATCACGACCTTCAGCGTCTGCGCTCCGGCCGTGGCCGAGAACAGCGCCGTCGTTGCCGCGGCGAGCGCCGCCCACTTCATCTTCCGCATCACCTGCCTCCTTGTTCTCTGGTTTTCCCGATTCTATCGTCCCGTCGCGGTGCCTATGCAACAGGCATGCCTCTGTAGGAGCGTAATTATGTCCAAGCGGCCCGATTCGATCCGAAACGTCTCCTGGGCCGTGGTCCGGGACGGGGCCGAGAAGCGCCACGCCTATCGCCGCGAGGTCGACCTGCACCTTAAGGACGGCCGGATCGTCGAGATCACGCCGGCCGGCGCCCGTCCCACGGGACCGGCGGAGATCGTGATCGACGGCCGCGGGATGTTGGCACTGCCGGGCCTGATCAACATCCATTCCCATCCCTCGACCGAGCCCGGCTACCGTGGCGTCCGCGAGGATCATGGCGTGCCCGAACAGCAGATGACCGGCCTGATGGAGCGGCTGCAGGCGTTCCGCCTGGGCGACGACGGCCGCCAGGGCGCCGCGACGCTGGCCTATTCGGAGATGTTGCGCGCCGGCACGACGACCGCCTGCGACGTCACCGTGCCGTTCGAGGGCTGGCTGGAGACGATGGCGCAGAGCGGCATGCGCTTCTATGCAGCGCCCACCTTCGCCTCGGCGCGCTGGGGTATGACGGCGCCGCAGACCGTGACCTGGAAGTGGGACGAGGCCGGCGGGCTCGCCCAGTTCGAGAAGGCCAGGCGCGTGATGGACGAGGCGGAGGCGCATAATTCAGGCCGTCTCGACGCCGTGGTCTTCCCGGCGCAGATCGACACGGTGACGCCGGAACTATTCGCCGCCGGCCGCAAGCATGCCGACGAGTCGGGCCGTCGCTTCTCGACCCATGTCGGCCAGTCGGTCGTCGAGGTGCGCGAGATGATCCGCCGCCACAACATGACGCCGATCCAGTGGGCCGCGCAGAACGGGCTGATGAAGTCCGACACGATCATGGCGCACTGCATCCTGCTCGACGATCATCCGCAGATCGGCTGGCACACGCGCAAGGACCTCGACCTGATCGCCGAGGCCGGCGCCTCGGTGGCGCACTGCCCGCAGCCCTTCGCGCGCTACGGCCTGGCGATGGATCATGTCGGCCGCTATCGCGCGCGCGGCGTCAATGTCGGCCTCGGCACCGACTGCGCGCCGCACAATCTGATCGAGGAAATGCGCCTGGCCATCGTCGCCGGCCGCCTGATGAGCGAAGACATCCGCAGCCTCGACACGGCCGGCGCCTTCGAGGCGGCGACCTTCGGCGGCGCCGCCGCGCTCGGTCGCGACGATATCGGCGCGCTGGCGCCGGGCATGTCGGCCGACATCGTGCTGGTCGACCTGAACCACCCGCTGATGCAGCCGGCCCGCGACCCGCTGCGCTCCTTCGTCTTCCACGCGGCCGATCGCGCCGTGCGCACGGTGCTGGTCGACGGCGAGATCGTGCTGAAGGACGGCGACCCGGTCCATCTCGATCCGGCCGCCGCCATGGAACGCCTCGCCGAAGCGCAGGCCCGCATGCTGCGCGACTCGGTCAAGCTCGACTACGCCGGCCGACCCGGCGACGAGATCGCGCCGCTTTCGCTGCGCCTCTCATAGTCATGCTCCTCCCCCGTCTTACGGGGGAGGATACAGGAGGGGGGAAAGCAACCCGATGGACGCGTCGACTGGGGCTCTCCCCCTCCGGCCTTCGGCCACCTCCCCCGTTTGACGGGGGAGGTATGAACTTTCAGCCATCGTTGCCTTCGTCCAACGCATCCGGCGTCAGCGCCTGAGCGACGGCGTCGTCGACTTTCTCGAGCCAAATGAACTCGAGCGTGTTGCGCACTTCTTCCGGGATGTCGTCGTAGTCGCGCTTGTTGCGGGCCGGCAGCATCACGCGGGTGATGCCCGCGGCGGCGGCGGCCACGACCTTCTCCTTGATGCCGCCGACCGGCAAGACCAGCCCGCGCAGGCTGATTTCGCCGGTCATGGCAGTGTCGCTGCGGATCGTGCGGCCGGTCATCAGCGAGGCCAGCGCCATGAACATGGCGACGCCCGCACTCGGCCCGTCCTTGGGCGTGGCGCCGGCCGGCACATGGACATGGATGTCGTTCTTCTCGAACAGGGCGGCATCGATGCCGATCGACTTGGCCTTGCTCTTGATGACGCTGAGCGCCGCCTGCGCGCTCTCCTTCATAACGTCGCCGAGCTGGCCCGTTAGGATCAGCCGGCCACTGCCGGACGAGCGCGTCGCCTCGATGAACAGGATGTCGCCACCCACCGGCGTCCAGGCGAGGCCGGTCGCCACGCCGGGCACGCTGGTGCGCATCGCCACGTCGTTCTCGAAGCGGAGCGGCCCCAGCAGACCCTCGATGTCAGCGGTGCCGATCTGCACCTTCGTCGCCGAGCCCTCGGCCACCTGCACCGCGACATGGCGCAGCGCACGGCCGATCTCGCGTTCGAGCCAGCGGACGCCGGCCTCGCGCGTATAGCCACCGATGATCAGCTCCAGCGCCGCGTCGTCGATGCCGGCCTGGTCCGCCGTGAGGCCGTTGGCCTCGAGCTGGCGGCGCACCAGGTAGCGCCGGGCGATCTGGAGCTTCTCGCCGGCCGTGTAGCCGGTGAGCTGGATGATCTCCATGCGGTCGCGCAACGGGCCAGGGATCGTATCGAGCATGTTGGCCGTGGCAATGAACACCACGCGGCTGAGATCGAACGGCACGTCGAGATAGTTGTCGCGGAACGTGCCGTTCTGCTCGGGGTCGAGCACTTCGAGCATCGCCGCCGACGGATCGCCGTGCACGCCGCTGCCCATCTTGTCGATCTCGTCGAGCATCATCACGCAGTCGCGCGAGCCCGCCTTGCGGATCGCCTGGATGATCGTGCCCGGCAGCGCGCCGATGTAGGTGCGGCGATGGCCGCGGATCTCGGCCTCGTCATGGACGCCGCCCAGGCTCACGCGCGCGAACTTGCGGCCCATGGCGCGGGCGATCGATTGACCGAGCGAGGTCTTGCCGACGCCCGGCGGTCCCGCGAAGCACAGGATCGGTGCCTTGCCCTCGGGCGCCAGCTTGCGCACGGCGAGATACTCGACGATGCGCTTCTTGATCTTCTCCAGGCCGAAATGATCGGCGTCGAGCACCTTGCGCGCCTCGGCGATGTCGATCGGCTGAGTCTCGGGCAGCGCCCACGGTAGCTCGACCAGCGTGTCGAGATAGGTGCGGATCATGCCGTGCTCGGCCGACGCCTCGGGCGTGCGCTGCAGGCGGCGCAGTTCCTTGCGCGCGGCGGCCTCGGCCTCCGGCGGCATCTTCGCCTCGCCGATCGCCTTGTCGAGATCGGCGATCGCCTGCTTGTTCGAATCGTCCTCGCCCAGCTCGCGCTGGATCGCGGCCATCTGCTCGCGCAGCACCATCTCGCGCTGGCGGGCGTCGAGCGAACTCTTGGTCTTGTTGCCGATCTCGCTGGTGATGCGCAGCACTTCCAGCCGCTTGGCGAGCAGCCCGCTCACCTTGTCGAGGCGCGGCACGAGGTCGAGTGCTTCCAGGATCTCCTGCTTCTCGGCCGGCTTGGAATCGAGATACGAGGCGGCGAGATCGGCGAGAGAGCCGGCGGCCGTCGTGTTCTCGACCGTCTGGCGCAGCTCCTGCGGCACCTGCGGCAGCAGGTCGAGCGTGTCGCGGATCTGCTGCTTCAGCAGGTTGAAGCGCGCCTCGATCTCCGGCCCCGTGTCGGTCGGTTCGACCAGGTGCAGGCCGCGCGCCATCATGAACGGATGGCCATCGACGAAGTCGGTGATGCGGAAGCGCTGCACGCCCTGACAGACGATGTGATGGTTGCCGTCGGGGGTCGTGACGTAGCGCAGGATGTTCACGACCGTGCCGACCGGATGAAGGTCGGCGGGCACGAGATCCTCCTTCGCGGGGTCGCGCTGCAGCACCAGCAGGATCTGGCGCTGTTCGCGCACGGCCTGCTGGATGGCGGCGATCGACGATGGCCGGCCGACGCTCACCGGGAAAACCATTTCCGGGAACAGCACGAGGTCGCGCACCGGCACGACGATCAGCGCGTCCGGCGGCAGCGGCTTCGTCTCGGATTTCGTTTCGGGCGTGGTGGCGGTCATGGCCTGTCCCGCCTCGTCCTGCGGGCTCATGGCTGCCTCCGCACGACGGCCTTGGCGAGCGTCACCGCCAGGCAACCGTTCACCTCGAAGCGGCGCACTTCGCCGTAATGGCCGGGCGGCAGCTCGATGCGCCGCTCGAAGCGGCCCTGCGGCAGTTCCATGCGATGGATACGAGCCGTGCGCAGTTCGGCCGGGACGGTTCGTTCACCGGAGAGAATCAGGATGCCATTCTCGATCACGGCTTCGACCTGCTGGACGTCAACGCCCGGCAGCGCCGCGAGGATCAGCACCTCGCGCTCGGTCTCCAGCACGTCGACCGGCGGCTCCCAGCTGGGTCGCAGCCGGCCGGCCGTCTGCGGCCGAAAGACCTGATGATGCATGCGTTCCGCCTGCGCCAGCATCTGCAGCGCTTCGGCCCACATCCAGTCTCGTGGATCGCCTTTTGCCATCGCCCGGGCCTCCAATACCCACGCCAATGTGGGAATTGCATCGGCCCGCGACAACTGCCGCTGTCGGCTACCTATGTTGGCTGGGCACCAGAGCGAGCCAGAGCGCGATCACCGTCGAGCCGATGGCAACCGCTTGCAGGGTCGACAGCGGTTCGTTCAGCAGCAGGATGCCGCTCACGATCGCCACGATGGGAATCGCGATCGAGGAGAGCGCCGCCACCTGCGCCGGCAGCAGCTTGACCAGCGTGAACCAGGTCGCGGTGCCGAGCGCCATCGGGATCGCGCCGGTGTAGATGGTGGCGGCGAGCGCCTTTGCGGAAGGCCAGTGCGTCGGCAGGCCGTCGAAGACCAGCGCGCCCAGCGCGATCGGCGGCAGCGTGATCAGGACCTGCCAGAAGGTGAGCGAGAGGCCCATGCCGGACCAGTTCGTGCGTTTCACCACGAAGGTCCCGACGGCCCAGCAGAAGCCCGCCAGCAGGCCCCAGAACAGGCCGAGCGGCGCGGAGGCGTAACTCTGGAAGTTGGGAATCATCAGCGCGGCGACGGCGCCCGCGCCGATCGCGATGGCCGCGAGCAATCGTCCGGTGAGCCTCTGGCCGAACACGACGAAGCCCAGCACCGCGACCCACAAGGGCATGGTGTAGGCCAGCACCGAGGCGTGGCCGGACGGGATGTAGAGCACGGCGAGCGAGGTCGCGATGTTCCAGATGCCGATGTTCATGGCCGAGGCCAGGATCAGGGCCGGCCACTTGCCCTTAGGCACGGCGAAACTCTCGCCGCGCACCAGCAGGATGGTCGTCAGCATGATCACGGCCGACGATAGAACCAGGGTGCGAAAGGTAAAGACCGGCAACTCGTCGAGCGCGATCCGGAACAGCGGCCAGTTGGTCCCCCAGACGAGGGTGAGCGCGCCGAGCAGAGCCAGCACCTTGGGCGAAACGCGAGACATCGGCGGATGGGAGCGATCAGGCCTGGTGTTCTTCAGGCGCCTGCAGGTAGCAGCCTTCGATGCGCCAGCTTCCGTCGGGTTGCTGCGCCATCGGATAGAAGGCGGTGACCGGCCGCCCGTCGGGCCCGACCACATGGACCTTCTGCGTCGGCATGCCGTGCAGGGTGACGATCTCGCGGAACTCGAAGACCTGCGGCCGGTACACCGGGCGATACCCCTGGCGCACGACGTCCATGAAGGTCTCCGAGGTGCCGAACAGGCTGCGGATGTTGGGCGAGGCATAGCCGAAGGCGGCCTCGCCATCGTCGCGGCGGAAGGCGTCGACCTGGCCCTCGATCACGCCGCGGATCGCGGTCTGGTCGGCCGGTGAGACCTGCGCTGCGGCCGGCAGCGCCAGGCCGAGGATCAGGCCGAGAAGCAGGAGGAAGCGGGGCGCCATGCACGCGATTGTACGCCCCGGACCCGGGATGCGCGACTGTCGGTGAGGCAGATCAGCCCTGAGCGAGGGCAGGCGGCCGGCTACTGAAGGGGGACGGGCCGCCGGGTCGACGGCGTGGCGGTACCAGGTTGCCCGGCGGGCGATGCGCCAGGCGGCGAGCCGAGACGGCCGATGTTCACGTTGTAGGACAGGGCGGCGAGGTTGCCGCGCTCGCGGCCGAGGAAAATATTCTCGCGGCCGATCTCGGCGTTGAGGTCCACGATCAGCCGGTCGATCTGCTGCATCGAGCGCCGGGTCTCGGCCTCGATGGCGCGCAGGTTGCGATGATCCTCGTCGACGGCGCCGCCGACGCGGTAGGTCGCGCGGACGTTTTCGAGCAGGTAGCCCGCGACCGACGCCTGCGTCGTCACCTGGCTGGCCAGCGAGTTCAGCGTGCCCACGCCGATCGTCACGGCATCGAGCTTGCCCTGCGCGGCGTTCCACTGGTTCACCAGATCGGGATTGCCCGGCGTTGTGCCGGCCCGCAGGCGCGAAGTGATGCCGCTCACCAGCCCTGCATAGGTGCGCTCGTCGCCGGCCAGCTGTCCGCGCGTGGCGTTGAACTGCGCCTGCTGGGCTGCGATGCCATTGCTGAGCGCGGCCTGGTCGCTGCGCAGCTGTTCGATGCTCTTGCGAACCGTCAGCGTGCCGGTCTGGGTGATGGCGGGATTGGAATTCGACGGCGGCGGGCTGCTGGCGGCGGGCGCAAAGACGTTGGCCTGGTCGCAACCAGCCATCACGATCATCGCCAGGAGAAGCGCGGACCGTTGAAAACTTAGCGCCATCTTCGGCCTCGAACCTGCCCCGGTACCATCGATCAGGTGCTCCGATCCGGCGCCGGCTCCAGGCCATGCCGAGCCGGGGCACGTGCCCCCAAATCCAGATGGCAGTCATGCTAACTTAAAGCAAGCAAAACCGACAAGGGCGGATTCCAAAGGCGGCAGAACGACTTGGCGGGTGTCCTGCGTTCGCGCCGGAGGCCGTTTCCGGGAGCCGACCCGCCCGACATGGGGCGCCGCGTCGCAGCCCAGAATCCCGTCGTCCTCGGCTTGCAACGCCGGACCAGTTTCATTAGGTTGCGCCCTTCTTCGCTGGACCCTTCGGGGCTCGGCCGTGCGCCCGTAGCTCAACTGGATAGAGCATCTGACTACGAATCAGAAGGCTGGAGGTTCGACTCCTTCCGGGCGCGCCATTTCTCCTCGTTCACTTGGGTATGTCGATGAGGCTCCAAGGGCCTCGTTGGCTTCCCCTCGGCCTCAATTGTCGGCGTGCAGCCAAGTCCCCTCACAGGGACCCGAACGGTGACCAGGCCGGGAGCGGCCGAACAACACGGCCCCCTTGTGCGCGTTTGGCAGTTCGCTCGCAGAGCCATCGCACCCTTCGGCGATCTGTGCTGCGTCCTGTTCTTCGAGCGATCTCTCGTCGAGCCAGTGACCGCCGTACCCAATCGGCTCGGCGCCACGATCCGCCTCGCGAAGGAGGAGGACCTCGGTGCGATCTGCCGCCTCTATGCCGATGATCCCTGGCTGTGGCTGGGTTCCCATCCGGGAGACAAGGCTGCAGAACAGCTCTATCGCGACCGCTTGCTGCGGGGCGAGCGCTGCTATCTGGCGTTTGTCGGCGACCATCTCGCCCACGTGAACTGGACCTGCTACCGGTGGGGCGATGCGCTGCCCGGCCGACCGCTTTGGCTGGGCTCAGGCGAGGTCTATACGACCGATGCCTTTACCCCGGCGGCCTTTCGCGGCCAGGGCATACATGCGCTGGTGCTGGGGACAATGCTGAGAGATGCGCGCGCCCAAGGCGCGCGCCATGCCTACACGATGGGGCAGTTCGATCGGCCGGATGCCCTCAAGGGATTGCGCGCACTCGGATGGCGGGAAACGGGGCGCGTCGTCTACTTCCAGCCGCGCACGAGCGCGAAGGCGCTCTGCCTGCACCGCACAGGCAACACGGCCCCCCTGTTTCAGCGTCGGGCGACTGCCTGAAGCGAGGTCGACGATCTGTCGTTCGGCGAGGCTGACGGACATGTCACTCGGCGTCCCCGGTGCTGCTTGTGTCGGAGCGCGCCAACGCGGCGAGCGCCAGCGCGAGTTCTCGCGTGGCCCGATAGCAGGGTACCCGGGCCGCCTGCAGCGGCGCCATGTTTGCGACGTCGCAATCGCGCGACGCCCAGTAGACCGCCGTGGGAACGCCGAGCCGGGGAATCGTCCGAGCGAGGCTTCTTGCGAGGTCGGGCCGGGTGGTTGGAACGTCGGTGATGGAGACGGCGATGAGATCGGCCTCGCCCGAACGGGCAATCTCCTCGATGACCAGCGGATAGAGTTCTGGATAGTCGCGCCATACCGGCGTCAGGTCGACCGGATTGCCCGATGCGGCATAGGGCGGCAAATGGTGGGCGATCGCCTTGGTCAGGCGTTCGGAGAAGCGATGCACCGCGAGGCCTCGCTCGCTCGCGAGGTCGGCGATCTCGGTGCCGATCCCGCCCGTCCCGGTGACGACGGCAAGTCGACGGCCGCGCAGCGTGCGTGGAGCCTGCCACAGCAGCATCTTGGCGACGTGCAGCAGATCGAGGCCTGAATCGACCGTGATGGCGGCGCGGGCCGCCTGCACCAGCAAGCCCCCATCGGCCTCGATGCCCACATGAGAGAGCGAAGCTGCCTGGCCTGCCGCAGAGCGCGCGAGTGGACAGAGGATGACGGGCTTGCGGCGGGCCGCCTGCTCGACCGCACGCTGGAACCCGGCGGTATCGCGCACCGATTCGACATACAGGCCGATCACGCCGGTCGCGGGATCGGCTGCGAGGTGGTCCACGCAATCGGCCAATGAGACGTCGACCGTGTTGCCGACGTCGCAGAAAGAGGAGATCGCCAGCCCGTTGTCGCAGGCATACATGGCCGTCGCCATGCCGAAGCCGCCGCTCTGGGTGGCGATGCCGAGGCCTGGACGCCCACCCGGTGGCATCAGCGGAATGATGGAGGCATTCAGGCCGGAGTCCATGTTCAGCACGCCGACGCAGTTGGGCCCCACGACACGCATGCCGGCCCGGTACGCGGCCTCGGCCAGGCGCCGTTGAAGCGCGGGCCCTTCGTGCGCGACCTCGCCGAAGCCACTGGGAATGGCCAGCAGAAAGGCTGCCTGTCCTTGCGGGCAGTGCTCGATCGCCTCGACCAGCGCTTCACCCGGAAGCAGCGCGACGATGAGATCGACCGGCGATGGCATGTCGCGCAGCGACGGCACTGCCGGCCGGCCGGCGATGGCGGTCTCCGATGGATTGACGGCGATCAGCTCACCCTTGAAAGAAAAGGCGAGACGCCCGAACACCTGGCCTCCCAGCTTGTCGGCGCTGGCTGAAGCACCAAGAACCGCGATCGAGCGTGGCGTGAAGAGTCGGCCGAGGTCGGAGCCTGTCATCGGGTGCTTCAATAGCCCAGGGAGAGGCGCTGAAGATACAGGCCCGATGGGCGTATTCCAGCGCGGGCGGCACGGTCTGCTCACCCAAAACGACGTTGATGCCAGCGTTCTGCAGAACAACTATATTGGCAACATCTGCTCGGGCGGCTTCCAATCGCCAATCGGAAGAAAGCGGTTATGTCAGCCTCCTCTTCGTCTGCTGCGGCTGATGCAAGTGCAACAGGTCCCCGATGGCAGCGGCACCCGGTGCCCGATCTCGATCTGAACGGGCCGCGAGACGGTGCCTTTTGCCGCTTCGAAGAGAGCTGGGTCGAGCGTCCGGCGATCGAATTGTTCGCCGAGATCGCCGTGCGACGACCCGATGCCGTTGCCTGCGAGGACGGCGATGGCGGATTCACGTTCGCCGCGATGTGGAAGGCCGCGTGCTGGCTCGCGGGACTCATCGATACGGCCATTCCTTCCGGCGGGGCGGTGGGCGTATTGCTGCCCAATCAGGCGTCGTACCCGGCGGCCGTACTGGCGTGCCTCGGCGCGTCGCGTCCCTGCATCCTGATCGATCGGAGTTATCCTCACGAGCGGGTTGCGGCGGTTATGAGGGATGCCGGCCTTTCGGCCGTCGTCATGAGCCGCGCCGATATCGCTTCGGGCTATCTGCTGCCGGCAGGGGTGCGTCCGTTCGCCATCGAGGATGCCTTCGCTGCCGCAGAGGTTCCGCCTGCGATGCCGGCTGTGCCAGCGTCGGCCGACTCCCCCAGCTTCGTCGTCTACACGTCCGGCAGCACAGGTCAGCCCAAGGGAATCGTTCTGAGCCAGCGTGCGGTCCTGCATCGCGCGGCGGAGTTGGTGAATGCCGTGCACCTGCACGCCGCTGACAAGGTACTGTCGCTGGCGTCACCCGGAACGATCGGTGGTCTGCAGCAGATATTCGAAGTCATGCTGTGCGGCGCGGCCCTCGTGAAGCTCGATCTGCAGCGCATCGGTCTGGGGCAGGTGTTGCGGGCGGTCGCCGAGCGGCGCATCACGATGATGTTTTCCACGCCTGCCGTCTGGCGCAGCGTGATGCAACTCGAAGGTGCGCGCGAGGCGCTCACCAGTCTGCGCTGCATCCAGACTTCGGGCGACGTCCTGCTCCGCGTCGACCACGAGCTGGTGCGGAAAGTACTGCCGTCGAACTGTACGATACTGTCGGTCTACGGCGCGACCGAAGCACCGGCCCTGCTGCAGTGGTTCGTGACCGAGCCGCCGCACGACGAGGCCCGCGTGCCGGTCGGCTATCCCCTGCCCGACATCGACTTCGGTGTGATCGACGAACACGGCCAGCCGGTGGCCGATGGCGGGGAGGGAGAACTCGTCGTGCGCAGTGCCTTCATGTCGCTCGGCCTGTGGCGCGACGGCGACGTGGCGCCGGGGCCGTTCGAGTTCGATTCCTCCCGGCCGCATCTCAAGACCTACCGCACCGGCGACCTCGTTCGGCGCCGGTCCGACGGGCTTTTCGTCATGCTCGGCCGGCGCGACCGGCAGATCAAGATCCGTGGCAATCGTGTCGAACTCGCCGAGATAGAAACGGCGCTGCGCCGGGACCCGTCCGTCGCGGATGCCGCGGTGGTCGCGCGGATGGTCGACGACGAGCCTCACCTGCTCGCCTTCGTGGTGCCGCGCGGTTCCGCAACGCCGGAGTTCCCGGCGGAAATCCGCAACAGTCTCGCCCGAACCTTGCCGCCGTACATGCGCCCACGGGCCGTTCACGTCATGGACGCCCTGCCATTGCTGCCCGGCCGCAAGGTCGACGAAGCAGCGCTGCTCGCCCGCGCCGCCGTGGACGTCGACGTCCCGGCACCCACACCCACACCATCGCCGGCCGCCGGCCTGCGGGCGAGGGCAATGGTGAACCGGGCCTGGCGTGCAGCGGTCGGCCGGGCGCCGCGCTCCGGACAGTCTTTCGAAGATGCCGGTGGGGACTCGCTTGCTTTCCTGCAGATGATTTTCCATCTCGAACGGCTGGCCGGCCGCGCGCTGCCGCTGGAAAGGTTCCATGGCAGGCTGGATGGAGAAGGGATCGCACGTGCTGTCGAGAGCTTTCTCGAGGAGACGCCGCGTGAGCTTGCTGAGGACGAACCCGCGATTTTCTTCTTCCCGCCAGGCGGCGGCACCGATGGCCTGCTCGCCGGCTTCTGCCGCGCCATTGCCGAACGCCTTTCTCTAAGGCTGCTCCGCTATCCCGGCGCCGGTGTGCTGGCTCGGGCCGACACCCGGTTCGAAACCATCGCCAGGCTCGCCGTCGAGCAGATCACCCGCGAAAAGCCGCGCGGTCCTCTCGCTCTCGCCGGCTATTCGGCCGGGGGTGACGTTGCGTACGCGACGATGACCCAGCTCATCGCCGAAGGCCGCGAAGTCGTGTTGTTGGGCGTGTTCGACACGGACGTGAGCGGCGTCATCTATCCGTCGGAGCCGGTGCCGCGCCGTCGTCCGCTGGACCAGGTGGCCCGCCTGTGGCGAGGGTTTCGGCGCGGCTATTGGGTCACACTGGCAGCTACCATCCTCTCGGACAATCTATTCACCAGGCGAGGAATCCGTGCGGCGCTACGGGCGCTGATGGCGCTCGATCCGCCCCTGCCGGAGTCGTGGAGGATGACCCTGTCGACCGTCATTCTGCTGCGCCTGTTTCACCGCCTCCACACCGAATGGCTGAATCGGCTAAGGCCGGTACGGTGCGACGTTCCGGTCGTCCTCTTTCGCTCGGATGAGCCCCGGCCCGCCGAGGTTCCCCAAGATATGGGCTGGTCGAACCGTACCAGTCGTGTCGACGTGGTCCATGTTGCCGGCGACCATTGGCGAATATTCGAAGCCCCGGACGTCGACCGAATGTTCGCCGAGTACGTGTTCGCTGCCTTGCAAGCAAAGAGAAGCCCTTAGGAATGTCTGGAGGTTCGACTCGTCGCGGGTGGGCCATCCCGCCTCAATCGACAAGACACTGACGGCCTGCACCCGCCGACGCGAGTACAGGCACGTGGTCTTCTGCCGGCGCGCCGCCTACGGCTGTTCCCGCGCGGTGTCGGTGCCGCGTTCGGCTTCGTCGTACGACGTCTTGATCATCCACCAGCAGAACAGCACGGCGAACAGGCTGAGCGACAGGCCGAAGGCCAGGATGCCGAAGTCGCGCGCGGCGCCCGCCATCAGCAGGCCCGCGAGGCCGAGCAGGCCGGCGAAGATTCCCATGATCCAGTGAGACATGTCGTTTCTCCTTTATTTGTCGTCGTCGTCGAACAGGATGCGGCCGGCGGCCCCGTCGGGGTCGTCGTACTGGCCGTTGCGCAGCGCCCACAGGAAGGCGGCGAGCGCGAGAAGCCCGAGCAGCAGCGCGACCGGCACGAGGACCAGCAGGCTGTCCATCAGCGCGGCCCCTTCGCCGGGCGTCCCGCGCCCAGGCGCAGGGCATTGCCGATCACCAGCAGCGAGGACGAGGACATCGCCACCGCGGCGACGAGCGGCGTGACCTCGCCCAGGATGGCGAGCGGCACGGCGCTGAGATTGTAGAGCAGCGCCAGCGCCAGGTTCTGGCGCACCAGGCGATCGGCGCGGCGCGCGACGTCGAGCGTCTCGATCGCCGGCGCCAGCGCATCGCCCTGGAACACGGCATCGGCGGCGTTCTGCGTGGCCTCGGCGGCGCTGGTGGGCGACAGCGAGGCGTGCGCGGCGGCCAGCGCCGGCGCGTCGTTCAGCCCGTCGCCGATCATCATCACCTTGCGCCCTTCGGCCGCGAGCGCGGCGAGGCGCTCGACCTTGGCCGCAGGCGTGGCTTCCGCCCGCCAGGTCGCGATGCCGGCGGCGCGCGCGGCTTCCGCCACCACCGCCGGCCGGTCGCCGGACAGGAGTTCGGCCTCGAGGCCGCGCGCCTGCAGCGCTGCGACGGCCTCGGCCGCATCGGGCCGCAGCCGGTCGGCGAAGGCGAACCTTTGCGGCGGTTCGCCGTCGCGCACGAACCAGAGTTCGGACCGTCCGTCGTCCGCCGGCGCGACGACGCCGCAGAAGGCGGCCGAGCCCAGCCGGCTGTCGTTTGTCGCCAGTCCCCGTCCGGCATGTTCGACGACGCCGTCGGCGGGCGCCACGTCGGGCAGGGCGCGGGAGAGGGCGCGGGCCAGCGGATGACGCGAGGCGGCCGCCAGCGATGCCGCACGACGGCGAACCTCCGGGTCTTCCGGCGCTTCGACGAGTTCGGGCCGGCCCAGGGTCAGCGTGCCGGTCTTGTCGAATACGACATGATCGATGCGGGCCAGCCGCTCCAGCGCGGTCGGCGAGAGCAGCAGGACGCCGGAGCGCAGCAGCCGCGTGCTGGCCACGACCTGCACGACCGGCACCGCGAGCGCGAGGGCGCAGGGGCAGGTGATGATCAGCACCGCGGTGGCGACCAGCAGGGCGCGATCCCAAGCGAGGCCGCCCAGCAGGAACCAGCCGAGGAAGGTGAGCAGCGCCGTGGCGTGCACGACCGGCGCATAGGCGCGCGCCACGCGATCGGCGAGCGCCACGAAGCGCGAGCGGCCGCGCTCGGCCGCCTCGACCAGCCGCACGATCTCCGCCAGCAGCGTGTGTTCGCCTGACGCGGTGACGCGGACGCGGAGCGCGGCGCCGAGATTGACCATGCCGGCGAACACCCGCGATCCGGGCGCCACCGCCTGCGGCACGCTCTCACCGGTGACCAGCGCGGCGTCGAGCGTGGAGACGCCTTCGCTCACCAGACCGTCGGCGCCCAGCCGCTCGCCGGCCGCGACCAGCAGCACGTCGCCCGGCGCCAGCGCATCGACGCGCCGCGCGGCGGTGCCGCCGTCGGGAAGCACGACCGTCGCGGTGCGCGTGGTCAGCGCCATCAGCGCGCGCACCGCATGCCGCGCCCGGCCGCGCGCGCGACGGTCGAGATAGCGGCCGATCAGCAGGAAGAAGAGCAGGGTGATCGCCGAATCGAAATAGGCATGCTGCTCGCCCGCCCAGGCTTCGTGCAGGCTGACGAGGCAGGCCAGCGTGACGCCGATCGAGATCGGCACGTCCATGTTGGTGCGGCCGGCGCGCAGCGCGGCGAAGGCCGAGCGGAAGAAGGGCTGGCCGGCATAGGCCACAGCGGGCAGCGCGATGGCGGCGGACAGCCAGTGGAACAGCGTGCGCGTCGCCTCGCCCATCGAACCGTCATGGCCCGACCACACCGCCACCGACAGCAGCATGACGTTGGCCGCGGCGAAACCCGCGACGGCCAGCGCGCGCAGCAGTTCGCGCGCCTCGCGGTCGTCCTCCGCCGTGACGGCGAGCGCATCGTACGGCGCGAGACGGAAGCCCAGCGCCGCGACGAGGCCGGCATGCGCATTGGCGTCGGCCGGCGGGCCGCGCCAGGCGAGCGACAGGCGCCCCGTCGACAGATGCACGCGCGCCTTGGTGACGGCCGGGTTGCGGGCCAGCAGGCTCTCGATCAGCCAGACGCAGGCCGCGCAGTCGAGCCCGTCGACCAGCAGTTCGAGCGTGCATTGGTCCTTGCCGCTTTCGCGCGCATGGGTCGCGAAGTCGGTCTCCAGCGGCTCGGGCCG
>LSKJ01000051.1 GCA_001557035.1 Rhodospirillaceae bacterium CCH5-H10 | reverse complement strand
TCGACAGGCTTGGCCAGGCGCAGGCGATCGCACCGGCAGACGCCTCCTATCGGCCCACCGATCCGCAGATCGCGTTTCACCTTGCGCGCTTCATCGAGGACGTGCGCGGGCTGCCGTCCGACGCGGTCGTGCTTCGCCAGGGCTGGCTGCGGGCATACGAGTTCACGACGGATCGCGGGGCCGCGGCCCTCAACGACTATGCGCGCCGCGCCGATCCTTTCGCCAAGCTGGGCAAGATGCAGGTCTCGGTCGAGGTCTCGAGCGTCATCCGGGCGTCGCCGGACAGTTTTCGGGTGGCCTGGACCGAGCGCCGCTACGAAAGCGGCCAGCTCGCCGCCACCGAGCGCTGGACCGCCATCCTCACCATCGTGATCGAACCCCCACGCGACGCCGATCGCCTGCGTAAGAATCCGCTTGGGGTTTTCGTCAACGCCATCAACTGGTCGAAGGAGCTCGCACAATGAAATACCGCAGCATGCGGCCAGCCCTCTTCATTTCCCTGCTGGCGGTCACCGGATGCGCATCCACCAAGCCGCCGCAGATCAGTTACGACGAGAGCGTGCCGCCGCTTCCGGTGCCTTCGGTGCCTGCCGAGGATCCACCGCCGCGGCCTCTGCATGTTCCACCGGCCTGGACGCCGGCGCGGGGAGGACCGGGCGATGTAAGGGATCCGGTGGCGCGCGTCGAAGCCGCCAACGGCGCCGCGCGGGTGGAGCCGCGCCGCGAGGGCTACTTCAACGCCGTACAGGTGTTCCCGTACAGCCCGGGGGCCCTATATCAGGTCTACGTCGCGCCGGGACAGGTCACCGACATCGCCCTGGAGCCCGGCGAGCAACTGACCGGAACAGGCCCGGTGGCGGCGGGCGACACGGTACGCTGGATCATTGGCGACACGGAGAGCGGTAACGGCGAGACGCGTCGGGTCCACATCCTCGTCAAGCCGACCCGTCCCGCCATCGAGACCAACCTCGTGGTCAACACCGACCGGCGTACGTACCTCATCGAGCTGCGAGCTCACGAGCGGCCCTACATGCCATCGGTCGCCTGGTTCTATCCCGAGAGCCGAGGCACGAGCCTTCGCGCTCTGCCGCCGGTGCCGGTCCTCCCCGAGATTGCCCAGCGCCGGTACCGATACTCCATCGAGGGCGACAGGCCACCCTGGCGACCGGTCAATGCCTACGACGATGGGCGCAAGGTCTATGTCGAGTTCTCGCCCGGCATCGTGCAGGGGGAGATGCCGCCTCTCTTCGTCGTCGGCGCCGACGGCAAGCCGGAGCTCGTCAATTCTCGTGCATACGGCAACGTCCTGATCGTCGACCGCTTGTTCGCCGCGGCCGAGTTGCGACTGGGCGGCGAAAACCAGCAGATCGTCCGGATCGTCCGCACGGACGGAAGGCCGCAACGATGACCGATCAATCGCTGTCGCACTCCACGCCCTCGACGACCGCTCAGCCCTTCAGGCTGCGATCGGAGGGGCCTCGCGTCACGCGTCTGTCGCGGACTGTGCTGATTGGCGGAACGGCGCTGGGCCTGATCCTGGTCTGTGGCGCCGTACTGTGGGCATTGCAGCGAGACCGGCTGCGTGGCGTCGCGCCGCAAGAACTCTACACCACTGACCGGCCTCGCGTGGCCGATGGCCTGGCGGCGCTGCCGCGGGACTACTCTGGGGTTCCTCGGGATGTGCCGGTTCTCGGACCGCCGCTGCCGGGCGACCTCGGCCGACCGATCGTGGCAGCCCAAGGTCAACCCGCCCCCTCGTCGCCCGACGCCGAGCAGCAGCGCCGTGCTCAGGAGACGGAAGCCGCCCGCGTCAGCCGCCTGTTCGCTCCCGGCAATCGTCAGACGCAGCCCGGTGTGGCAGGCATTCCTTCATCCCGGCCGTCAACATCGGCAACGCCGACATCCGCCGATGAAGCCTCGATCCAGAACGGACAGGACCGGAAGCTCGCCTTCATGAATGCACCTGTCGATCGGAAGACGACGAGCCCCGATCATCTGGCGCGGCCTGCGTCACCGTTTGTGCTGCAGGCCGGCGCTGTCATTCCTGCGGCCCTCATCACCGGCCTTCGATCCGACCTGCCGGGACAGGTCAGCGCGCAGGTGACCGAGAACGTCTATGACACGCCGACGGGTGGCGCGTTGCTGATTCCTCAGGGGGCACGGCTGATTGGCGTCTACGACAGCCAGGTTAGCTTTGGGCAATCACGTCTTCTTCTGGTCTGGACGCGGCTGCTTCTGCCGAACGGCTATTCGATCG
>LSKJ01000507.1 GCA_001557035.1 Rhodospirillaceae bacterium CCH5-H10 | reverse complement strand
CCGAGGACACGATCCGCAACATCGAGAACATAGTCGGCGGCTCGGCCAAGGACATTCTGATCGGCGATGCTCTGGCCAACAAGCTTGAGGGTGGCTTGGGCAACGACGTGCTGATGGGGGGTGAGGGGAACGACATTCTCGACGGCGGCGCCGGCGTCGACACGGCCGACTACACCGACAAGACCACGTCACTATCGTTGACCCTGAACGGAGCCAACAACGCGATCGTGTTCGTTAACAACCGTGTCGAAGACACGATCCGCGACATCGAATGGGTATACGGCGGCTCGGGCAACGACACGCTGATCGGTGACGGGCTCGCCAATCGCTTCGAGTCCGGCGCGGGCGACGATCTCCTGCGAGGCGGCGGCGGTGCCGACTTCATGGATGGCGGCGCCGGCATCGATACCGTCGACTACAGCGACAAGACTGCGTCAGTCGTGACGACGCTGACGGTGGCCGGTGCGGGCTTGAGCACCGTGACGGTCGGTGGCGTGACCGAGGATACGGTCCGCAATATCGAGAACATCATTGGCGGCTCAGGTGACGACACGATCACCGGCAGCACGCTCGCCAACCGGATCATGGGTGGCGCTGGCCACGACACGCTGGATGGTGGCGCGGGTATGGACACGGTCGACTACAGCGACAAGACCACCTCCGTGGTGCTGACGCTCACTGGGTCGATCTTCTCTGCCGTCACTGTCGGCGGAGTCGCGGAGGACACGATCCGCAACTTCGAGAATGTGGTCGGTGGAAGCGGCAACGACACGTTTACAGGCGACGGTCTGTCCAACTACTTCTTCGGCGGTCTCGGCAATGATGTGCTGGACGGCGGTGCTGGTATCGACACGGCAGACTACGGTGACAAGACCGCCAGCATCATCGCGACCCTGAACGGCGCCAACCCGGTTAGTGTGCTGGTAAACGGCGTGGCCGAGGACACGATCCGCAACATCGAGAACATAGTCGGCGGCTCGGCCAAGGACAT
>LSKJ01000506.1 GCA_001557035.1 Rhodospirillaceae bacterium CCH5-H10 | reverse complement strand
TGCCCGGTGGCGGCCCGACCCTCGGCGCCTTCTCGTCCTATACGCTCGAGAAGAAAATCTCCAAGGACCCGAGCAAGTTCGGCAAGGGTGCGGTAGAGGGCGTCGCGGCGCCCGAGGCGGCCAACAATGCCGCCGCTCAAACCTCGTTCATCCCCATGCTCACCCTCGGCATCCCGTCCAACGCCGTCATGGCGCTGATGGTCGGCGCGATGATCATCCAGGGCATCCAGCCGGGGCCCGAGGTCATGACCAAGAAGCCGGACCTGTTCTGGGGCATGATCGCCTCGATGTGGATCGGCAACGCCATGCTGGTCATCATCAACCTGCCGATGATCGGCATGTGGGTGAAGCTGCTGACCGTGCCGTACCGCTTCCTGGCGCCGGCGATCCTGCTCTTCTGCTGCATCGGAGCGTACAGTCTGCAGAACAGCACGTTCCACGTCATGCAGGTCGCTGTCTTCGGCGTGCTTGGCTACATCTTCGTCCGCCTGGGTTGCGAAGGAGCGCCGTTCCTTCTGGGCCTCGTGCTGGGACCGCAGATGGAGGAATACTTCCGGCGCGCCATGCTGCTCTCGCGCGGC
>LSKJ01000505.1 GCA_001557035.1 Rhodospirillaceae bacterium CCH5-H10 | reverse complement strand
GAATGGACAGGAACGCAAACTCGCCTTCGTGAATGCGCCTGTCGATCGGAAAACGACCAGCTCCGATCGTCTGGTGCGGCCCGCTTCACCGTTTGTGTTGCAGGCCGGCGCTGTCATTCCTGCGGCCCTCCTCACTGGCCTTCGATCCGACCTTCCGGGACAGATCACCGCGCAGGTGACGGAGAGCGTCTATGACACGCCGACCGGCGGTGCATTGCTGATTCCTCAGGGGGCACGGCTGATCGGCGTCTACGACAGCCAGGTTAGCT
>LSKJ01000504.1 GCA_001557035.1 Rhodospirillaceae bacterium CCH5-H10 | reverse complement strand
CGACGAGCCGCTACCCATGCATCTCACGACCAACGGGCACCAGTCCTCGCTCGCCAAGTGGATCGGCAAGACGCCGCGCTCGATCCTGCAGAGCTACGCGCGCAAAGGCGGCATCGACTTCACCGGAACGCCCGACCATGTCGGCGGCCTGATGGAGGAGATCATGCAGGAGGTGGGCGGCGACGGATTCCTGATCTTCAACAGCTATTTCGACCGCCGCTACATCATGGAGGTCTGCGACGGGCTCGTGCCGGAACTGCAGCGCCGCGGCGTGACACGCAAGCAGTACGCCCACAAGCACCTGCGGGATAACCTGCTCGAGTTCTAGAACTTCAACGCGGAGGGGCAGCCGAGGCACAGCGGGCGCGGCGGCCGCCCGCCGCGTTCACTTGCGCGTGCCGAGGCCCGCTCTTCTCAACGCGTCGGCCATCGCATTGCCCGGCGCGCTCGGCTTGGCCGATTGCACGCGCGCCTGATCGCGCTTCGAAGCGCCGCCGGGTTCGGGACGGCCGCCGCCTCGCGCCGGCTGCTTGCCGGCCTCGTCGTCGAGCCGCAGGGTCAGCGCGATCCGCTTGCGCGGCTTGTCGACCTCCAGAACCTTCACGCGCACGATGTCGCCCGGCTTCACGAGGCTGCGTGGATCCTTCACGAAGGTTCTCGACATCGCCGAGACGTGGACGAGCCCGTCCTGGTGGACGCCGACATCGACGAAGGCGCCGAAGGCAGCAACGTTGGTGACGACGCCCTCGAGCACCATGCCCGGTTCGAGATCGTTGAGCGTTTCGACGCCGGCCTTGAACTCCGCCGTCTTGAAGGCCGGGCGAGGATCGCGTCCCGGCTTTTCCAGCTCGCGCAGGATGTCGGTAACCGTGGGCAAGCCGAACCTGTCGTCGACGAACTCGTTGGGCGATAGCGCTCGCAGGGTGGCGGCGTTGCCGATCAGCGCGTCGATCTTGCTCTTGGTCGCCGCGATGATCCGATGGACGACCGGATAGGATTCGGGATGCACGGCCGAGGCATCGAGCGGGTCGTCGCCGGCGGGGATGCGCAGGAAGCCCGCGCACTGCTCGAATGCCTTGGGGCCGAGGCGCGGCACGTCCTTCAGTGCCTTGCGCGAGCGGAAGGCGCCGTTCGTGTCGCGATGGGAGACGATGCTCTGCGCAAGCCCCGGGCCGATGCCCGAGACGCGCGCCAGCAGCGGCGCCGAGGCGGTGTTCAGGTCGACGCCGACGCCGTTCACGCAATCCTCGACCACCGCGTCGAGCGACTTCGACAGCTTGAACTCGCTCAGATCGTGCTGGTACTGGCCGACGCCGATCGACTTGGGATCGATCTTCACCAGCTCCGCCAGCGGGTCCTGCAAACGCCGCGCGATCGACACGGCGCCGCGCAGGGTCACGTCGAGGCCCGGCAGCTCCTCCGAGGCATAGGCCGAGGCCGAATAGACCGACGCGCCGGCTTCCGACACCACCACCTTCTGCAGCTTTAGGTCGGAGAGGCCCTTCAGCAGCTCGAGGGCGAGCTTGTCGGTCTCGCGCGAGGCGGTGCCGTTGCCGATGGCGATCAACTCGACCTTATGCTCGCGCACCAGGCGCGCCAGAATGGCGAGCGATTCGTCCCAGCGCCGCTGCGGCTCGTGCGGATAGATCGTGCTGGTCGCCACCACCTTGCCGGTGGCGTCGACCACGGCGACCTTCACGCCGGAGCGATAGCCGGGATCGAGTCCCAGGGTCGGCCGCGTGCCGGCGGGGGCTGCAAGCAGCAGGTCGCGCAGGTTGGAAGCGAAGACCCGCACCGCTTCTTCCTCGGCCGCCGTCCACAGGCGCAGGCGCAGGTCGATCGACAGCATGATCGTGATCTTGGTGCGCCACGCCCAGCGGACCGTTTCGGTCAGCCACTTGTCGCCCGGCCGTCCCTGGTCGGAGATGCCGTAGGTCCGCATGATGCGCAGTTCGTAGGCGCTGGGGATCGCCTGGGCGGCGGGCGGCCGCGTCGCGGGATCGTCCGGCTCGACCGTGAGGCCCAGGATCTCCTCGCGCTCGCCGCGGCACAGGGCCAGCACGCGGTGCGAGGGCATCTTGGCCAGGCCCTCCGAGAAATCGAAATAGTCGCTGAACTTGGCGCCGGCCTCCTGCTTGCCCTCCCGGACCTTGGAAACGAGGCGGCCGTTGGTCCAGAACTCCTCGCGCAGGGCGCCGATCAGGTCGGCATTCTCGGCGAACCGCTCGACCAGGATGGCGCGTGCGCCCTCCAGCGCCGCCGTCGTATCGGCGACGTTCTTGTCGGCCGAGACGAAGGGCGCCGCGCGCTCGGCGGGCAGGACTGTGGGATCGCTCAGAAGCAGGTCCGCGAGCGGCCCCAGCCCCGCTTCCTTGGCGATCTCGGCCTTGGTGCGGCGCTTGGGCTTGTAGGGGAGGTAGATGTCCTCCAGGCGGCTCTTGCTGTCGGCCGCCAGGATCGCCGCCTCGAGCTTGGCGTCGAGCTTTCCCTGGTCGCGCACGGATTCGAGAATGACCTTCCGCCGGGCTTCGAGCTCGCGCAGGTAGCCCAGCCGCTCCTCCAGCGTGCGCAACTGCGCGTCGTCCAGCGATCCGGTGATTTCCTTGCGGTAGCGCGCGATGAACGGGACGGTCGCCCCGCCGTCCAGCAGTTCGACCGTGGCCTGGACCTGCTGTTCCTTGACGCCGAGTTCCTCGGCAATGCGCGCCTGGATGGAGACCACCAAGAAAACCCTCTTCTTTCGTTGGACCGCGGGTATGAACGGCGCGCCTGTGATACTTCAAGCGCATTGTTCGCTTGCGTTCGGCGCGGCTACCGTTCGTAGAACGTCGAGCCGTAGTCGAAGGTCAGTTCCTCGCCCTTGCGGATGCCCTCGATCCCCGCCACGAGCCAGATCTTGCCCTTGTCGCGAAGGACGAAGCAGTTGGGCTTGCGGCGGTCGTGGTTGGCATAGCGCGCCTCGTTGCCGCCGACCGCGCCGTCGACGTTCGCGTTCTTGCCGAGCTCGAAGATGCAGTCCGCTCCCTCGGCGATGCGGGCCAGGGCGACCTTGTCGGTGATCACCTCGCCCTTGTATTCGACGACCTTGACGCCCCAGGGAATGTCCTCGCCGGCAAACAGGCCTTTCCCGTGGATGCGCGACTTCTTGACGATCAGTTTCATGCTCTCGGACGCGAGATTGAAGGAAGGGCAGGAGCGACCGGCCACTATGCGTGCTTTTTCGCAGGCAACAAGGCCGGCCCGCCGTCGCAGGAGCAGGAGAGAGGCACGGTTGACCCCGACACAACGCGTGACGAGGGCGGTGCCGGCATTCCCGGTAGCCAGAACGAGGACGTGAAGGGGCAGCGACCTCGGGCTCCCGCGGCGCCGATACCTGAGCAACGAGAAACGCATCGAGCCGCTGTCGGCGTTCGGCTTCGCTAGTCGAAGCCGAACCGCACCGATTTGGTAGAGGCCTCGTCCATCGCCTGCACCACCCGCTGGAAGGACCGTTCCGCGGCGGTGGAGCGCTGCGGAGTCCGCGTCGGCTGCAGCACGAAGAGGTGGAGAGAGCGCGCCGGCAATTCGTAGGCATGGCCGAAGTCGCGCAACGCCAGCGGCTCCCCTTCGGGATCGCTGGTGTCGATCAGCCTGACCCAACGCGAGCCGCCCACCGCCTCGGGCAAGGTGAAGGGCACGGTGTCGGTATGGGAGTTGACGATGATCAGCAGCGTCGAATCCGAGCCGACGCGGCGGATGCCGGTTTCCTGTGCGCGGCCGTCGAGCAGGACGCCGAGACATCGGGCGTTACCGTCGTTCCAGTTCTCGTCTGTCATCTCCACGCCGGCGGGCGTCAGCCAGCTCACGTCCTTGACGCCCAGCTCCTCGTCGAAGGCGCCGGTGAGGAAGCGGCCACGCCGCAGCATCGGCAGCGCGTGCCGGATCATGATCAGCTTGCGTACGAACTCCGCCAGGTCGCGCTCCTCCGGACCGATGCCCTGCCAGTCGACCCAGGAGATCTCGTTATCCTGGCAGTAGCCGTTGTTGTTGCCCTTCTGGCTGCGGCCGAATTCGTCGCCGCCCAGGAGCATCGGCGTGCCGCGGGACAGGATCAGCGTCGACAGCATGTTGCGCATCTGGCGCAGTCGGGTGCCCTGGATCTCGCGATCCTCGGTCGGTCCCTCGGCGCCGTAATTGTTCGAGAGATTGTGCGAGTGACCGTCCTTGTTGTCCTCGCCGTTCGCCTCGTTGTGCTTGTCGTTGTAACTGACGAGGTCCCCCAGGGTGAAACCGTCGTGCGCGGTGATGAAGTTGATCGAGGCCCACGGCTTGCGGCCGCGCTTGGCGAACAGGTCGGCGGAGGCAGTGAGGCGCGCGGCGAGCGGCGGCAGCTTGCCCTCGTCACCGCGCCAGTAGGCGCGCACCGTGTCGCGGAAGGCATCGTTCCACTCCGCCCAGCCGGGCGAGAAGCGGCCCACCTGATAGCCGCCCGGTCCCATGTCCCACGGTTCGGCGATCAGCTTCACTTCCGAGAGGACCGGGTCCTGGCGGCAGGCGTCGAGGAAGCGTCCTTCCTCCTGGAAACCGTGCGGCTCGCGGCCGAGGATGGTCGCGAGGTCGAAGCGGAACCCGTCGATGCGCATGTCGGTGGCCCAGTAACGCAGGCTGTCCATCACCATCTGCAGCACGCGCGAATTGCTTAGGTTGACGGTGTTCCCGGTGCCGGTGTCGTTGATGTAGTAGCGCGGCTCGGGCGCCAGCCTGTAGTAGGATGCGTTGTCGATACCCTTGAAGCAGAGCGTCGGTCCGAGCTGGTTGCCCTCGGCGGTATGGTTGTAGACCACGTCGAGAATGACCTCGAGGCCGGCCGCGTGCAGGTGCGCGACCATCTCCTTGAATTCCGCGAAGGCGAAATCGGGATTGGCGGCGTAGCGCCGGGCCGGCGCGAAGAAGCCGATCGTGTTGTAGCCCCAGTAGTTCTTGAGGTCCTTCTCGAGCAGGTAGCTGTCGTCGACGAAGGTGTGAACCGGCAGCAGTTCGACCGCGCTGACGCCCAGCGACGAGAGGTAGCCGGTGATCTCGGAGGAAGCGAGGCCGGCATAGGTACCCCGCAGGGGTTCGGGTACGGCGGGATGGAGTTTGGTAAAGCCGCGGACATGCGCTTCGTAGACGATCGTGTTTTCCCAGGAGGTGCGCCGCATGGGCGCCCGGCCCCAGCTGAAGGCGGGGTCGATCACGCAGCTCCGGTAGGTGAAGGGCGCGCTGTCGCGATCATCGAAGGAGAGGTCGTCGCCGCTCTCCATCTTGTAGCCGAACAGTGCGGGGTTCCACGTCAGCTTGCCGATGATCTGCTTGGCGTAGGGATCGAGCAGCAGCTTGTTGGGATTGAAGCGATGGCCGGCCGCCGGCTCGTAGGGGCCGTGCACGCGATAGCCGTAGATGGTGCCGGGCCGCGCGTCGGGCAGATAGCCGTGCCAGACCTCGTCGGTGTATTCCGGCAGGACGATCCGCTCGACCTCGCGTTCACCCGTCGCATCGAACAGGCAGAGCTCGACCTTGGTCGCGTTGGCGGAGAAGAGGGCGAAATTGACGCCGAGTCCGTCCCAGGTGGCGCCGAGAGGATAGGGAAGCCCCTCGCTCAGGCGGGTGGGCGTCACGCTCTGGCACCGTGGTGGGCACTGGTGGCCAATACTGAATTTTGAATGATCTTCCCCCTGTCGGTCGTCAGCTAACGACAACACCTCCCTTGCGTTGCAGCGATTGTCGTCGCCGTCGGATTTTCGTGATGCTGTTGCCCGAGGTTTGCTTCTCCGGCGTCGGATGCAGTGCGATGAACTTTCCCGTGAAGGCGAGACGGCTGCGGCTGAAAGTCGAGCCCGGCACGACCGTTTCGGCGCTCTACGACAAGGCGGCCGGCCTGTCGCGATGCTCGTGCTGGCCCACGGGGCAGGGGTGGGCAGGGGAGGTAGATGTCCTTCAGGCGGCTCTTGCTGTCGGCCGCCAAGATCGCCACCTCGAGCTTGGCGTCGAGCTTTCCCTGGTCGCGCACGGCCTCGAGGATGACCTTCCGCCGGGCTTCGAGATCGGGCAGGTAGTCCAACCGCTCCTCCAGCGTGCGGAGCTGCGCATCGTCCAGCGATCCGGTGATTTCCTTGCGGTAGCGCGCGATGAACGGGACGCGCCTCAGGGAATGTCCTCGGCGGCGAACAGGCCCTTGCCGCGTATCCGTGACTTCCTGACGATCAGCTTCATGCACTCGGAGGCGATATTGAAGGGACGGCGGGAGCGACCGGCCACCGATGCGGCCACTATGCGTGCTTTTTCGCCAGCAACAAGACCGGCCCGGTTCAATTCACCGACTAAGACAGCGCTAAGGCTGTAAGTCCATTTGCTGCGCGCTTTGTTCCGCCAGACCTTGTATTATCGGCGGTAACCAATGAACCAAAAGGCCGGGAGGCCCCCCATGCTGCATGGGCTTGAAAGGTTCGTCGTACCCGCTACCTACGGCATCGGCGTGGTGCTCTGGGCCGTCGTGCTGGGCGTTCTGCTGACCCGGTTGCGGCGGCCGCCCGACGTCAACCGACTGTTCTTCGTGCTCGTGGTCGTGCTGGCGATCGATGCGTTTCGTACGCTGATCGAGAACGCCTATTTCGGTGCGTACTGGAATGCCGTCTACGGCATCCTGCCGTCACAGATGAAGTTGCTGCTCGAAGCGCCCACGCTCGTCGTGCTGCCTCGGCTGGTGAACTTGTTCGCCGGCGGCCTCGTCCTCTTCCTGATCCTCTGGCGGTGGCTTCCGGCGGCCGAGTCGGACCGCATCGACTTGAGCAGACGCCTAGCCGATGCCGCGCGCGACGCCGAACAGGCGCGCGACCGTTACCGACGAATCGTCGATGCCTCGCCCGACCTCGTTCTCGCGCTGGACGATTCAGGCCATGTCACCGACGCGGGCGCGCAGTTCCGGGAGGTGCTCGGGCTCGATCCGGCGGAACTGCCGGGAAAGCCGCTCTCGGCGCTCATCGTGCCCGTCGTGCGCGACGCTTTCGAAGCGCGGCTGGGCCGCATGTTCATGCAGGGCAATCTCGCGACCGACACGATCGAGACGATGATGCTGCACGGCGATGGTCGTGAGGTGCCCGTCTCAATGCGGTTCGCCCGTGTAGCCGACGGGGGCTATTGCGCCGTCGGCCGTGACCTGACGGCGGAGCGGGATCACGGTCTCCTCGAGGCCGCGGTCTCCCATCTCGACGACATGGTGGTCATCACGGAATATCCCGTGGACGACCGGCGAAAGCACCGGATCGCCTATGTGAACGAAGCCTTCACGCGCCAGACCGGCTACGCCGCTTCCGAGACGGTGGGACATACGCCGGCCGAACTGCTGCACGGTCCCGATACCGATCCGGCGGCAGCCGCGCGGCTCCTCGCGGCGTTGGCGGACGGAAGGTCCATCACCGTGCAGTTGCTGCACTACGCCCGGGACGGAAGAAAATACTGGGCCGAAGTGAGCCTGACGCCGATCCGGGACCTGCATGGCCGCCTCACGCACTACACGGCGATCATTCGCGACATCACGAAGCACAAGGAAGCGCTCGACGCGCTGGCGGTCAGCGAGGAGCGGTCTCGGATCATCGCCGCGATGACTTCCGATATCGTATGGGACTGGAACGTCGTCGAAAACACGGTGTGGCGCAGCGGCCTCGCGGCGGCCACCTACGGCTATCCGCCGGAATCGACGACGGATGCCGCCGAGTCCTGGCGCGCTCGGATTCACCCGGAAGACCTTTCCAAGGTGCTGGAGGGCGTCCGTGCCGTCATCGACGGCGGCGGCGATCATTGGCGCGAGGAATACCGCCTTCTCCGGGCCGACGGGACTTACGGGCTCATGTTGGTGAAGGGAAAGGTCATCCGCAACGCGGACGGCCGGGCCATTCGGCTGGTGGGAAGCGGCATCGACATCACCCAGCAGAAGGCCCGCGAGGAGGCAGCGCGGCAGTCCCAGAAGCTCGAAGCCGTCGGCCAGTTGACGGGGGGCGTCGCCCACGACTTCAACAACATTCTCATGGTGATCATGGCGAACGCCGACGCGGTCATCGAGGACGCGGAGGAGGGCCGGGCGACGCTCGGCCTCGCGGTCGAGCACCTCAAGCGGATCAACGGCGCGGCGGCTCGCGCGGCAAAGCTGACGCACCAGCTGCTCGCCTTCTCGCGCCGGCAGACACTCAGGCCCGAACGCCTCGAAATCTCCGATCTCGTGACCACGACCTCCGAGCTTCTGGCACGGACGCTCGGCGAGCACATCGCCTTCGAGGTGAGCCTGGAACCCGGGTTGCCGGCCATCCTCACGGACCGGCCCCAGCTCGAAACCGCCCTGCTCAACATCTGTCTGAACGCACGCGACGCCATGCCCGCAGGGGGGACCCTGACGGTCGCGACACGGCGCGAGATCCGATCTTCGGCTGACGCCGAGGAGACCGAATACGTGGTGCTTTCGGTCACCGACACCGGCACCGGGATGATCCCCGAGGTACGAGACCGGGTCTTCGAGCCGTTCTTCACGACCAAGGATGCCGGGCGAGGATCGGGCCTCGGGCTGAGCATGGTCTACGGCTTCGTGAAACAGTCGAGGGGTCTGATCGAGATCGAGAGCATCCCGGCGCCGGCCGCCGGTCATGGCACGACGGTGCGCATGTTGTTTCCGGTGGCAGAGCAGATGGAGGCGCAGGCGAAGGCCGGTAGCGGCAGCGACGATCTTCCGGGTGGTTCCGAGCGGATCCTCGTGGTGGAGGACGAGGCCTCGGTCCGCGTGCTCGTCGTCTCCCAACTCGAGAGGCTGGGTTATCGCGTGACCGAGGCCGCCAATGGCTCGGAGGCGCTGTCGATACTGCGCCGCGATGCCGATGCCTTCGATCTGTTGCTGACGGACGTCGTCATGCCCGGGCCGGTGAGCGGCGACATCCTGGCCGATGAAGCGAGACGCTTGTGCCCCGGCATGCCGGTCGTGCTCATGTCGGGCTATCCGGAGGGCACGATCGCTGCGACCGGACAGCCCCCGCCTGGGCAGATCCTCCTGTCCAAGCCATTCCGCAAGGCCGAGCTTGCGCGTGTCGTCAGGCAGGCCCTCATGGAGGCGAGTGAGGCGGCGGCGAAAGGCGCCGGGCTGGCGCAGCGTCCCTAGCGCCTACGGCAGATACTCCTGGCCCTTTTCCGGCAAGGAGGGGCCGGCCTTCGACATGATGGCCATCATCAGTCCGGCGCATCCTTTCTCGATCAGATCGAGCGCGCGCTCGTAGTCCTCGGTCGTTCCGCCATAGGGGTCGACGATGTCGATGGCCGCGGCCTGCGGGGCATGTCGCATGAGCAGTTGCGGGACGTCCGTGCGGCCGCCCGGCGCCATCCAGCGCAGGGCGGCGAGATTGCTTCGATCCATGGCGATCAGGTGGTCGTAACGAGACAGGTCCTCCTGCCGCAGCGGCCTCACGGGGGCTGCCGGCACGTCGTAGCCGCGACGCTGGGCGACCTCGAACGCCAGCAACGAGGGGGGCTCGCCGGCATGGCCGTCGAAAGTGCCGGCCGCGACCACGTCGAACATTTTCTCTATCCGTCCCCGGGAAGCGAAGGTCCGGAAGACACCGGCTGCCATCGGCGCACGGCAGATGCCGCCGGTGGAGACGAACAGTACCCCGACGGTCACGGCGGGATGCTCCCCGGAAGATCGATCTCGAACGTGGCGCCCGGCCGCCCCGGCTTCAGCGTCAGCGTGCCCCCGGCGTCGCGAACGGTGCCGTAGGACACGGCGAGGCCGAGGCCGGCGCCCTGGCCTTCCGGCTTCGTCGTGAAGAAGGGTTCGAAGATGCGGTCGCGGTCGGCATCGGGAACGCCCGGCCCGTTATCCGCGATCCGTACCCAGATGCGGCCGTCGGCGCCCCGACCCGCCGACAATTCGACGGTCTTGGTCTTCTCCAGCGTGTCGGCAAGTGCGTCCCGTGCGTTGGCGAGGATGCTTATCAGCACCTGTTCCATCAGGGGCGGGTGTCCGGCTACGAAGAGAGGTTCTTCTCCGAGATTCTCCTTCAGCACGATCTCCGCGCTACGATAGGACGGCGCGACGCGAGCGACGGCGGCGTGGCAGGCATCGCGCAGGTCGAAGGACTGCGGGCCCTCGCGTGTTGAGCGGCTGAAGATGCGCATGCGCGAGATGATCGCCGCCGCCCGGTCGACCTGCGCGACGATGCGGTTGAGCTTGGTGACGGCGAAGGCGCGGAATTCGTGATCGGACATCACCGGCATCGGCGGTTCGGGGTCCTCGCCGTCGGCCGGTGCGAGCTGCGGCTCCGGATTCGCCTCCGCCTGCGCATTCTGCGCGGCCATGCGGATCACGTTGAGCGGCTGGCTGAGTTCGTGGGCGATGCCCGTGGTGATTTCGCCGAGCGTCACCAGCTTTCCGGAGACGGCGATCGCACGCTCCGCCTGGTGGCGAAGAGTCTCGTCATGGCCGACCATGATGATGCTCTCGCCACTGTCGGGCAGGGTCTGGCGCGAAAGCGAGAAGCGCAACCTGCGTGGCTGATCGCCGGCCTTCACGAGCTGGATGTCGACCTCGGCCATCGCGGTGTCGCCCTTGATGAACGACAGCAGCGGCTCGACTCCCCCGAGTGCCGGGTTGAACAGGGCATTGGCGACATCATCGTCGCTATCGGCGCCCAGCAGGCGCCGGAACGAGGGATTGGCGTGAATGATCTTGCCGGTCCTGTCGACGACGGCGGTGAGCGCAAGTGGCGTGTCGACGATCGCCGCGAGGACCTGGCGCTGCGAGGCCTCGCGGGCCGCGGCGGCCGATCGTTCGATCAGGTGGAGGATGCCCATGCCCGCGACCACGGTGAGCACCGTCAGCATGGTGGCGACGATGAAGATCAGCAGATTGCGGTCGCGCCAGGGCGTCAGGAAGACGCTTTCACCAACGACGACGGTCACATAGGCGGGAAGGTTCGCGACATTCGAGGCGACGACGATGCGGGTTGGGCTGCTGCCGGCATAGTATGGGAACGGTCCCTTGGTGAGGACGGCCTTGCCGGATTGCCCAGCCTCGATCATCCGGTAGGGGAGTGTCTTGTCCAGACGCTCGCCCAGTGGCTGGTCGGGAAGGCTGGTCGCCAGCAAGGTGCCGTCGTTCCGGAACAGCGCGAGCCAACTGTCGGAACCGAGCGCCACACGCTTGTAGAAGTCGGCGAAGAACTCGGCTTCGAGACCGACGGCGACCACGCCGAGCAGCTTGCCTGTCGCCGACACCACCTTGCGGGAGACGTAGAAGCGCTGCTTGCCGCTCGCCCGTCCGATCGCCGTGGCGCTGAGGGATATCGTGGTTGCCTCCGGCTCCATCGCCTTCCTGAACCATTCGAGGTCGGCGACGTTGATCGGGGAGGGCGGCCATACCCGGGTCGTGTTCACGATGTCGCCGTTGGCGGCGATGATGAGCGCCACGCCGATCTGAGGCTGGCCGACGATGCGGTCGCGCATCGCCTCGAAGTAGCGCTTTTCGCCCATGACCTGCCGGAACTGCTCCGGGGTCTCGATGTGATTCTCGTCGACCCAATCGACGATGCTCTTGGCGACGAGATCCGCTGCGCCCGTCGTCTGAGTCGCGTGGGCTGCTACAGTCAGCGAGATATTCTCCGCCGAGGTCTTCCAGCCGGAGACCGAAATGTCGTAGTTCTGCCCCGCGACCAGGAGTGCAAGGCTCCAGACGAGCAGGATGTGGACGGCGCAGATGGTCACCATCCGCCGCTTGCTGACCGGCCGGCTCAGCGCGTCGAGGACGCGATTGCGCGTCGGCCCCGCCTTGGCCTTTCCCATGCCTGCGATCGACAACGTCATTGCCCGCGTTTCCCGAGAAGCGGCAACCCAGCGCCCACAACAATCTCTGCGCCCATCGGGTGCAGACCCTTGCGGAATGTACCCGAGACCGGGCAGCTTGGGAGGTATGCTGCGTGCCGATCGTCTCCACTTTGGAAATGATTCGCAGCCGCGAGGAAAGTCTTTCCTGCATGTCGAGCTCAGACGCCGCCATTCCAGAGGATCGAATCTTCGACGTCCTGGTCGTGGACGACGATTCCGATGCCGTCGAGGAGCTGGTCGAGTATCTCGCCAAGGCCGGTCTGTCCTGCCTTTCGGCCGGTGACGGCTGGCAGGCCCTCAAGCTGCTGGCCGACAGGCGCCGGGCGAGGGTGGTTGTATCGGACCTCCGCATGCCCGAGTTGACGGGCCTCGAGTTCGCCGAACGACTGATCCGGCTGGGGGGCAGCGACCGGCCGGAGGTGATTTTCGTGAGCGGCCACGCCGGTTTCGACGATGCGGTAGAGGCCATCCGCCTGGGCGCGCGGGACCTGCTGACCAAACCCGTGGACGGGCCCCGCCTCGTCAAGGCGGTCAAGTCCGCCCTCGTTGCCCGCCAGGGTCGCGATCGCGCCGCGCCGGCGGTGGGAGCACCCACGGAAGGGGGGGCCGACCGCAAGCGCTCCGCCCTGAAGCAGATGCGCTCGATGCGAAGAATGCGCAGCCAGCATTTCCCGACCCAGCTCTTTTCGGATCCCTGCTGGGAGATGTTGCTCGACCTCTACGATGGCCATCTGGTCGCGGCCGAGGTTACCGTCACCAGCCTGGGAGCGGCGTCGGGTGTGCCCCTGACGACGGCGCTGCGACGCATGGATCAGCTCATGGCGCACGGGCTGATCGAGCGTACCGAGGACGTCGGAGACAAGCGCCGCACCATCGTGCGCCTCACCCAGGCCGGCCTCGAAGCCGTCGAAGGCTTCTTCGATACATATCTCCAGCGGCCGGCGTCCTGACGCCGGATCCATCCGATCCGGAGGCGATCCGGGGTGAAGGGCGGGCGAGACGGTCCTAGTCTGGGGGCATGACACACAAGGACACCGACACCGACGCATTCGGCACAGACGTCCTGATCATCGAGGACGATCCGACCCAGGCCGAGGAGCTCGCCTGCTACCTTCGCCGGGCCGGGCTCCGCGTCGACGCCACCGTGAGTGGTTCCCTCGCCATCCATACGGTCGCGCAGCTACGGCCGAAGGTCGCGCTGATCGACTACAACCTGCCCGACCTGGACGGCGTGACGGTGGCGGAGCGCATCAGGCGCCTCAGCCCGGGCACGGCGATCATCGTGATGTCTGGCCGCATCGACTGGCTGTCGGATCTCACTCTCGAGAAGGTCGGCATCTTCACCTTCATGAACAAGCCGGTTGCCCTCGGCCCCTTGCGCAGCACGGTGCGAAAGCTCGTCCGGACGACGACCCGCACCGGTCTGCCTCCTCTGCCGCAAAGGAAGCCCTTCTTCTCCCTGTCGTTCGGGTTTTCCTGAAACTCTGTGTAGATATTCAGGTCTGCGCGCGCGTTTCTTGACTTCAATCGCCATCGGGTTCTTTCTCGGCACACGGGTAAAAGCGAGCACGATGTTGCTCGATGCATCGGGGTGAGTGTGCGTGTACTTCTGATTGAGGACGATCCTGATCTTCGGAGTGAAATTCGCGAGTATCTCCAGCGCCGTGGCCATGAGGTCACGGATTGCGGGTCACTCGGTGACGGCGTTGCCTTTGTCCAGCGGCCAGTCCCCGAATCGTCTCCCCCTGAAGCCATCGTCTGCGACGTGAATCTTCCCGACGGGAACGGCGTGGATTTCTACGTCGCCGCGTCTCCCGGACTGCCGAACTGCCAATGGGTTCTCATGTCGGGTGCCCATGATCTCGATCGGGTCGACAAGGTCAGTGGCCGCGTCGGCCTGCCGTCGTGCACCATCGTCGACAAGCCGGTGTCCATGCGCGCATTGAGTGCCGCGCTCGCCCGCACATGACCTTCTCCGGTTCGTTTCCATATTGGAAACGTTGAGGCGAGATTTTCCTCGGGTTTGCGGCCGATTCAGGGAACGACCGTTTCCCGCTCATCCAGAATGGAGACAACGGCACGCGCGTCGCCCATCCGTCCGTCGTAGACATATCGGAGGAGGGCTTGCACGATGCGCTTCACCGATCGGACTTTCCAATCCCGCGCCGCTGCACTGTTGATCGGCTTTCTCCTGGGCTCGGCCATCGTGCCCGCCGCCGCCATGACGTTTTCAACGTCGGTGTCGTCCGACGGCAAGCGCTTCGTGCTCGCGCAAGGACAGATCGCTGAAGGCGATGCCGGCCGGCTCCGCGTGGCGCTGCAATCGGCGGACCGGGACTCGTTCGGGAACAAGATCGTGGCGCTCCACAGCCCCGGGGGCTCGGTCATTGAAGCCTTCGCGATGGTCGAGGTCATGGACAGGGAGAAGGTCTCCACCGTCGTGCCGCCCGGTGCCACCTGCGCTTCGGCCTGTGCCCAGATTGTGTTCCTGTCGGGGATCCATCGCATCGTCGAAGTGGGCGGGCGACTGGGCCTGCACTCCTGCCATGACTCCCGGGAGCGGAGCCGATCCGTGATCTGCAACGAGCTGATTGCCCAGAACGCGGTGGCGCGCGGCACACCCTACGGCGCGATCATGGCCTTCATGCATCTCGGCGCACCGACCCAGATGCGCTGGCTCGACGCCCCCGACGCCGATTGCTGGGGCTTCACCAGGCGGCCCGCGGGTTCCGGAAGCGCCGGCCAGCGTGGCCACACCATGGCGTGCGGGATCGGCGCTTACACGGCGAAGGCTTCATCGACGCCGCCGTCAGAAACCATGCCTCATCGCCCGAGCCCTCTGTGATGCAGGCGAACGCTCCGATACGGATGCGATCGGAATTCCTTCCGGCGGCCTGGGCGGCTAGATCTGGATGGCACAAGAGGGAAGCAAGGGGGGACTTGCGTGAAACATCAGGAGCCTGCGTCGCCCACCGGTCGTGTCGGCTGCGACGTCATCGTTGTCGACGACTTCCCGGAGCTGGCTACGGCGATTGCAGAAGCGCTCGGCGGTCGCGGCCTGTCCACCCGTGTCGCCTTCAATGGTGAAGCGGCGGTTGCACTCGCCCGGAACTACAATCCCGTCGTCGCACTGATCGATTGCGTCCTGCCGGACATCGATGGCCTCAACCTCATACGCCAACTCGGCGAGGCATGGCCCGATACGACGTTCATCGCCATGTCGGGCGATGTCGGTGGTATTTCGGAAGACGCGGCAAGGCGGCTTCGCATCAAGGCATTCCTGAACAAGCCGCTGCCGATGCGGGTGCTGGCGCAGGCCGTCGAGCGTCTGGTCCGTTCGTCCGGCAGCGGTCCCGTGGAACGGGAGGCGCCCAGCGCCTGGATCTCCCTGGGCATCGGCTCACCCGCGGGCTGCGGGACCCCCACCAACCCGAGGACCGTGCCCAGGCTGCGATAGATTAGATCCGCAGGGCTGGTCGCTTCATGCCAGGGAAAGCCGGGATCCGGCGCGTCAGATCCGACGAATTTGCCGGTGCTGCCGAAGAGCATAGAATGCTCGATGGCCGGGGGGCTTCATGACCGACAAGTTCTCGCTTCTGGCGCAGGTGGCCTCCGACTGGTGGTGGGAGATGGACGCCGAGTTGCGCTTCACCTTCATGTCGGAGCAGTTCTCGAGCGTCTTCGGCATCCCGACCTCGGCGGTCATTGGCAAGAGCCGCATGGAACTGCATCGAGGGGATTATGAAAGCCCGGGGTGGCGCGCCCACCTCGACGATCTCGCCCATCGTCGGCCGTTTCGTCGCTTCGAAACCACATTCGTGGATGCCACGGGAATCGTGCGGCCGCTGTGGATCAGTGGCACCCCCGTATTCTCGGAACAGGGCGTCTTCACCGGCTACATCGGGGTCGGTCACGACCTTACCGAACTTCGCCGTCGGGAGCGTGAGTCCGCGGGACGTGCCGCCGACCTGGAATCCATCCTCGAGAATATCGAACAGGGTGTCGTGCTGTTCGATCGGGACATGAAGATCGTCGTCTACAACGAGCGCCTGCGGGACTTCCTCGAACTGGACAAGAGCTTCGACGCCCGCGGCATGACACTCGATACGGTCCTGCACTATCTCGCCGAACGGGGGGAGTATGCGCCCGAGGAAAAGCAGGCCGCCATCGCGCTCAGGATGCGGCTGATGCACAGCCGGGAGCCGTTCACGAACGATCGCGAGCGGCAGGACGGGCGCATCGTTTCCGTACACTACGAGCCCTTGCCCGACGGCGGCGGAGTCATGACCTACTCCGACGTGACCCAGGCGCGGCGGCATGATGCGCAGCGACAAGGCCTCGCCGAGCAACTGGAGCGAGAAAGAAAGAGCCTTGTGGCGGCGCAGACCGTCGCACGTGTCGGGAGCTGGGAAACGGACCTGCAGACGATGGACGTGCAGTGGTCGGCGGAAACCTTCCGGATTTTCGAGGTCGATCCGAACGAGTTTTCACCGACGCACGAGCGGTTTCTCGAACTGGTTCATCCAGACGACCGCGCTGCCGTCGACGATGCCTTCAAGGCGTCGCTTGGCTCGACGGACGTCTGCACCATCGAACACCGCATCGTGACGCCCCGCGGCGGACTGAAGTTCGTGGTCGAGCGGTGGCATACCATGGTGGACGGCGACGGCATGCCCGCTCGTTCCGTCGGAACCTGCCAGGACTGCACGGAGTTGAAACTCGCCCAGCTCGAGGCGGAGGAGGCGACAAACCTGCTGCGCGTGGCGGGACGAACGGCGCGGCTTGGTGGCTGGGTCTCGGACCTCGAAAAGGGGTCGCTCCAATGGTCGTCGGTGACGGCGGAGATCCACGACGAGCCTCCGGGCTTCAGTCCGTCCCTGGAGGGAGGGCTACGTTACTTCGTCGGCGAGGACCGAAAGAAGATGGAGGTGGCGCTCGACCTTTGTACGTTGGAAGGAAGGCCCTTCGACGAGACGCTGCGCATCGTCACCTCTAGAGGCAGACATGTCTGGGTGCGTGTCATCGGCGAGGCGGTGCGTGACCGACAGGGAGTGATCCGGTCGATCCGGGGCGCCTTCCAGGACATGACGGAACTGCTGGAAGCCCGCGAGAGTTCCAGGCGATTGGCCGAGCGGCTCTATCAGACTCTCGACAACATCAATGATGGCTTCATTACGATTGACGAGAACTGGCACTTTACCTTCGTCAACCAGGAAGCCATGCGACTCCTCGAGAGGAGCGATACGGATCTCTATGCGAGGTCGCTGTGGGAGATACTTCCGGATATCGTTGGCTCGGGCTTCGAACGACATTTGCGAGAGGCGGCCGAGACGCAGGAGGTAACCACGTTCGAGGAGTACGCTCCCGCGCTTGCGAAGTGGTTCAGCGTGCGCGCCTATCCTTCGAGCGAGGGATTGGCTGTCTATCTCCAGAATGTCACCAGCTCGAGGGAGCAGCAAGAGCAGCTCGCTCTTCTGGAAGCCGCGGTCTCGCGTTCGAACGACCTCTTCCTGATCACCGAAGCGAAGGAGCTGGACGAGCCGGGACCCCGCATCGTCTATGCGAACGAGGCCATAAGGAAGTTGACGGGCTACGGCCCGGACGAAGTCATCGGCAAATCGCCGAGAATCTTCCAGGGCCCGGGAACGTCCCGAAGCGAACTCGACCGCATCCGGGCGACGCTCGAATCCAGGACCCCCGTCAGCGCGGAACTCGTGAACTATGCCAAAGACGGATCGGCGTACTGGATTGAACTCGATATCGCGCCGATCGTCGATGACAGAGACCGCGTCACTCATTTTGTTGCCGTTCAGCGGGATATCACCCAGCGCAAGGCCGCTCAGGACGCGCTTGCCATCAGCGAGCTACGCTTCAGGACGGTTGCCCAGCTCAGCGCGGATATCGTCTGGGATTGGGAGCTGGCGTCCAATGTGATCTGGCAGAACGAAGACGATCTGGGCCGGTACTTCAAGCCCGAAGACAAGCCCGCCAGCCCGCAATCCTGGATGGAGCGGATACATCCGGAAGACAGCGAAAGAGTTCTTGCCGATCTGATTGCGGCCCTGCGGGGCGGCGGCGACGAATGGTCGGCGGAGTACAGGCTGCAGCGCGCCGACGGATCGTATAGCCAGATGATCGCGAGGGCGGCGGTCATTCGCAATCATCTGGGAAAAGCAGTCCGGATTGTCGGCAGCGCGGAAGATGTGACCGAGCAGCGGGAACTCGAAGACCGGGTGCGCCACTCGGAGGAAAGCTATCGGACTCTCTTCCAGGCCGCTCCGTACGCGATCATCGTGAAGGACCACGACACTCATCGTCTCATTGCGGTCAATGACGCAGCAGTGAAGCAATACGGTTGGTCGCGGGAGGAAATGCTCGCGATGACGATGAGCGACTTCCATGCGGCCGAGGATCTGCAGGCTCTGGCGGCCGGTCAGCGCGCGTATCCGAGCGACGGCAGCAGTCTCCTCAAGGACGTCCGTCACCGGAGGAAGGACGGCACGTTGATCGATGTGGAAATGGCCGTTCGGGTCCTCGAGTACGATGGCAGGCCCGCGACGTTGGCGGTCATCTCCGATGTCAGCGACAGGGTACGCGGTGAACGTGCGCGTGCGGCGGCGGAAGAGCAGTTGCGCGCCTCACAGCGCCTGGATGTCGTGGGCAAGCTGACTGGAGGCGTCGCACACGACTTCAACAACATCCTTATGGTGATCATGGCGAACGTCGATGCGATCCTCGAAGGACAGGACGTCGCGCGGGAGACCAGACAGAGCATCGAGCGGTTCGGCGGCGCCGCGGAGCGGGCGACGCAGCTGACGCGGCAGCTGTTGGCTTTCTCCCGCAAGCAGACGTTGCGGCCGGAGAAGATCAATCTCAATGACCTTGTGGTGGCGACAGGCTCGCTGCTGCGGAGGACCCTCGGCGAGCACATCGAGATAAACTCGCTGCTGGCCGAAGAGCTCTGGGAAACCAATACCGACCGCGGCCAGGTCGAGGCTGCCGTCATCAACCTTTGCATAAACGCCAGGGACGCCATGCCCGATGGCGGACGCCTCTTCATCAGGACCCGGAACGTCACGCTCGATCAGGACTACGCCGAGCTCAATCCGGAGGCCAGGCCAGGCGACTACGTGGCCCTGTCCGTCACCGACACCGGAACGGGCATGACGCAGGAGGTCATGTCCCGGGCATTCGAACCATTCTTTACGACCAAGGAAGTGGGCAAGGGCACGGGGCTGGGACTGAGCATGGTCTATGGCTTCGTCAAGCAGTCGAAAGGGCACGTCGCGATATACAGCGAGTTGGGGCACGGGACGGTCGTCACCCTGTACCTGCCCCGGGCGGATCGGCAGGATGAGAAGGCCGTGACTCCGGAGTTCCATATTCCCCGCGGTACGGAGCGGGTCCTGGTGGTGGAAGACGAGGATCAGGTTCGGGCAATCGTGGCCGGGCAATTGTCCAGTCTCGGCTATGTGGTCGCCGAGGCCAGCAATGGGGAGGCCGCGCTCGCCAAACTCCATGCCGGTCCTGCGTTCGATCTCCTCCTGACGGATGTGATCATGCCGGGGCCGATCAATGGCAAGGCGCTCGCCGGCGAGGCGGCCAGGACATACCCCGACATGCGTGTGCTGTTCATGTCAGGCTACTCCGATGACGCCATCTCCACGCTGGGCGTGTTGAACCCCGGCGTCACCCTGCTGACGAAACCCTTTCGCAAGGCTGATCTCGCAATCGCCGTTCGGCGCGCCGTCGAAGGCACGCGGTAGTCGCCTCCGACCCCCGCCGGTGTTGGCAACAGCTAGCGGTTTGTAGTGGGGCCAGTCGACCGGTGTTAGGACAGGAGACTTTGGCGCGGCCGTGCGCGACAGTCGGCGCCGGCATGGGCGAGAACAACAACAAGAACACGGCGAGTTCGTTCCGGCAGGTGCTGCGGGCCAGTCCGATGGATTTCTGGCGCCTGTGGTACGTCGGCTTCGTCGTCACCACCGTGCGCTGGCTGGAAACGGTCGCCATGGGCATCGTCGTCTATCAGCAGACCGGCTCCGCCCTGGTCGTCGCCATGATCACCATGCTCCGCCTGGTCCCGATGGGCCTGTTCGGCGCCTTCCTCGGGGCCTTCGCCGAACGGTTCGACCGCCGCCTGACCCTGGCCGGCATCGTCGGCCTCATGATGGTCACCTCGGCCCTGCTCTCCGTCGTCGCTTTCGGGGGAGCCCTGGAAGTCTGGCACCTCGCCGTCGCCAGTTTCATCAATGGCTGCGGCTGGGCCACCGACAATCCGCTCCGGCGCATGATGATGGGCGAAGTCATGGGCCGCGATCGCATGGCCATCGCCATGGCGCTCGATGTCGGCGCCGCCAATGTGAGCCGCATGGTAGGGCCCGCTGTCGGCGGCCTGCTGCTGGCGGGTGTCGGCATCGAAGGCGTCTTCCTGCTGAGCGTGGCACTGTACGCGTCGGCCGTCGCCGCGACCTTGATGGTGCAGAGCCACATTCCTTCCTCGCCCGGTGCGGGGGCCGTGCTCGCCCGCACCTGGGAGGGCGTGGCGCTCATCTTTTCCGACCGCCGCCTCGGCGCGATCATGGCGGTCACCGTCATCTACAATGTCTTCGCCTGGCCCTTCACCAGCATGATCCCGGTGATCGGTGCCGACCGGCTGCTGCTCGGCCCCGAAGGCGTCGGCCTGCTCACCAGCATCGACGGCGTCGGCGCTTTCGCCGGCTGCTTCATGCTGGCGCTGTGGCTGACGCCGGGCTGGCATGCCCGCGCCTATGTCGGCGGCACGGCCGCCTACCTGGTCGGGCTGATCGGCTTTGCGGCAGCGCCCACGCCGCTGCTGGCGGGTGTGGCGCTGCTGGTGACCGGCCTCGCCGGGGCCGCCTTCGCCACCCTGCAGACCACGCTCGTCTATCTCGCGGCGCCGATGGAAATGCGCTCGCGCATCCTGGGTGTACTCTCAGTCTGCATCGGCACCGGCCCGATCGGTTTCGTCGGGCTGGGCTGGCTCGCCGATCTCATCGGAGCGCCCGAGGCTACGGCTATCACCGGCGTGATGGGCCTGCTGGCGCTCGCCGCGACCTGGCCGCTTTGGCGGAGGATTTGAGCCCTGGAACAGGTAAAGCACATCGGCAGGCGTCGGCTGACTGCGCGGGTCCGAGGCGAGCAGCTCCCAGCGGTGCCTCTGCAGGACGCAGCCGCAGCCTGCTAATACCCGATCGCGGCGCCATCGCTGCGCGGATCCGAGCCGCCGACGCGCAGGCCGCTGACCGGGTCCACGGTGATGCCGTGGGCGTGGCCTGCGAGTTCGTTCCAGGCGCCCCAGCGATTGACCATGTGACCGCGCCGTTCGAGCTCGGCAATGGTCTCGGCCGGAATGCGTCCCTCGACGTGCAGCGTATCGCGTGGCTCACCGATGGCGAAGCGGCCGGACAGGAAGCGTGGCGACTCCAGCGCCTCCTGGATGTCCCGACCGTGGTCGATCAGGGCGAGATAGGTTTGCAGATGGATCTGAGGCTGGCCGTCGGCGCCCATGCAGCCCACTACAGCCCACAGCCTGTCGTCGCGGAACGCCATCGAGGCGATCAGCGTGTGCAATGGCGTCTTGCCGGGCTCGACCCGGTTGGGGCTCTTGGGATCGAGCGAGAAATAGGCCGAGCGATTCTGCAAGACAATTCCGGTCCGACCCGCCACGACCGCGGCACCGAAGCCGCCATAAAGGGAATGGATCATCGACACCGCATTGCCCTCGGCGTCGACCACGGCGATGTAGACGGTGTCGCCGGCCAGGCTGCCGTAGGAGGGGATCTTGTCCCACGGCAAGGCTCGGGCCGGGTCCATCAGAGCGCGCCGCTCATCGGCATATTTCTTTGATATCAGGCGTTCCATCGGTACGGATGCGAAGCGTGGATCGGCGAGATGACGGTCGCGGTCGTGATAGGCAAGCTGCTTGGCCTGGACCATCAAGTGCACATAGTCGGGGCCCAGAAAGGACTTCCTGTGCATCTCCATCGGCTCAAGCAGGTTCAGCATTTCCAGCACCGCGAAGCCCTGCGTCGGTGCCGGTGTTTCGTAGATCGTGACGTCGCGGTAGCTGCCTTTCAGCGGTTCGCCCCAGTGCGCGTTCTGCGTCTTCAGGTCGTCCAAGGTAAAGAAGCCGTCGTTGGCTTTCGACCAACGCACCAATTCGCCCGCCACTTCACCCTCGTAGAAGCCGTGCCAGCCGTCGCTGGCGATCGCCTCCAGGGTCCTTGCGAGATCGGGGTTGGTGAGAATCGCACCGTCCTTCAGGAAGATGGCCGCCGCTTCGGGGCTTTTCGCCAGTTCCTCACGCGCCAGTTCGCGCCAGTAGGCGAGCCGCGCCGTCACTGGGAAGCCGTTACGGGCGTAGCCGATGGCGCTCTCCAGGCAGCGCTTCAAAGGCAAGCGACCATAGGCGGCGTGGGCCATGCCCCAGCTAGCGACCGCGCCCGGAACAGTGAGGGTGCCGGGCAGTACGCCGCGATAGGGTATCTCGGCCAGGCCGCGCCGGGCGAAGGCGTCGATCGTGCCGGCCGCTGTAGCGCGTCCGCCGCCGTCGATGTAGCGCACGGCACCGGTCTTGGCTTCGTGGACAAGCAGGAATGCGTCACCGCCCACGCCCGTCATATGCGGATAAAGCACCGAAAGCGCGGCGCTGGTGGCGATGGCGGCATCGACCGCCGATCCGCCTGCTCTCAACACATCGACGCCGGCCTGTGACGCCAGTGAATGCGGGGATGTAACCATACCGTTGGGCGCGAGGGTGGCCGGACGGCCGGTGCGTATATCAACCATGAAGATTCCTTAGCTGACTGGTTTGCTCCCCCGCAACGCGGCCCGGCATATCAGGCAGACGGAACATTTGCGGCGCGGAAACCGTAGACCGTGAGTCTGTGAAGAGGCGGCCTCTTTGCGGGGCACGGGCTACGCCACGCCGCCGGTATTCGCGGCGACGGGCGGTTGGTAGGCCCGGCAGGATTCGAACCTGCGACATAACCGTTATGAGCGGCTCGTTCTAACCGCTGAACTACGGGCCCCCGCAACCGGCCTGGTCGCGCCCCGGCTTGGCCGGGGCCCGACCTTATAGCGCCACTATTCGGCGGGGGGCACGAACATATAGCCGACGCCGCGCACCGTGCGGATCACCGTCGGCTTGTCGGGGGCGGGCTCGATCTTGCGGCGGATTCGGGTGATGCGGAGGTCGATCGCCCGGTCGAACGGGTCGCGGGCGCGGTGGCTGGTCGTCTCGAGCAGCCAGTCGCGTGACAGCGGCCGGTTGGGGTTCTCGGCGAAGGTCTTCAGAATGTCGAACTCGCCCGAGGTCAGCGGCACGTCGCCGTTCTCGGCGTCGACGAGCTGGCGCTTGGACAGGTCGAGCATGTGGCCGCCCATGCGCACGCGCTCCAGGCGGGAGGGGGTCGACTTATTCACCGACCGGCGCAGCACGCTCTTGCAGCGGGCCAGCAGCTCGCGCGGCTCGTAGGGCTTGGCGACATAGTCGTCGGCGCCGCTTTCCAGCCCCAGCACCTTGTCCACCGGGTCGGCCGACGCGGTCAGCATGATGATGCCGACACGGGTGCTGGTCTCGCGCAGCCAGCGGGCCAGCGCGAAGCCGTCCTCCGGACCGGGGAGCTGGACGTCCAGCAGGACGAGGTCGGGCATGGCCCGCGAGATCTGGCGGCGCATCTGGGCGCCGTTCTCGACGGCGGTGACCTTGAGGTCGTTCTGAGTGAGATAGGCCTCAGCGGCCTTGCGCTGGAACGCGTCGTCCTCGACCAGCAAAATCGACGGTTGCTGCATGATTTTACCAAAATGAATGAACTCTAATGCCTTCAAAATAACACTATTTCTCAAGGAATTATATCGTTTTCTTGAGATTTTTGATACGGTTGGCGCCCCTTCAGGAGCCTGCAATGTCCCTCGTCGCCGCCCACTCGCCCGTCACCGGGACGGACGCGCCGCTGGACGCGCAGGCGGACGGGGCTCGGGCGGTGGCCCGGCAGGACCTGTTCGTCCGCGCCGAGCTGGTGCGGCGGCTGTTCGAGGGCTCGGCACCGTCACGCTATTTCGCCTTCGTTCTGTGGCCGGTGATCGCCGCCATCTACTGGCGGCAGATGAACCCCGTCGAGTTGGCCGGGCCCTTCGCGGCCTATCTCCTGGTGACCTTCGGCTTCGACCTGCTGCGCCACAATTTCGGGCGCGCCCGCCCAGACGACGCCCAGGCGCTGCGCTGGGGCTGGTGGTTCGCGGGCTTCTCGTTCCTCGGCGGGGCCTGCTGGGGATGGGCGGGCTTCCTGCTGGCCTCGAAGGATTTCGAACTGCAGCGCATGCTGCTGGGGCTGGTCCTGCTGGCCACCGTCACCACGGCGGTGCCGATCCGCTCGGCCCATCCGCCGACCTTCTACGCCTTCGCCGTCGCGACCGCGGCGCCGCTGCTGCTCGTGCTGATCACTTCCGGCGGGCCGTTCTACCAGCTCGTCGGCATCGCCGGCGCCGCCTATGTCGGCCACCTGATGGCCTATGTGCGCGACGTGCATCGCTGGCAGTACGACAATATCGCGCTCGCCTACGAGAAGGAGGATCTCGCGCGCCGCCTGCAGGTCGCCTACGACGCGGCGCTGGCGGCCCAGCGCGAGGCGGAGAAGGCCAACCAGGCCAAGTCGACCTTCCTCGCCACCATGAGCCACGAGATCCGCACGCCGATGAACGGCGTGCTGGGCATGATCGATGTCCTGGAGCGCACCAAGCTCACCATGGAGCAGCGCGAGTCGCTGGGCACGGTTCGCTATTCGGCGTCGGCGCTGCTGCGGATCATCGACGACATCCTGGACTTCTCGAAGATCGAGGCCGGGCATCTCGACCTTGAGCGCATTGACTTCTCGACCGTCGAGCTGATCGAGGGCGTTGCCGAGGCGCTGGCCGCGCAAGCCGGCGAGAAAGGGCTGGTCCTGTCCGCTTTCGTGGCTCCCGACGTGCCGGCGCGCGCGATCGGCGATCCGCTGCGTCTGCAGCAGATCCTCTTCAACCTGCTGGGCAATGCCCTGAAGTTCACCGAGCACGGCTCGGTCCGCCTCGTGCTCGAACGTGCACCGGCCGCGCCGGGGCCATCGGGTGCGCCGGTCGGCCTCGCGCTCCGCATCAGGGTCGCCGACACCGGCATCGGCCTGACGGCGGCCCAGCGCGACCGGCTGTTCCAGCCCTTCGTGCAGGCCGACAGTTCAACGACGCGGCGCTTCGGCGGCACGGGGCTCGGCCTGTCGATCGTGCGGCGCCTGGCCGAGGCGATGCGCGGAAGCGTGGCGATCGAGAGCGAGCCGGGCGTCGGGTCCACGTTCATCGTCGACGTCATGCTGGGCATCGCGCCGAACCGGGCGGCTCCTGTCGACCTGCCGCTGGACGGACTGTCGCTCGGGCTGTCGCTGCCTGATCTCGAGGAGGGCGCTGCGCTCGCCCGCTACCTTCGCGATGCCGGCGCGGAAGTCGATGTCGTCGTGTCGAACCTCGCGGCGGTGAGCGTCGAGGGATCCGGCGTGCAGATCGCTTTGGCTGACATCAGGCGGCCCTGGCGCCGCGACGGGCTGGTGCGGGCAATTGCCCGGGCCGTCGGACGCGCCGCTTCATCCGCCGTCTCGTCTGTGCCACCGGCTCCGGCTGGGCGCCTGCAGGGCCGCGTCCTGGTGGTCGACGACAATTCGGTCAATCGCAGGATCCTGGCGCGGCAGCTCGAACTTGCCGGCGCCTCGACGGACGTTGCGTCCGGCGGCGCGGAGGCGCTCGAAATGCTGCGCGCGCGTCGTTACGACCTCGTGCTGGCCGACCTGCAGATGCCCGACATGGACGGTTTCGAGATGGCGCGACGGATCCGGGCCGGCGAAGCGGCGGCCGGCCCGGATCCGTCGCGCCATCTCGAAACCGTCCATGTCGGGCA
>LSKJ01000503.1 GCA_001557035.1 Rhodospirillaceae bacterium CCH5-H10 | reverse complement strand
GGCCGATCGCCACCAACGTGAAGGCCGAGAAGCGCTTCCTGTCGACCATCGCCCGCCGGCTCGACACCTTGGGCGCCATCACCAAGGGTCAGCGCCAGACCGGTGGCCAGGGACTGTTCCGGTCCGACGACAATCTCGAATCCCCCTATGGGCGGGCTGCCCTGCGACAGCTCTACCTCCTGCTGTTCGCCGGCAAGGTCGAGGGCTGCTCGCTGGAGGCATTCCAGGCTGCCACCGGCCTTCATCTGACCGACCAGGACGGCAGCCTGCGCGAGGAGTTGCCGCCGATCACGACCT
>LSKJ01000502.1 GCA_001557035.1 Rhodospirillaceae bacterium CCH5-H10 | reverse complement strand
GGTGGCGGCGGGGCGCAAGGTCTGGAAGCGCTTCGAGCACGCCGAGCCCAACGCGCTGTGGCAGATGGACTTCAAGGGCGACGTGCCGTTCGGGGGCGGCCGGCTGCATCCGCTGACGGTGGTGGACGACCATTCGCGCTACGCGGTGATCCTGCAGGCAGCCGGCAACCAGCGGCGGGCGACGGTGCAAAGTGCCGTGCAGGCGGCGTTCGAGCGCTATGGCCTGCCCGAGG
>LSKJ01000501.1 GCA_001557035.1 Rhodospirillaceae bacterium CCH5-H10 | reverse complement strand
AGGTCGGTCCCAACCGCCTCGTCCATCACCAGTATGGCGGCTCAGCGTGGCGCTGGTCGATGGACATCACCTATTCGCTGGTACCCTTTCGGGCCATGACCGAGCAGGATTGCAGCTACCACAATGTCTCCGATCAGAGCGGCACACTGACCGACATTGATTACCGGACGCGACTGGTGCGGTCGCTGGGCAAGGACAGCACCATGCGCGACATCGGCATGGGCTGCCCGCTCTGGCCCAAGCCACCGCAGGGCTTCGCCGCCAGGATAGATGCCGAAACGGTCGGCGCCTATCCCGTGGTGGCGCCCGGCCTGCCGGGCAAGGCCACGATCCCGGCCGGCACGTCGCTCGGCAACTGCGTGCCGGGAATGACCACGGCCGGCGAGAATGGCTTCATCGTCTGGGGCAAGCCTGCGCCGGCCGACCAGGCAGCGGAGATCAGGACGATCGGGGTCGGCAGCAACACGCTGATCGTGCAGGTCTTCGATCCCGTCCCCGCGGCGGCGCCCGCGGGAGGTTCATGGATCAACCAGCCGCACCTTGAAATCTGGGTCGGCCGGAACGAAGAGAACCTCGACACGATGCTGCCGCTTGGCCAGATGACCCAGACCGGCGTCACGCTCGACGGCACCGTTCATCGCGGTGTCGGCAAGACGAGCGCGCCGCCGAAGGTCGAACGTTGGACGGCCCGCGACGAGCACGGCCGCCCGATCACCGTGCTGCGTCTCGTCTGGCCGGAAGAATACGCATTGATCAACGGCGTCACCGTCGTCTACTCGCAAGCCGAGGCCGGCAAGCAGGCCCGCCTCCTCTCGACTGCCGGCTTCGCAAGCAACCGGCCGATCTACGTCCCCGACATGGTGACGCTCGCTGGTCGCCCCTCGACATCCGACCGGGGCCTCTGCCGCGTCCAGAACGGCCGGCTGGTCGCGATCGAGTAGAACCTCAGCCCTTCGCGCTGCCCGGCATCTTCAGCGCGCCCGCACGTCGCGCCGGCATGGGATCTTCGAAAGCGCGCGGGTACCTGTAAGGCTGGGCGGAGACCGCGTTCAACTTCGCGAGTGCATCCTCCGGCAGGCGCCAGCCGCCCGCCTTCAGCGTCTCGCCGAGCTGCTCGGCGTTGCGGGCGCCGACGATGGCGCTGGTCATGAAGGGCTGGTCCATCACCCAGCGCAGCGCCACCTCGGCCGGCGGCTTGCCCAGCTCCTTCGCCGTGTCGAGCAGCGTCTGCAGGATCTCGCCGTGGTTGGGCGCGAAGAACTTGCTCTGGAAGCCCCAGCCCTCGGCCGAGCGGCTGCCCTGCACCGTGAGATTGCCCGGCGTGTACTTGCCCGCGAGATAGCCGCTGCCGAGCGGCGACCAGGCCACGCAGCCCAGCCCCTTGAGCTGCAGCGCCGGCACGATCTCCTCGTCGATGTCGCGGACCACGAGGCTGTATTGCGGCTGGTAGGCCGCGAAGCGCTCCCAGCCTTTCGTGTCGCTGATCCACAGCGCCTCCATCAGGCGCCAGGCCTCGAAGTTCGAGCAGGCGGTGTAGAGGATCTTGCCGTCGCGCACGAGATCGTCCAGCGCCCTCAGCATCTCCTCGAGCGGCGTCTGATGATCGACGTGATGGATGTAGTAGACGTCGATGTAATCGGTCTGCAGCCGCTTCAGCGAGCCCTCGATCTGCTGCTTGATGTGGAGCCGCGACATGCCGGAATCGTTGGGCCGCCCGCCCATCGGATTGAAGAACTTGGAGGCGATGATGGCGTCCTCGCGCCGCCCCTTCAGCGCCACGCCCAGCATCGTCTCGGACGCGCCGCCGACATAGGAATTGGCCGTGTCGAAGAAGGTCACGCCGGCGTCGAGCGCGGCGTTCACCATCCGGGTGGTACCTTCCTGGTCGGCGCCGTTGCCGAAGGTCATCGTGCCGAGGCAGATCTCGGAGACTTTCAGGCCGGCGCGGCCGAGATTGCGGTAGTCCATTCGTCCCTCCGTCATCTCGACCGGAGCGCCGGAGGCGCGCAGTGGAGAGATCTTTCTTCAGTATGCTGGCAGGGCGTGATCGAAAAAAGACCTCTCCCCTCCGCTTCGCTACGGTCGAGGTGACGGAGGAGGCTGTGGACGGAAAAGCCTGTTGACCCTGCCCTTGGGGCTGCCTTCATAAGGCCAACGATCAACATCAGACGAGGTCGATCGTGAGTCAGTTCCTGAATGCATCCGAGGCGGCGCGCCGTCTCGGTATTTCCGCCAAGGCACTACGCCTCTACGAGCAGCGCGGCCTCCTGGCGCCGATCCGTACGGAGGCAGGCTGGCGCGCCTACCGGCCGAAGGACATGGAGCGGGCCTCGGAGATCGTCGCACTCCGCGCCCTCGGCTTCAGCCTCGCCCAGGTGGCGCGCGTGCTCACCGGCGATACGAGCGGACTGGAACCCGCGCTCGCCGCACATCAATCGACGCTCGAAGCGCGGCTGCGCGAGGCCGTCGAAGCGCTCGACCGGTTGCGGAGCCTGCGCAGCGATCTCGCGCGTGGCGAGACGCCGACGGCGGGCGAGCTGGCGCGTCGGCTCGCGCCCGTATGCGGTCTCAACGTCGCGTTCGATCTTCCCTGGCCCTGGGGCGGCGAGCGATTCGAACTGCGCGACATCCGCCCCCTCACCTACATCACCGGCCCGTTGGGCAGCGGCAAGACGCGGCTGGCGATACGGCTCGCCGAGGCATTGGGCGGCATCTTCCTCGGCCTCGACCGCACCGCCGATCTCACCTCTCAGGCGAAGATCGAACCGACCATCGCCCTGCTCGCGCAGGATGGCGCGACCGACTCGGTGGCCCTTCGGGCGCTTCTCAGCGGCCTCGACTCGCCGAAGCCCACCGTGATCGACCTTGTCGAACAGGGACTCGACAGGCCGACACAGGAAGCACTGATCGCCCACCTGCGGCGCCGCGCGCCCAGTGCGCCGACGCTGTTCGTGATGACCCGGTCGAACTCGATCCTCGATCTCGACGCGGTCGGCGCCGACGAGGCGATCCTCTTCTGCCCGGCCAACCACAGCCCGCCGGTTCGCGTGGCGCCTCATCCCGGCACACCGGGCTACGAGGCGCTTGTCTCCTGCCTCGCCACGCCGGAAGTCCGGGCCCGCACCGAGGGCGTCATTGCCGTGCGGCGATGACGGGCTTCAGCTTCGAGTACATCGCATAGTGCCAGTAGGGCCCGCCGTGATCGTCGAGCCCCATGATGTTGTCCTGCATGACGTAGCTGAAATCCTGCGGCGTCGCGGGGATCAGCTCGACGTTGGCCGGCAGGTTCTGCAGGACCGGATCGTTCTTCGGACCGAACATGTGAAGCAGGTGGATCTTCGCGCTGGTCTTGGACGCGATGGCCCGAAGCAGTTCGATCGACACCTTGTCGACATAAGCCGGACCGGGCGCGGGGCCATCACAATAGGCTGGATCGAACTTGCAGTGCATGGCGATCGTGTCGAGCGCCAGGCGGCCATCCTTGTCGACCTGAGCGCGGATCAACCGGTCCTTCGGGTCCAGTTCTACCTCGGGAAAGGTCGATGCCATCCAGTCCCGGATGCTGCGCAGCCGGGACGGTGCCGCGACGTGGCGCTCCTTGTAGTATGCGGCATAACCCAGCACGACGACGTCGCCAGGCCGGATCCGGTCCTTGATCCGCTCCATCGTGACGAGCGCATTGGCCCACGAGTATCCAGCCAGCGCGTGAACATGGACGGCTGCGTCCGGGAAAGCCGCCTGTAGCAGGAAGCCGAAGGTCTGCTCGTCGTTGACGCCATCGCCGAACACATAGGAATCGCCCAGAACGAAAACCCGCTTCGTGGCGTCCGGCGGCGCATTGCCGGTGAACCTCGTCCCCTCCGCTTTGATCGTCACCACGGCGTCGAGATGCTCGACCCTGCCCTGCTTCATGCCGCTGTAGCGGAAGACGTACCGGCCCGGCTTCGCCCGATAGCCCTGCTCAGGGTCCTCGGCAAAGAAGCCCGCCGGCTGGCGTGTCATGCGCCGGTAGGTGGCCGGATCCGGGAATGATCCCGGCAGCAGCCAGCTCAGGCCCGTCCGCACGGCCAGGAACGTCGCGGGCTCGGACGGCGGACCGGGCAGGCTCGCGATCCGGTCCTTGTTCACGGCATAGAGAAACGCGGACGACGCAATCTCCAGCGCCGCCACGACGATGGCGGCCAGGATCGCGTAGAAGACCGCCTTCTTCGCGCCGCTCACGCGATGCCAGCGTCAGAGGCCAAGCATCGCCTTGGCGAGCACGTTGCGCTGCACTTCCGACGAGCCGCCGTAGATCGTCGTCTTGCGGGTGTTGAAGTAGCGCGGCGAGACGTCGTCGACATATTCGCCGCCGACCGGCACGACGTTGCTGTCGTAGTTGCGCAGCTCGGTGAACGGCGTGCCGTACCAGCCGACCGCCTCGACCGCGAGTTCGGTCACCTTCTGGCCCACCTCGGTACCGCGCATCTTCACGACCGAGCCCATGTTGCCCGGCGCGTCGCCGGTCTTGAGGCTCGAATAGAACATCAGTTCGTTCATCTCGATGGCGTCGATCTCCATCTCGACGGCCGCCATCTTCTCGCGCCACTGCGGATCGGCCGAAAGCGACTCGCCTTCCTTCATCTGCGTCTTCGACAGCGTCTGGAGGTGGCGGAAGGCCTTGCGCAGCCGCGGTCCGAAGGCTTGCCCGCCGCGCTCGAATTCGAGCAGGAACTTGGCGTAGGTCCAGCCCTTGTTTTCCTCGCCGACCAGGTTCTCGACCGGCACCTTCACGTCGGTGAAGAAGACCTGGTTGACCTCGTGGCGCATCGGCGTGCGCGTGCCGTCGACCAGGTAGATCGGGTCGAGCGTGATGCCGGGCGACTTCATGTCGATCAGCAGGAAGGAGATGCCCTCCTGCCGCTTGCCCTCGTTGGAGGTGCGCACGAGGCAGAAGATCCAGTCGGCGAAGTGCGCGTTGGTGGTCCAGATCTTCTGGCCATTCACGACGTAGTGGTCGCCAACCCGCTCGGCCTTGGTGCGCAAGGACGCGAGGTCGGAGCCCGAGCCCGGCTCGGAATAGCCCTGGCACCACAGCTCCTCGGCGGCAGCGATCTTGGGCAGGAAGCGCTTCTTCTGCGCGTCACTGCCGAACTTCATCAGGACGGGCGCCACCATCTTGATACTGAACGACGAGAGATAGGGCGAGTCGGCCCGCGCCATCTCCATCTCGAAGATGAACTTCTGCGTCGAGGTCCAGCCCGTGCCGCCATACTCCTTCGGCCAGTTGGGACAGAGCCAGCCTTTGCCCGCCAGCTTCTTCTGCCACTGGAGAAGGCGCTCCTTGGAGACGTGGCTGCTGCGGCTGCGGCGGCTTTCCTCGGCCACTTCGGCCGGCATGTTCGCGGCGATCCAGTCGCGGACTTCCTGCTGGAAGGCCAGTTCCTGTTCGTTGAAGGCTAGACGCATCACACACTCCCGTCGTCTCGACCGAAGCGCCGAAGGCGCGCAGCGGAGAGACCTTTTTTCATTCCGAAGGACAGCGCCAGGGGAGACAAGACCCCTCGGCTTCGCTTCGCTACGCTCGGGGTGATGCTCGGCCTAAAGGCCGAGCATCACTTTCGACATGATCCCGCGCTGCACTTCCGACGAGCCGCCGTAGATCGTCATCTTGCGGCCGTTGAAGTAGCGTGGCGCGAGCACGTCGGCGCCCTCGGGGCCGATCGGCTCGACGTTGGCGTTCCAGGCGCGCTGCTCGGGGAACGGCTGGGCGTAGTAGCCCGCCGCCTCGACGGCGAATTCCTGGACCTGCTGCATCACCTCGGTGCCGCGCAGCTTGATCATCGACGAGAGCGGACCCGGGTTCTGGCCCGACGCCAGCTTGGAATAGAACTCCTGCTCGAACATCTCGAGGCCCGAGATCTCGATGTCCATGCGCGCGAGCTTCTCGCGCCACGCCGGATCGGCCAGGATCGAGTCCTCGCCCTCCGGCATCGACTGGGCGAGCCGCTTCAGCCGCTCGAAGCCCGAGCGCAGGCGCGGGCTGTAGGGATTGCCGCCGCGCTCGAACTCGAGCAGGTACTTGGCGTAGGTCCAGCCCTTGTTTTCCTCGCCGACGCGGTTCTCGACCGGGACCTTCACGTCGGTGAAGAAGACCGAGTTCACTTCCTGGGTGCCGGCGCGGTTGCCGTCGGCGGTGATGATCGGCTCGACCGAGATGCCCGGCGTCTTCATGTCGATCAGCAGGAAGGAAATACCCTCCTGCGGCTTGCCCTCGTTCGAGGTCCGCACCAGGCAGAAGATCCAGTCGGCGGTCTGCGCCAGCGTCGTCCAGGTCTTCTGGCCGTTCACGATGTAGAAGTCGCCTTCGCGGACCGCCTTGGTGCGGAGCGACGCGAGATCGGAACCCGAGCCCGGCTCGGAATAGCCCTGGCACCAGATCAGGTCGGAGTTCAGCATCGGCGGCAGGTGGCGCGCCTTCTGCTCGGCCGAACCGTACTTCATGATCACCGGCGCGCACATCTTGGGGCCGAACGGCGAGGTGCCGGGCGCGCCGGCCTTCGCCATCTCCATCTCGAAGATGTACTTCTGGGTCGTGGTGAAACCCGGGCCGCCGAATTCCTTCGGCCAGCCGGTGCAGAGCCAGCCCTTTTTGGCCAGGCGCTTCTGCCAGTCGATCAGGCGCTCCTTCGGCATGTAGGCGTTACGGCCGACCTTGATCTCGCCCACGATCTCGGGCGTCAGGTTCTCCTTCAGCCATTCGCGAACTTCACTCTGGAAGGCGAGTTCTTCCTTGCCGAACGTCAGGTCCATTGGGGGCTCCTTTTAGGGTCCGGAAGGTACCGCGCCCGGTTCCGGCGCGTAAAGCGTGCGATACACTGTTCCGCAACGCGTACAGCTCTCAGGAAGCCGATGTCCCCTCCCGTTCAGCCCGTCGCCAGCGATGAGAAACTCCCCGCCTCGGCCGAAATCGTCGTGATCGGCGCCGGCATTGCCGGCACGACGGCAGCCTACTGGCTGGCGAAAAAGGGCCACAGGGTCGCGTTGCTCGACAAGGGCGTTATCGGCGGGGAGCAGACGAGCCGGAACTGGGGCTGGTGCCGCCAGCAGCATCGCGACCTGCGCGAACTGCCGCTTGCCATGAAGAGCCTGGAGATCTGGGGCGACCTCTCCCGCGAGCTGGGCGCCGAGACCGGCTTCCGCCGCACCGGCCTGCTCTACGTCACCGACCGGCCCGCCGATTTCGCCCAATGGGAAGCCTGGACCCTCAAGGCGCGCGAATACCAGATGCACAGCCGCGTGCTGAGCGGCGCCGAGGCCAGGGAGCTGACGCCCGGCAGCACGGGAAACTGGATCGGCGGCGTCCAATCACCCACCGACGGCCGCGCCGAGCCCTCGCTGGCCGGGCCGGCGATCGCGGAGGCGGCGCGCAGGCTCGGCGCCACGCTCCACCAGAACTGTGCGGCGCGCGGCCTCGACATCACCAACGGCAAGGTTTCGGGCGTCATCACCGAGCACGGCATCGTCCGCACCCAGACCGTGCTGCTGGCCGGCGGCGCCTGGAGTTCCCTCTTCTGCCGCCGCCACGATCTGCGGCTGGCCCAGGCCGGCGTGCGCTCGACCTCCTTCGCCACGACCGCGGCGCCGGAAGTGACCGATGGTGGACTTTCCATGCCCGACGTCACGATCCGCCGCCGGCTGGACGGCGGCTACACGGTGGGTCTGGGCGGCCGCGGCCTCGTCGAGTTGTCGCCGCAGGGCCTGCTCTATGCCCGCCAGTTCTGGCCGACGTTCAAGAAGCGCCGCGCCGGCCTCACCTTCGGCATTGGCCGATCCTTCCTCGAAGGGCCGGAGTCGTTCGCGAACTGGTCGTTCGATCTCGAGTCGCCGTTCGAGCGCCAGCGCACGCTCGACCCCGCCGCCGACCCCGTGCTGGTCCAGCGCGGACTCACGCGGCTGGGCGATCACTATCCGGCACTTAAGGGGCTCAAGGTGGCGCATGCCTGGGGCGGCATGATCGATTCGACGCCCGACGGCATCCCGGTGATCTCCGCCGTCGATCCCCTGCCCGGCCTCTTCCTCTCGACCGGCTATACCGGCCATGGCTTCGGAATCGGCCCGGGCGCCGGCCGTCTCGCCGCCGACCTCATCGCCGGCGATCCGCCGATCGTCGACCCGACGCCATTCCGCTACAGCCGCATGATCGACGGCACGGATCTTGGCGAACCCGGGATGATGTAGTTTCAGACTGGACTTCGGACTCGGGACACTAGGCGGTCTGCGCTTCGCCGCTGACGTCGATGAATGTCAGGAGCCAATCGCGTTGATTGCGAGCGCTTGGGGAATGGCAGGCGGTCTGCCGTATCACTTTCAGGGCGTCCGCCTTCCCGCCGGCTTTCAGAAGTGCCTCGGCATAGTCCATGAGGAGGAGGTCGGTTTGCACAAATTGCAGTGCTTGTTCGAAATAATGCAGAGCCTCGGGAAACAGGTTGTGTCGCAGATATCCCCGAGCCAGCATTTCGTAGGCGATGTTCCTTGCATCGGGGCGAACGCCCTTGCTGACCACCAGGGCCGCGTCCTTCGCCGCGTTCATTTCGCCCAGTCCGATGTTCGCCGCGAGCACGAGCCGCCAATAGCGGCGAGCATCACCGGAAAGCTTGTCGGTTGATCGCTGCCGGAAGCGCAGTTTCTTCAGCAGATCGGCTGCCGCCTTGAACTCCTCCAGGCCAATCAATGCCTCGGCTTCCAGCAGTTCCCTTTGGTCGCGCTTCCACTCGGCCGGCGCTTTCTGCAAGGCATCCAGTGCCTGCTTGAAGGCCTTGCGGTTCAGGGCGACGCGAACAAATCGAACGGCGAATGCAAAGCTCCTGGACACCCGATCTTCGTTGTCCATCAGGAGCCGCCACTCGTGAACGGGTCCGCTGGCGACTTCCGCTATGTGGACAAGCAGCTCTTCCGAACTCTCGATATCGATCGTCGATGGATCATGACCGACAAATGCGTCAACCATCCGTCCGACATTCACGTCAACCAGTTCTTGTGTGACGTGAATCAGATCGTCATTCCAAGCGCGCTGCCGGTCGGAAAGGATGACGCTCTCGAAACTTGGGTAGTAGTGAACGAAATCATATTCGGCAATCACGTGTTCGGCTGCCGTTCGAAGGACGCTCTTGGAATAGGTGTTGGCAACCATGATGTCGACGTCGCGATGCGTCGATATCATCGGAACCGGCGACACGGTCAGAAGAACCTGCACGTCGGGCCTGCCGTACCTTCGAAGCACGTCCATCGTCCTGCGCAGGTATTCCATCGTCTCGTCGAAGCTCAGGACCCGAAGCACGAAGCGTTCCGGGTCTCTCGCCAGTGTCTGCAGTCTCGGGTGTTCGTTGACATAGAGGCCGAACCGCTTGTCGTACCAAACTTCGGTGAGGCCCAGCGTGATGATGATGACCCTGCATTCCTTCGCGCTCGCCGTTGCATTTCGGATGGCCTCGCGGCGCTCAACGATCTCCTTGTACGGCAGCGGCTTGAATTTTTGAGGTAACTGATTGTCCACGAACTTGCCGGGCAGGATCTCCGTAAACCCCGCTTCCGGTTGGAATGGAAACCCGGGATCCAGCGCCCAGGCGAGCTCCTGGTAGATCGAGGGTACGCCGTAGTTATTGAGTATGCGCGGATCGAAATCTTCGCGCTTGGAGAGTTCGAGAGTAGGAATACTGAAGCCACGGTTGCTCAGCATCCCCGCAACATGGCGCGCGAAACACGAGCCAATCGTGAAGATCTTTTCACCAGGAACTAGGCGAAACGGGACCCCGAAACGCGGTCTCGCGATAGGTTCAACCCGGCTTGGGTTTCCGTCCCGACGGGGCCACATGTCCGCATAGCGTTCCTCCCGTCGGGCGATCACGTCGTGCGCGGGAATTTCAATCAGTGGCATGACAAAGTTCCCTGATGCAGATCATGGAAACGACAGCCTCCACGGCGGTGCAAAGGGCATTATCGCGAGAAAGGGTGCTGTTCCAAGATGCTGTTTAGCCGATGTGCGGTCGGCGTTTGCCTCGGTCAGGGCTGTGCGGTAGCCAGCAGCCTGCGGCGGCGGGCACTGACGTCGCGCCGGAGCCTGCCCCGAGAGCATACGAGGGGACGCTTCGGTCGAGACGACGAGTTTTTGGCGTTCTTCAGGCGACCTTCTTGCCGAGGTGCGGGAACATCGCGAGCTTCGCGGCTTCGTCCATCTCTGCCTTGAAGGCGTGCCTATCCTTCAGGGCGAGAGCCCGCGCCGCCGCCGGGCGGGCGCTGACCTCGGCGAGGTGGCGCTGCACGTTGGGGAACTGCTTGGGTGCCTCGGCGCCCAGCACGAACGGGATCAGGCGCGACCAGCCCCACAGTGCCATGTCGACGATGCTATAGGCGTCGCCGCACATGTACTGCTGCTTGCCGAGCCGCGCTTCGAGGATGCCCCAGTGTCGCTGCGCCTCGAACGTATAGCGGTTGACGGCGTATTCCTTGGGCTCGGGCGCGAAGTTGCGGAAATGCACGGCCTGCCCGGAGTAAGGGCCGATGCCGGAGGCCACGAACATCAGCCACGACAACATCTCGCCGCGCTTCGCGGGCAGGAATTTGCCGGTCTTCTCCGCGAGATGGAGCAGGATCGCGTTGCTGTCGAAGACCGTCTCGCCGTCGTCGATGACGACTGGCACCTTGGCGTTGGGATTGATCGCCAGGAATTCCGGGGAGTGCTGCTCGCCCTTGCGGGTGTCGACCGGCACGGGCTCATACGGCAGGCCCATCTCCTCGAGGCACAGCGCCACCTTCATCGGGTTCGGTGCCATGTTGTAGTAGAATTTAAGCATCGCTCTCTCCGTTCGGCTTGCGACTGCGTCACTCCGGCTTGGCGCCGGACTGCTTGATGATGGGGGCCCAGAAGGCCATCTGGTCATCGTAGAACTTCTTGGCCTGCTCCGGCGTGGAATCGACGAGTTCCAGCGCGAGCTCGTTGGCCTTCTTGACCATGTCGGGCTGCTTCAGCGCCTGGTTGAAGGCAGCGTTCAGCTTGTCGATGATCGGCCGCGGCGTCTTGGCCGGCGCATAGGCGGCGTACCAGGTGTTGATGGCGTAATCGAAGCCGGTCGCCTCCTTGATCGTCGGTACGTCGGGAAGCTGCGGCAGCCGCTTCTGGGAGGCGACACCCAGAACGCGCACCTTGCCGCCGTCGATGAAGCCCTTGCTCGACTGCAGCGTGTCGATCTGGAAACCATGGCGGCCGGCGATCATGTCGACCATGCCCGGCGCCGAGCCGCGATACGGGACATGCAGCGCGTCGCCCCCGGCGCGCGTCGCGAACAGGTAGCTGGCGAGATGGATCATGCCGCCATTGCCCGACGAGGCGTAGGAATACTTGCCCGGATCCTTGCGCAGCATGTTCACCAGTTCCGGCGTGGTCTTCGCGCCATCCATCGGCGCCAGCAGGATCAGCGGCGCGCTCGCCACGTAGGCGATGGCCGCCAGCCCGTCGACCGGATCGTAGCCGAGCTGCTTGCCGTAGAGCGCCGGCGCCATTGCCATGGTCGAAGCGCTGAACAGGATCGTGTAGCCGTCGGGTTTCGCGTCGGCCACCATCGCGGTCCCGATGTTGCCGGTGGCGCCGGGCTTGTTCTCGACGATGACCTGCTGGCCCAGGATCTCCGAGAGCCGCGGCGCCAGCAGGCGCCCGACCACGTCGGTCGGCCCGCCGGCGGCAAAGGCGATGATCATTCGGATCGGCTTGTCGGGGTAGGTCTGCGCGCCGGCAGGAGCAGCCAGAGCCATGGAAGCGAGTGCGGCAAGCGCTGCCCGTCGTGTGAACGTCATTGTCGTTTTCCCCCTATTCCACTTTGGCGCCCGAGGCCTTCACGATGGGCGCCCACATCGCCATCTGGTCCTCGTAGAACTTCTTCGACGTTGCCGGCGTCGACTCGACGAGATCGATGCCCGCGGCCCTCGCCTTCTCAATCAGTTCCGGAGTCTTGACCGCCTGGTTGATCGCGGCGTTCAGCCTGTCGACGATCGGCCTGGGCGTGCCGGCCGGCGCGAAGATCAGGTTCCAGGTGACGACCTCGATTGCGATGCCAGTCTTCTCCTGGACGGTCGGCACGTCGGGCATCGAGGCCGTGCGCCTGGTGTCGCAGACGGCCAGGATCTTCAGGCGGCCGGCGTCGACGAAGCCCTTGCTGCTGCCCAGCGTGTCGATCTGGAAGGCATGCCGGCCCGCCAGCGTATCCTGCATGGCGGGCGCCGAACCCTTGTACGGCACGTGCAGCGCATCGCCACCGGCGCGCTGGGCCAGCAGTAGGCTGCCCATGTGGATCAGGCTGCCGTTGCCCGGCGACGGATAGGAATGCTTTCCCGGCTCCTTGCGCAGCGCAGCGACCAGTTCCTCGATCGAGCCGATGCCGCCGGCGGGCGCCACGACGATCATCGGGACCGTGGTGAAATGGGCCACCGCTTCCAGGCCCTTGATCGGGTCGTAGGGCAGCTTGTCGTAAAGCGCCGGCACGATGCCCATGATCGATGTGCCGACGAGCAGCGTGTAGCCGTCCGGCTTGGCGTCGGCCACGATCTGCGAGGCGATGTTGCCGGCGACGCCCGGCTTGTTGTCGACGACGACCTGCTGGCCGAGGATCTCCGTCAGCCGCTGCGCCAGCAGCCGGCCGGCAATGTCGGTCGGCCCGCCGGGCGGGAAGCCGATGACCAGCCGGATCGGGCGATCCGGATAGGTCCCCTGGGCCCGTGCTCCGGCAGTCGATGCCGCGAGTGCCACGCCGGCGGCGAGTACGCCCCGCCGTCCGATGACCGTCATTGTTTGTTTCCTCCGATTTGCCACGAGTTTAGGGCGCTGCAGGCGTCATGCAATGGAGGCGGGTCGCGTGGCGAACATCTCTTGAAATTCCGGACCTATCCGAATCGTGTAAAGATAATCGAGCCGCCGATCTTGGCGATGGCAACAAAGGTGATGTCGTGAGCGAATCCTCGAAGAGCACCCGGATCGCGGTCGACAATGCCTCACTGTCGGAACTGCAGGAGGCCCTGGCGCAGGGCCGTGTCACGTCGAGCGAACTGACCCGGGCCTACCTCGCCCGCATCGAGGCGTATGACCGGAATGGCCCAGGCCTGAACTCCGTGCGCGTCGTCAATCCGGATGCCCTGTCGATCGCCGCCGGCCTCGACGCCGTGAAGCCCACGGCCGAACGGCCGCTCGCGGGCCTGCCGATCCTGGTGAAGGACAATGTTGCCACCGGCGACAGGCAACCCACCACCGCCGGCTCGCTGGCGCTGGCGGACGCCCATGCCCGAGACGACGCGCCCGTTGTCAGGAGATTGCGGGACGCAGGGGCCGTCATCCTGGGCAAGGCGAACCTCACCGAGTTCGCCAACGTCCTCGCGGTCGGCATGCCGTCGGGCTACAGCTCGATCGCCGGTTATGTCCGGAACCCCTACTCGCCCCGGCTGATGGACGACCATGCGCCGGTCGTGCTGCCCGGCGGCTCGAGCGCCGGCTCGGCGGTCGCTGTGGCCGCCGGCCTCTGCGCGGCGGCGATCGGCACCGAGACGTCCGGCTCGCTGCTGAGCCCCGCGACGCAGAACGGCCTCGTCACCGTCAAGCCGACGGTCGGCCTGATCAGCCGCAGCGGCATCATCCCGATCTCGCACAGCCAGGACACCGCCGGCCCGATGACTCGCTCCGTGCGCGATTCGGCGATTCTGCTGAACGTGCTGGCGGCGCGCGATCCGGACGATCCGGCGACGCATCTGCTGCAGCGGCCGGATGACTACACCGCACACCTGGACAGGGATGGCCTCAAGGGCGCGCGGATCGGCGTGCCAAGCGTTCCGGCCGATCCGCTCAACGATCCCTTCTACGGTCCGCTGTCGCCCCGAGCGAAGGAGGTGATGGCGCAGGCCATCATGGTGCTGGAGGACCTCGGAGCCACGATCGTGCGCGCGGCCATCCCGGCAATCGGCTGGATCGGCGGTCCGGGCACGACCATGCCGGTGCTCAATCGCAATCCGTTCAGCCCTGCCAGGGGCACGGCGGGGCCCGCCTCCGTGGTCTTCCTCTACGAGCTGAAGCGCGACCTAAATCTCTACCTGCGCGACTGGGCGACCCGCACCGACATCAAATCGATGGCTGAGGTGATCGCGTTCAATACGGCGAACGCCGGCAAGGCCTTGCGTTACGGACAGGACCTGTTCCTGGCCTCCGAGCAGACCAGGGGCGATCTATCGGAGCTCGAATACAAGTCGGCGCGCGCGATGGACCTGATGGCCGCCAAGGACCGCGGCATGGACGCCTATATGAACCAGCACCGGCTCGACGCCGTGGCGTTCCCCGGGGCCAGCGGCGCCGCCATCGCCGCCAAGCCGGGCTATCCCAGCGTCCAGGTTCCGGCTGGCTTCATCTCCGGCGTCGGCAGCACGGAGACGCCGGACTATCCGCTCGGCCTCACCTTCGCGGGCCGAGCCTGGAGCGAGGCCAAGCTGCTGCGCTTCGCCTACGCCTACGAGCAGGCGACGAACGCGCGCCGTCCGCCGCCGGATCTGCCGGCGTTGTAGCCCTTCAAGTGACGAAGCGAATCGAATGGAGCGCGCCACTCCAGTGGCGCTCTTGATATGAGCGCAACTGGAGTTGCGCGCTCCAATGAAACACCGATCTTCGCTAAACCGCGATCACCACGCCGTCATGGCCCGGGTCGGCGCCGCCGTCGAGACCGTCGTCATGGATACGGATGCCGTGGACGGCGGCAAAGCCGAAGCCATACGGGCTGCGGACGACCGGGTAGCCCTGCTCCTGCAGCTCGCGCTCGACCCGGCCCTGGATGCGGTTGGAGATGTCGATCGCGTCGGAGGTCGCGGAGAAGCGCGGCGCGCTCACCGCCTCGACCATGGTCATGTCGAAGTCGAGCGCGTTCAGGATGACGTGCAGCACGCCCATGGCGATCTGCGTCGCGCCGGGCGCGCCGATGATCAGGTGCGGCTTGCCGTCCTTGAAAATGATGGACGGCACGACCGAACTGAACCGGGCCTTCCCCGGCGCGATCGAACCGGCACGGCCGGGGCGCGGGTCGAACACGCCCATGCAGCCGTTGTACATGAAGCCCAGGCCCGGCGTGATCACGCCCGAGGGCATGCCCAGCGAATGGGTCATGGTGAAACAGTTGCCGTCCTTGTCGAGGACGGAGATGTGCGTCGTGTCCTTTGAAACCGCACCCGAGTTGAAGCGCGTGACGCTCGCCTTTTCACCGCGCGCGATCTCGCCCGCCATCGTCTTGGCGTAGGACTTCGAGGTCAATTCCTCGACCGGCACGGTGACGAACTTGGGATCGCCGACCTTGGCATCCTTGTCGATGGTCGCCCGCTTCATCGCCTCGGCCACGATGCGCAGATGCTCGGTCGAGCCATGTTCGAGCGCGCCGATGTCGAAGTTCTCCAGGATGTTCAGCATCTCGATCAGCATCATGCCGCCGCCCGGCGGCTGGTTGGTCGAGACCTTGTAGCCGCGATAGTCACCCCACAGCGGCGCATTGCGCACGGTCTTCCAGGCCTTGAGATCCTCGATCGACAGCAGCGCGTCGTTCTTCTTCATGTCCTCGGCGATCGCGTGTGCGATCTCGCCGGAATAGAAGACGTCGGCGCCGCCCCTGGCGATGGCGCGCAGCGTCTGGCCGTAGTCGCGGTTCACGACCTTGTCGCCCACCCGCTTCGGCACGCCGTCGGGCCGGCAGTAGAGTTCGCGCGCCGCCGGCGTGAAGCCGGTGCGCTCGAAGTTCGGGGCGCGGCCGAAGGCGCCGTCGTCGGCCCACCAGAAATGGACGTGCGGCCGCACGGTCCAGCCGCTCTCGGCCCAGGCGATGGCCGGCTCGACGATGCGCGACCAGGGCAGGCTTCCGTGCTCCTTGTGCGCGTCGTAGTACATTTTGAGATTGGCCGGTGCGCAGATCGACTTGTAGCCGATGTCGTTCACCCTTCCCTTCAGGATGAAGCCGTAGCCGTCGCGCGCCTCGCTCTCGATCAGGTTGGCCCACATGTCGGGTCGCGCCGCGAGCGGCGCCGGCGCATGAGCGTCGATGTAGCCGTGGAATTTCTTGCCCGGCATGTAGATGCCGCAGGAGCCGAAGCCCGCGATTCCGCACATCTGCGGATCGACGACGCCCTGCACCAGCGCGCAGGCGATGCCGGCATCGACGGCATTGCCGCCCTCGCGCAGCACGTCGGCCCCCGCCTCCGTCGGCTCGGGCTGCGGGGCCACGATCATCGCCTGCTTCTTGTACCGCACGTCGCTTCCTCCAACTCTTTGTTGGCGCGACTCAATCCCAACCGTTGCGCTTGCGCAATATCGCGGTCGAGGGTGCCAGCGCCAGACCCTTGCCCTGCACCGTGGGCAGCCATTCGGCGAGCGCCTGCAGCGTGGCGTCGTGCGGATGGCCGATCGCCACCACGAAGCCCTGGCGCCGCGCCACGGCCTCCGTCTCGGCGAGCTTGCGCCGAACCGACTCCAGCGTCTCCTCGTCGTCGAGGAAGACGTGGCGCACGATCGACGGCACGCCGAACTCCTGCGCCGTCTGGTCGCCGACCGACTGCGGCGTCGTGCGTGAATCGAGGAACATCAGCCCGCGCGGTTTGAGCTGGCGCATGACCAGGTCCATGCCGGGACGGCTTGCGGTGAAGCGGCTGCCCATGTGGTTGTTGATGCCGACATAGCCGCCGAAACTCTCCAGTGCGATCAGCAGGCGCTGGCGCAGCTCGGCGTCGGACATCGACACCATCAGGGCGCCGGGGCCCGGATCGTTGCGGCCGTTGGGCTCCATCGGCATGTGCAGCATCAGCTCGTGCCCCCGCGCCCGCGCGGCACGCGCCTGCTCGGGCAGATCCTTGGCGTACGGCAGGAACGACATGGTCATCGGGCCCGGCAGCTCCCATGCGCGTTTCGAACGCGCGCGGTCGAGGCCGACATCGTCGATCACGATCGCGATCAGCGGCCGGCTGTTCAGGTCACGGAACGGCACCGCATTGCGGCGCCATGTCTGTTCGGCCGACAAGGCGGCGGCGACCTGCTTAACGCGCGGCTTCTCCTCCAAAGTCGGCAACGGCTTGCCGGGCTCGGCTTCGGAGTATTTCGGGAAGCCCGGCACGTCCTCGATGCGTGCGTACCTGGGTTCGGGCGCCGGCGTTTGCGACGACGATGCAGCGTTGCGCTTCATGTCCTCGATCGTGTCGCGCGCCACGCGATCGCTGCCGCGCAGATCGAGTCGCTCGGCGATCCAGTAGCCACCCAGGATGCTGCCGAAGAACAGCACGATCACGGCGATGACGATCGAATGCCAGCGATGCCCGACGATCCAGGCAACGAGCGCGTCGTAGCGGAACAGCAGCCGGTCGAAGAAGCCGGGCCCGCGCCTCGGACTCCTTCTGTTCGTCTTCCCGCTTCTGTTCTTCCTCGACGCCATCTGAGAGTTATGCCCTAACCTCTTGGCTTAGGCCACTATTTCGCCTCAATCGAGCGGTGTTCGTGACTACAGCCCGGCCAGCGACTTGATGAGCCGGATGTCGGGTTCGCCCGAACGGCCGCTTTCGCGGCGGAAGCCGAGATGCTTGGCGAGATCGAGCATCTTGCTGTTCTCGCGCAGCACATGGCCGACGACGCGCTTGATGCCGCGCGCCTTGCCGTAGAGCAGCACATGCCGCAGCAGCAGTTCGCCATAGCCGCGGCCCTGACGATCCGATGCGACCGTCAACGCGAACTCGGCCTGCTGGAAATCGGGATCGGCCACGAGCCGGCCGACGCCCACCAGGTCCTTGCCGCCCTCGAGCAGCAGGAACGCCATCTCCCGGTCGTAGTCGATCTGCGTCAGTCGCGCGGCGAGTTCGTGACTCATCTCGCGCAGGGGACCGAAGAAGCGCATGCGCACGTCTTCGGGCGTCATGCGCCTCGTAAAGGCGCGCAGCATCGGCTCGTCGTCGGGACGGATGGGACGCAGGCGCAGCTTCTCACCGCGATGCTCGACCTCCGTTTCCAGCTCGACCGGATAGGGCCGGATGGCGAAGCGCGCCGCCCGCTCCGGCCCCTTCTTGAGGGGCTGCACCACGATGCGCGCATCGAGCGCGATCACGCCGTCGGCGTCGGCCAGCAAGGGGTTGATGTCGAGTTCGGCAATCTCGCCGACGTCGGCGATGAGCTGCGACAGGCGTATCATCACCTCGCCCACGGCCGCACGGTCCGCCGGCGCGCGGTCGCGATAGCCGCGCAGCAGCCTGTCGACCCTGGTCCGGCTGAGCGCATCCTCGGCCAGCACGGGATCGAGCGGCGGCAACGCCAGCGCCTTGTCGTCGATCACCTCGGCCGCCACGCCGCCATGCCCCACCAGGATGATCGGGCCGAATACCGCATCCTCGGCCGCGCCCAGGATCAGTTCGACCGCATGCGGTCGGCGGATCATGGGCTGAACCACAAACCCGTCGATGCGCGCCTTGTTGGCGACGACCAGCACCTTGCCGGTCATCTCGCGCACCGCGTCGAGAACCGCCTGCTCGGACGCCAGGTCGAGCGCCACGCCGCCCACGTCGGTCTTGTGCGTGATGTCGCGGGACAGGATCTTCACCGCGACGGGAAAGCCGATGCGCACTGCGGCCGCGGCGGCACCGGCGGCGTCGCGCGCGATCTCGGTCGGCACGACGGGAATGCCGTAGGCCGCCAGAACGCGCTTGGCTTCCGGCTCGGTCAGCACCGAGCGCTTCTCGGCCAGCGCGCCCTGCACGATCGAGCGCACCAGGCCGGTGTCGGAACGGACTTCCGGTACGGAGGGCGGCGTGCGCTGCAGGGCCCGCTGACCGCGGCGATACTCCACGAGGTGCATGAAGCCGCGCACGGCGCGCAAGGGGGTGTCGTAGGCCGGTATCCCCGCATCGTGCAACACGTTGCGGCCCGCCTGGGCCTCCGGACCGCCGATCCAGCAGCCGATCACCGGCACGACCTTCGCCCCGGGGGCGCCGACGATGGCGCGGGCGACCTCGACCGAGGAGGTGAGCGCGGTCGGCACGTTCATGGCCAGTACCGCGCCGACGCCGCGATCGTCGGCCAGTCCGTTCAGCGCGGCGGCATAGCGCGCGCCGTCGGCGTCGCCCACGATGTCGACGGGATTGGCGCGCGACCAGGCGCGCGGCATCTGCTTGTCGAGATTGCCGATCGTGCGCGGCAGCAGGGTCGCGAGTTCCCCGCCCTCATCCATCAGCAGGTCGGTAGCGATGATGCCCGCACCGCCGCCGTTGGTCAGGATTGCCAGCCGCTCGCTCCGTGGCGCGATGCTGTGGCCGAGCGTTTCGGCCGCGTCGAACAGTTCGCCGAGGCCGAGCACGCGCACCAGGCCCGCGCGCGCGAAGGCCGCGTCGTATACGGCGGCCGATCCCGCCATCGAACCGGTATGCGACGCCGTCGCCTGCGCCGCCGCGGCATGACGGCCGCCCTTGAGGACGATGACGGGCTTGATGCGCGCCAAGCCGCGCGCCGCCGACATGAACTTGCGCGCCTGCGTGATGCCCTCGACGTACATCAGCACCGCGCGCGTCTCGAGGTCGCGTGCCAGCATGTCGAGCACGTCGCCGAAATCGACGTCGGCCATGTCGCCCATGGAAATCAGGTGCGAAAAGCCGATGCCCTGCGCGACGCCCCAGTCCGCAAGCCCGGCCAGCACGGCGCCGGACTGCGCCACGGCGGCGATGCGCCCGCCCTTCAGGCGCGTGGGTCCAAAGCTCGCATTGAGGCCGAGCCGCGGCGCGGCGTAGCCGATGCAGTTGGGGCCCACGATGCGCAAAAGATGGGGCTTGGCCGCGTTGAGCAGTCGCTGTCGCCAGCGGGCATTGACGACGCCTGCATCGGCACCGCTGCCGGGGCCGGCGCTGATCACCACCGCGGCCCGCGTGCCTGCCTGGCCGAGGGACGTGATCAGGGCGGGGATCGTTTCGGCCGGCGTCATTATGACGGCGAGGTCCGCGGGCTCCGGCAGGTCCGTGACGCGCTTGAAGACCGTGCGGCCCGCGATCGTACCGCCCTTGCGGTTGACCATGTAAACATCGCCCTGGAAGCCGCCAGCCAGGAGATTGTGGGTGACCGCCGCGCCCACCGAACCGGGGCGTTCGCTGGCGCCGATGGCGACGATCGAGCGGGGCGCCATGAGGGCATCGAGGTTTCGGGTCGACATGGCGCTAGAAGAGCGCCGGACCGTTCATCAGCACAAGCCCTGAAACGATCACGAACGCCGCAGCCACACGGCGTCCCCCGAACGGCTCGCCGAGGATCAGCGTGCCGATCAGGGCGCCGAATAGCACCGACGTCTCCCGCAGCGCCGCGACATGGGCCATCGGTCCCAGCGCCAGCGCGTAGATGGCGATGCCGTAGCCGGTATTGGCGATCAGACCGCCGCCGACGCCCCGATACCAGGTCTTCTTCATGTGCGCCCAGACGGTCGCCGGCCGCTTCCAGAAAGCCAGCACCAGCAGCCACGGCCCTTCCAGCACGGCCAGCCAGGCGATGTAGGAGATGCGGTGTTGCGTGGTCTCGCCGGCGGCGCGCACGCCCAGCCCGTCGGAGATGATGTAGCCCGCGATGGTGATGCCAGTGAGCACCGCGAACAGCGTCGCGAGACCGTGGCGGCTGCCCGGTCGCGGCACGACGTTCTTCAGCGGCAGGGCCAGCGCCACCAGGCCGAAGCTCAGGAGGAACACGCCGACGATGTCCTGCGGCCGCAGATGCTCCCCGATGAAGCGTCCCGATACCAGCGCGACCAGCAGCGGGCCGAGGCCGCGCGCGATCGGATAAGTGTGGCTGAGGTCGCCATAGGAATAGGCCTTCAGCAGGAAGAAGTAGTAGGCGACGTGGATGGCGACCGAAAGGATGAGGTACTTCCACGCCGCGCCCTCGATCATCGGCACGAACGGCACGATGCAGAGGCCCATCACCGTGCCGGTCGTCATGATCAGGCCGAACGTCGCCAGACGGTCCGACTGATCCGACTTGAGGATCGCGTTCCAGGTGGCGTGCATCAGCGCTGCGGCGAGCAGCAGCGCGATGATCAGGGGCTCGACGACCAAGGGGGCACTTTCTTCTTGTTGCTCTCACCCTACGCCCGTGCCCAAGATCGCAACAAGGGCGGAAACAAGATGCGAGGCATGCGATGACGGTCGAGACGTACAAGGCAGCGCGCGAATTCATGCTGGCCCACCGTGGCGACTACCAGACGGCCTATCGCGACTTCCGCTGGCCCCAGATGGATCGCTTCAACTGGGCCCTCGACTGGTTCGACGCCGAGCTGGCGCGCGGACCGCTGGCCAGCCAGGCCGCTCTCACGATCGTCGGCGACGGCGCCGCGAGCCTCACCTTCGCCGAACTGTCGGAACGCTCCAACCGCGTCGCCAACGGCCTGCACGCGCTGGGCGTCAAGCGTGGCGACCGCATGCTGCTGATGCTGGGCAACGTGGCACCGCTCTGGGAAGTGATGCTGGCCGCCATGAAGCTGGGCGCCGTCGTCATTCCCGCCACCACCCTGCTCACGCCGGTCGATCTCGCCGACCGCTTCGAGCGCGGGCGGGCGCGCCACGTGGTGGCCGCTGCTGGCGAGACCGCCAAGTTCGAGGGTTTCGACAAGAGCCTGACGCGCATCGCCGTCGGCGACGCGCCCGCCGGCTGGCACGCCTACGCCAAGCTGCTCGACCATCCGGCCGAGTTCACGCCGGACGGTCCGACGCAGGCCGACGATCCGATGCTGCTCTATTTCACGTCGGGCACGACGGCCAAGCCCAAGCTCGTGCTGCATTCGCATCGCAGCTATCCGGTGGGCCACCTCACCACGATCTTCGTGCTGGGCCTGCGTCCCGGCGACGTGCATCTCAACATCTCCTCGCCGGGCTGGGCCAAGCATGCGTGGAGCTGCTTCTTCGCGCCGTGGATTGCGGGCGCCACGATCTTCATTGCCAACCAGCCGCGCTTCAACGCGCGCTATCTGCTCGATGCAGTCATCGCCAACAAGGTGACCACGCTCTGCGCTCCGCCGACCGTATGGCGCATGCTGATCCAGGAAGACCTGAAATCCGCCAGGACCTCGCTGCGCGAGGTACTGGCGGCCGGCGAGCCGCTGAACCCCGAAGTGATCGAACAGGTCGAGAAGGCCTGGGGCCTCACCATCCGCGACTTCTACGGCCAGACCGAGACTACGACCCAGGTCGGCAATCCGCCCGGCCAGCCGATCAAGCCCGGCTCGATGGGCCGCCCCCTGCCCGGCTATAAAATCCGCCTGCTCGATGCCGACGACAAGGATGCGGAGGAAGGCGAGATCTGCATCGACCTCGCGCACCGGCCGGCGGCGCTGATGCAGGGTTACCAACAGGATGACGGCTCGATCGCGCCGCTCACTGGCGCGGTCTACCGCACCGGCGACGTCGCCTCGCGCGATGCCGACGGCTACCTGACTTACGTCGGGCGCGCCGACGACGTGTTCAAGGCGTCGGACTACCGGATCAGCCCATTCGAGCTGGAGAGCGTGCTGATCGAGCATCCGGCGGTTGCCGAGGCCGCGGTCGTGCCGGCCCCCGACGCCATGCGGCTGGCCGTGCCGAAGGCCTACATAACCCTCACCGCCAGCGGCAAGCCCGACCGCGCCACCGCACTCTCGATCTTCCAGCACCTGCGCGGCCGCCTCGCCCCGTTCAAGCGCGTCCGCCGCCTGGAATTCGCCGATCTGCCCAAGACGATCTCCGGCAAGATCCGCCGCGTCGAACTCCGCCGCGACGAGGAAAAACGCGCCGCCGAAAACCAGCGCGGCGCCGGCGAATTCCGGGAAGAGGATTTCCCGGAACTGAAGTAAGGGAAAGGTCCCTCGCTGACGCTCGGGATGACAATTTTTGTGCGATGGGCGCACTGCGCCAATTCCAGCATCGTTGTCATCCCGAGCGCCAGCGAGGGACCCTTAGGGGCCTATGAGACCGCGCATCGACCGGATAGAATGCCGCCATGCTTCTCCTGATCGATAACTACGACAGCTTCACCTACAACCTCGTCCACTTCCTGGGCGATCTCGGCGCGCGCTGCGTCGTGCATCGCAACGACCAGATCACGGTCGACGAGGCGCTTGCGCTGAAGCCAGCCGGCATCGTGCTCTCGCCGGGCCCCTGCACTCCCAACGAGGCCGGTATCTGCATGGACCTGATCCGGGCCGCGGCGAAGGAACAGGTGCCGCTGTTCGGCGTCTGCCTCGGCCACCAGGCGATCGGCCAGGTGTTCGGCGGCCACGTCGTGCGCGCACCGTCGCCGATGCACGGCAAGCTGTCGGGCGTCTCCCACAAGAACCAGAGCGTCTTCGAGGACGTGCCCTCGCCTTTCCAGGCGACCCGCTACCATTCGCTGATCGTCGACCGGAAGGATTTCCCCAAGGACCTCGAAGTCACCGCCGAGACCGGCGATATCATCATGGGCCTGCGCCACAAGACCCTGCCGATCCACGGCGTGCAGTTCCATCCCGAGAGCATCGCGTCGGAACACGGCCACAAGATCCTCGAGAACTTCCTCAAGATCGCGGGCGACCACCCCAGCCAGCAGAACAAGAAGGCGGCTTAGGCGCCGGCAGCGACACACCAATGCTTGATCGCCGTTCCCTCGTCACGTTGCTCGCAGCGTCGGGCGTCGCTCCCTCCGCGTTTGCTCAGGCGTGGCCGGCCAAGCCGATCCGCATAATCGTGCCCTTCCCGGCTGGTCAGGCGACGGACATCCTCGCGCGCATGATGGCGGACCAGCTCACCAAGGCCTTGGGACAGCAGGTGATCGCCGAGAACCGGCCCGGTGCGGGCGGGCAGATCGGCGCCGATGTCGCGGCCAAGGCGCCACCCGACGGCTATACGCTGCTGATGGTGACGATCTCCACCCACGGGATCAGCCCGGCGCTGTATCCCAAGCTGCCGTACGATCCGCAGAAGGACTTCGCGCCGATCGCCAATATCGGGCTGACGCCACAGGTGCTGATGACCGGCCTGAAGAGCGGCATCGGCTCGGTCGCCGATCTCGTTGCCAAGGCGAAGGCCGGCGCCGATCTCAACTACGGTTCTTCGGGCAACGGTTCGGCCAGCCATCTCGCGGTGGAAATGCTGAAGAGCGCGGCCGGCATCAAGCTCACGCACGTTCCCTTCAAGGGCAATGCCGAGGCCCAGATGGCGCTGCAGAGCGGCGACATCCAGCTCCTGTCGGACGCCGTTCCCGGGGCCGTCGGACCGGTGCGATCCGGCAAGGTGAAGGCCATCGGCATTGCCGACGAACGCCGCTCGCCCTTCCTGCCCGACGTGCCGACCGTCGCCGAGCAGGGTATCCAGGGCGTCGTGGCGGTGGGCTGGATTGGACTTTCAGCGCCCGGCAAGACGCCGGAGCCCATCCTCGACAAGCTCAGCGCCGAGGTGATGCGCATCCTCAAGGACCCCGAGGTGCTGGAGAAGATGAAGAGCCTGTCCTTCGTGCCCGCAAAGGAATCGCGGCAGGAGTTCGAGGCGTATATCGCCATCGAGAACACCAAGTGGCGCAAGATCATCCAGGATGCGGGCGTGAAGATCGAGTAGCCAGCAAGGCTACTCCCACACCGCGCATCCCTGGAAAACCCTTTTATTTCAATATATTAGGCGGCCACACCGAAGCCCGCGCGCTGGATCGCCCTGGTGATCGCCGGGACGTCCGCGCCCTCGGGGA
>LSKJ01000500.1 GCA_001557035.1 Rhodospirillaceae bacterium CCH5-H10 | reverse complement strand
GTGCAGCGGCAGCGTCTCCTCGACGACGTTGCGTGCGGCGACCTTCTTCTCCTGCGCCACCTTCTCGACCTCGGCGGCGAGCGCGGGCGCACCGGCATGGTCGTAGGGAAAGCGCGTCATCGAGAACGGCAGTTCATCGGAGGTGTAGCTGCCCTTGTAATGCGCCGCGCCCGCCACGAGATGCAGCGACGTGGTGAGCCAGTGCGTATCGAACAGCACGAACGTGTCGGGCTTCACCGCGTCGATCTTCGCGCGCACGCGATCGAAGCCCTCGATCAGGTCGGAGTCGCGGCCATTGCCGCGTTGGACCCTTATCTCCTTCGGCTGCACCAGGCCGGGATGGTGCGAAACGACGGCCGCGCCGACGATCTGGCCCATGGACCTATGCTCCCTTCGCCGCCTGGATGGCGCGCCAGACATTCTCCGCCGTGGCCGGCATCACCATGTCTCGCACGCCCAACGGCGCCAGGGCGTCGATCACGGCGTTCATCACCACGGGCATCGCGCCCACCGTCCCCGCCTCGCCCGCGCCCTTGGCTCCCAGCGGATTGTACTTGGTCGGCACGGGGTTGGACTTGACCTCGACGCTGCACATCGTGTCGGCACGCGGCATCGTGTAGTCGAGGAAGCTCGCGGTCAGCAGCTGGCCGCTCTCGCGGTCCCAGATCACCTGTTCGCCCAGGATCTGGCCGACGCCCTGCGCCACGCCGCCGTGGATCTGGCCTTTGAGTCCGGTCGGGTTCATCACCGTGCCGACATCGTCGACCACGGCATATCGGTCGAGCCGGACCTCGCCGGTGTCGGGATCGACCTCGACCTCGCAGATATGGCAGCCGTTGGGATAGGTGTCCTTCTCGCCGAGATAGGTCGCGTTCTCGTACAGGCCGCCCTCGAAGCCGCTCTTCGGCCACTTGGTCGGATTGAAGGCCGCCATCGCCACCGCCTTCAGCGTCACCGTCTTGTCGGTGCCCTTCACCTTGAAGATGCCATCGGCGAACTCGATGTCCTGCTCGCCCGCTTCGAGGAGATGGCCCGCCAGCCGCTTGCCCTTCTCGATCACCTTCCCGGCCGCCAGGAACAGCGCCGAGCCGCCCAGCACCGTCGAACGCGAACCGTTGGTGCCCATGCCGAAGGCGACGCGATCGGTGTCGCCGTCGATGAACTGCACGTCGTGCGGATCGATGCCCAGCCGCTCGTTCAGGATCTGCTTGAACATGGTCTCATGGCCCTGGCCCTGCGCCTTGGTGCCCATCAGCAGCGCAGCCGTGCCGGCTGGATTGAAGCGAATCTCGGCATATTCCGGCTGCGCCGTGCCGGCCGCCTGCTCGATGGCATTGATGATGCCAAGCCCGCGCAGCTTGCCGCGCTTCCTCGACTCGTCGGCTCGTGCGGCATAGCCCGCCACATCGGCGAGCTTCAGGGCCATGTCCATGTTCTTGTGGAACTCGCCGCAGTCGTAGAACGGCCCGACCGGGCTCTGATACGGCAGTGCCGAATCGTCGAGCATATTCTTGCGCCGCAGCTCGACGCGATCGACCCCCAGCTCCCGCGCCGCATCGTCGATCAGCCGCTCGATCAGGTAGATGGCCTCCGGCCGCCCCGCCCCACGATAGGGCGCGGTGGGGTTGGTGTTGGACAGCACGCCCACCACGTTGATGTAGGCTTTCGGGATCAGATAGACGCCGAGCACCGTGCCGATCATGCCGAAGGGCGACAGCAGGTTGCGGTCTGAACCGACATAGGCGCCGATGTTTGCCAGCATGTTGAGCCGCAGCGCCACGAACCGGTTGTCGGCGTCGAGCGCCAGCTCGATCTCGCCGACATTGTCGCGGCCGTGCTCGTCGGCCATCACCGCCTCGGATCGCTCGCAGCACCATTTCACCGGCCGCAGCAGCTTTCGCGCCGCCCATAGGGTCAGGCGATGCTCGACATACTGCCAGCCCTTGGTGCCGAAGCCACCGCCGACATCGCCCGAGATGACCCGCATCTTGCTCTCGGGCACCTTGAACACGTTCTGCGCCAGCATGTTGCGCACGCGATGGGGATACTGGACGTCCGCGTACAGCGTCATGCGGTCCTCGCCCTGGTCGTAGACGCCGAGCGTGCCGCGCGGCTCCATGTACTGGGCATGAACGCGCGTGATGACGTAGCGGCGCTTGATGACCTTCGCCGCGCCCCTGATCGCCTCCTCCGTCGCAGCCTTGTTCCCGCGCTCGACGAAGTTGGAAATGTTGTCCGGGCAATCGTCCCAGACCGCCGGCGCGCCCGGCTTCACCGTGTCCTCGGTGAGCGTCACCGAGGGAATCGGCTCGTAGTCGATCTCGACGAGTTCGGCGGCGTCCTTGGCCTCGGCGAGCGTCTCGGCCACGACCATCGCCACAGGATCGCCGACATAGCGGACGCGGTCGGTGATCAATGGCGGGCGCTGCGGTGCGAACATCGGCTTACCGTCGGGCCGCTTCCTCGGCATGTTGGCTTTGGGCATGCCGAGCCCGTCAGCGGCCACGTCGTGACCGGTATAGACGGCGAGCACGCCGGGCGCGGCCGCCGCCGCCTTCGTGTCGATCGAGCGAATCTTCGCGTGCGCGTGCGGCGAACGGACGAACACGGCGTAGGTCTGGCCGTGCAGGTTGACGTCGTTGATGAAGCGGCCCTGTCCGCGCAACAGGCGTGGATCCTCGAAACGCAACACCGGCTGGCCGATTCCGTACTTGCTCATGACGCCTCTCTCCTGCGAACGCTCGATCTCACTCTAGGACTGGCTGACGACGTGCGCGAGCGGCCGCCAGCGAGCCATGTCGGCTTCGACCTGCGCCCGGAACTCGGCCGGGCTAGTGACGCGCGTGTCGTTGCCCAGCTCTTCCAGCTTGGCCTTCACGTTGGGTCGTGCCATTGCCTGCTTGAACGCGTCGTAGAGGCGATTTTGGATGGCAGGCGGCAGTCCTGCCGGCGACGTGAAGCCCAGCCACGAAACGACGTCGTAGTCCGGGACCACGGTCTCGGAGACAGTGGGCACATCGGGAAACCCCGGATGGCGCTCCTTCGACGTGACGGCAAGCGCCCTCATCTTGTCCGTCTTCATCAGGGGCTGCGCGCTCGAGAATGTCGCGACGTGCATGTCGAGCCGGCCCGCGACGAGATCGTTGTAGGGCTGTCCGATCCCGCCCTTGTAGGGAACATGGGTCATCTTGGCGCCGGTCTTCTCAAGCATCAGCTCCATCGCCATATGAAGCGTGGATCCGACTCCCGACGTTCCGTAGGTCAGCTTGCCCGGATCGCGCTTGCCTTCGTCGATATAGGCCTGAAGCGTCTTGAAGCGTGAATCAGGTCCCACGGTGAGGACAAAGGGAAAGCGCGTGACGATCGAGATGAAGTCGAAGTCCTTCAGAAGATCGTAGCTCAGGGTCCGATCGGTCGCGGAGACGACCGCCTGCCCGCCGGTCATCAGGTAGAGCGTGTAGCCGTCGGGCTTCATGCGCGCGATCTGGCTGGCGGCCAGCCGTTCGGCCGCACCCGGGCGCGGCTCGATGACGATCTGCTGTCCGAGGATCTCGGTCAGCGGGACGCTGAGGTGACGGGCGATCGTGTCAGGGTTCGAGCCCGCGTCGTAGCCGTGCATCAGCCGAATGGTCTGCGACGGATAGGCCTGCGCACGCGCGATCGCGGGTGCGCCGACCGCCGCCGCCGCGGCAGACATCAGCAAAGTCCTTCGTCTCATGTTTCCTCCTCCTATTCTTCATTGTTCGGGCCGTCGTTATCCCAACGGTCCCATGAACGTCTGATCGGCATAAGTGTCGGACATCGGCTCGATCGCCTCGGGCCAGTCCTTGCCGACCTTGCGCCGCTGCTCGGCCGGGCGCGGCTTGCCGTCCCAGCCGATGCGCTCCATGTAGTAGTGCAGCATCAGGCAGTGCCCGGCCGGATCGAGAATGTGCGCGGCATAGTCGACGCCGGGATAGAGTTCGGGCGGAATGGCGTCGGTGAACGGCACGCCCTTCTTCTTCAGGTAGCTCACCGCGTCGCGAAGCTGCTGGTAGCTGCCGACCTCGATACCCATCGAAGCGCAGCTCGTGTCGGGGTTCAGCCCCAGTTCGCCGCGCAGCGCCTTCGGGAACAGCGACAGGGAATGATGCTCGCTGCCGTTGCGCAGGAAGACGCAGCGATGTCCCTTCCAGATCACGACCTCGGTGCGGAGGAAGCCCATCGTCTGCGTGTAGAAGGCTTCCGAGGCGCCGACATCGGCCACGAACAGGCTCATCGGCCCGATGCTGGTGACCTTGAAGGGCCGCGGCAGGCGCGTCCCGGCGACGACGTATTCCTCGCCGGTCTCGTCCTTGATGACATTGCCGGCGTCGATGTCGATGCCCCTGGCGATGGCGTCGCGCACCTCCTGCTCCTCGGAGATCTGCGGCAATTCAGGCGTCTCGCGGAAGGCTCGGTAGTACATCGACTCCGGCTTGGAGCGGCCGTCCCAGCCGATCTGCTCCATGCCGTAGTAGAGCTCGACCGTGTGCCCGTCGGGATCGCGAATGTAGGTGTGCCAATTGCTGCCTGGCATGTCGCGGCCGACGCGACGGATCTCGACGTCGTGCTCTCGGAAATAGTCGGCGGCGGCAAACACCTCGTCCATCGTGCCGACCTGCCAGGTGATCTGGTTCACCGTGACGTCCCGCGAGACGGCGTCGTCACCAAAGATCGCACCGAGCGATTTGTGCGCCAATAGAAAGGCATGGTGATCGGAATTGTGGCTCATGAAGACGATACGCGGGTCCTGAAGCCGCTTGGCCATCTCCTCCCGGCCCGGCACCTTGGAGAAATCGCGCGTGTCGGTGACGCGGAAGCCAAGGAGACGGGAGTAGAAGTCGAGCCCCTTCGCCATATCGGCGACGTTGAAGCCGAAATGGCCGAGGCGCCGGATCTTGAACGGGCGCGGATAGCGCACGCCTCCCACATCGTAGGTCGCGGCCTTCTGAATCGTGTCCATGGCTCTTCTCCCTAGTTCTTGCGGCGCCGTGCTGGCCTGAGGGCCCTGGCGTTACCGCGGATCAATCCCGGAACGTCGGAAACCGCCTGCTCGACGGTCGTGCGGATGTGCTGCTCCAGCAGCGAACAGGCGAGATCGGAATCGCGCGCCAAAACGGCGTCGCGGATCTCCAGATGCTCGTTCCGGCGATGCAGCCGGCTATGGATCATGGTCAGCCAATGATAACGGCGAGCCTGGTCGAACAGCTCGCTGCGATAGTGCAGCGACCAGGGTGACCGGCAGGTCGCCACCAGCGCGTCGTGATAACGCTTGTGGCGCTTGCCCCATTCCTGCTTCACGGCGAGCGGATCGTCCTGCTTGGGCGCCGCGAGCTTGCTCAACAGGAAGTACGAGCTGACGATTTCGGCTTCCCAGGCATCGGTGCCGTGGCGGATCGCATCGGCCAGCGTCTTCGTCTCGAGATAGACGCGCAGTTCGGAAAGATCGAGGAAGTCGGCCAGCGAGATCGGCGCCACCTGGAAGCCGCGGCCGGCCTCGGTGCGCGCCAGCCCCTCCGAAACCAGATGCGACAGCGCCTCGCGCAGGGTGCCGACGCTGGTATCGTAGCGCTGGCGCAGTTCGCCGAATTTCAGTTTCTGGTCGGGCTTCAGGACGCAGCAGAGGATGTCCTCACGCATCTTGCGCAGGATGTCGAACGTGGCGGCGTCCTCGCGGCTCACATCCTGCGGCGCGGTGGTTGCGGACAGGTTCTCGTTGGCGCCCTCGAACGGGACGGCAGGAAGGGTCTTGGGCATATGGTATCAAACTCCTAGATAGGCTTCGCGTATATGGGGCTGCTTCATGAGTTCGTCCGGAAGGCCGGTCGCCACGATGCGCCCCTGTTCCAGCACGTACGCCCGGTCAGCCACGCTCAGTGCCTTGATGACGTTCTGCTCGACCAGTAGCACGGCAGCGCCGCCGTCACGCACCCGGACGATGATGTCGAACATGTCGTCGACGATGGTTGGCGCAAGGCCAAGGGAAGGTTCGTCGAACAGGACGATTCGCGGCTGCGCCATCAGCGCCCGCCCGATCGCCACCATCTGCTGCTGCCCGCCGGACAGCTCGCCGGCCAGCTGCGCCCGCTTCTGGCGAAGGATCGGGAACAGGCCGTAGACCCTCTCCAGCGATTCCGCCCTCGCCGCCCGCGGCCGGGGCAGGTAGCAGCCCAGCTCGAGGTTCTCCTCGACCGTCATCTTTGTAAAGAGCCGGCGTCCTTCGGGAACCAGGGCGATACCCTGTTCGCAAAAGCCGTGCGGGCGCACGCGGGTCATGTCGACGCCATCGAAGCGAAGATGTCCCTGCCGCGATCGCAACATCCCGGCGATCGCGTTGATCAGCGTCGTCTTGCCTGCACCGTTGGGTCCGATGACGGAAACGATCTCGCCGGCATCGACCTCGATCGAGACGTCCCACACGGCGGGCGCGTCGCCATAGCCGACGTGGAGATTGCGAACTTCAAGCAGCATAGGCCTTGCCCAGATAGATGCTGACGACACGGGGATCGCGCATGACCTCGCGCGGCGCCCCCAGGGCGAAGAGCTTGCCTTCGTTCAGGACGGCGACCCGGTCGGAGAGTTCGACGACGGCGCGCATGAGATGCTCGACGAAGACGATGGTGGCGCCCTGCGCCCGGATGGCGCGCACCAGACGGATGGCATTGTCGACCTCGGCCGGATTGAGGCCGGACAGGACTTCGTCGAGCAGCAGCAGCTTGGGCTTGGCCGCCAGCGCGCGCGCCAGTTCCAGGAACTTGCGCTCATGCAGGTTCAGCTCGGCCGGCAGCGCCTCCTCCTTGCCGGCAAGACCGGTGAAACCGATCCAGTGCAGCGCCTCCTCGCGGATTTCGGCGGCGGTGCGCGGCGGCCCGCCGAAGGTCGCGGCCATCGACACATTGTCGAGCACCGTCATGTTCACGAACGGCCGCGGGATCTGGTAGGTCCGCGCGATACCCCGGTGTGCGATCTCGTGCGCCGGCAGGCGGCCGATCTCCGCACCGTCGACCATGATCGTGCCGCCGCTCAGCGGATAGAAGCCCGAGATGACGTTGATCAGCGTGGTCTTGCCCGAGCCGTTCGGTCCGACCAGCCCCAGAATCTCACCCTCGCGCACGTCGAGGTCGACACCGGCCAGTGCCTGCAGGCCGCCGAACCGCTTCGTCACGCCCCTCGCCTCGAGGATGTTGCGGGATCCGATCTGATGCGGCCTGTCCGGCACCGCAGGTACCACGGCGGCATGCGGCTTGGCCTCGACACGGCGCCGCCGCTTCATCCAGGCCTGGATCGCCGGCACGACGCCGTCGGGGAGCCACAGGATGGCGAGGATCAGGATCAGGCCGACCACGGCGCGGCCGACCATCGCCTCGCCGCCGCTGATGAAGGCGTAGAGCAGCGCGGTGATGACCGTCGCGCCGATCGCCGGACCGAACCAGTTGCGCGAGCCACCCAGCACGCTCATCAACACGACATAGAGCGGCACAGTGAGTTCGAACGTGCCCGCCACCGTGAGGAAGCCGACATACATCGCATGAATGCCGCCGACGGCGCCGGCGATTCCTGCCGAGAGCGCGAAGGCGATCAGCTTGTAGCGGATGGTCGGCACACCCTTGGCTTCGGCCACGTCCTCGTCATCATGGATGGCGAACAGGCCGAGGCCGAGGCGTGAATGGGCGACCCACCAGGCGATCCCCAGCGTGAGCACGCACATCGCGAAGCCCAGCACGTAGATCGTGCCGGTCTGGGTCGGCATGAGGTTCGGCATCGGCACGGCGCTCATGAACACGCCGGCGCCGCCGTCGATCGGCGTGTTGAGGATGATCGTGGCGATGACGAAGGTGACGGCGAGTGTCAGCAGCGCGAACAGCTCGCCGCGCAGCCGCTTCATGCGGAACACGACCGCGCCGATGCCGACGCCCAGCAAGGCCGCCATCGCCGCAGCGACCGGCACCGTCACGAGGAATGGCACGTTCGCCTTCGTGGTCAGCGTCGCTGTCGTGTACATGCCGACGCCGAAGAACGCGGCATGGCCCAGGCTGAAATAGCCGGCAAAGCCCGAGAGCAGCGCCCAGCTCGTCGACAGCGAGACCCAGAAGAAGACGAGGTAGAAGAACGAATCGTAGAAGGCCGGCAGACCTGCCGTCGGCAGGATCGCAAAGACCAAGATGCCGAGCGCGGCGGCCGCTTTCGGAAGGGTTTGCCCGGCTGTCATGACCACTCCGGATCCCACAGAAGGATGGCGATCAGCACCGAGAAGGATACGACCGGCGCCCAGGCCGGGCTGAAGACCGCCATGGCGATGGATTCGCTGGCGCCGATCAGCATGCCGGCGGCCAGCGCGCCCAGCGGGTTGCCGAGCCGGCCGATGATGACCACGGCGAAGACGACACCCAGCCAGGCCCAGATCTGGGCTGGCGCCAGGGTCGCGATCAGGGCGATGAAGGTGCCGGCGACGCCGGCATAGGCGGCTCCGATGCCCGACAGCAGATAGGCGAGTTTGCGATGATCGACGCCATAGGCCGCGGCAATGTCGGCATCCTCCGCGCTCGCCCGCAGCGCCTTGCCGACATAGGTCTTGCGCAGCCACAGCCATGTCCCCCAGGCCAGCACGCCGGCCACGAGACACAGGATCAGTTCAAGCACCGGGATGTAGAAGGGTCCTGCCTTGATCGACCACGTCGCGTAATGCGTTTCGAAGCGGCGATAGTCGGCGGTCCAGTAGAGCTGGATACCGACTTCGAGCATGACCGCGAAACTGAAGGTGATCAGCAGCGAGCCCAGCTCGTTCACCTTGAAGCGCACGAATACCCAGTGCTGCGCCAGGCCGATGGCAAACATCGATGGCACGATGATCAACACCGACCACCACGGCGCGACGTGATAGGTTGTGCCTAGCTCGTAGGTCAGGTAGGCCGCGAGAAAGGCGAGTGCGAAATGACTGAGATTGACCAGCCGCAGCAGGCCCCAGCTCAGGCTGAGTCCCAGCGCCAGCAATCCATACATCCCGCCGGCCAGGACGCCCGAGATCAGCGCCTGACCGAGTAGCGTTGCGCTTGGCATCCGTCGGTTACGGCAGCAACTTCACGCCGGGCGCCGCGAACTCCCTGGGCCAGACGACCTTCCATTCCTTGTTCTGCACCTGGCGGATGAGCTGCGCCGGGGCGCCGTGATTGTAGAGGCCGTCGAACTTCAGCGGCCCGTAGATCGTGTTCACGACGTTCTTCTTCAGGAAGGCCGCGATCTGCTTGTCGTCGAGGCTCTTGGCGCCGTTCACGCCCTGCTCGAGAATCTGCCATTCCGACACCATGCCGGCGGCCTGCGCATCGATCAGCGGATACGGCAGGTTCGCCTTGGTGGCACGCTCCTTGTAGGCCTCGGCGATCTTGCGAACGCCCGGCCGGCTCATGAAGGGCTCGTCCGGTTCCAGGAAGGTCGACGACCAGGCGAGATTGCCGTCGGGCGACAGCGCCAGCGGCCCCGGCGCCGGATAGAGGTGAAAGCTGCCCTTCGGTGCGTATTCGAGCTTCTTCAAGGCCTCGAGGATCTGGTTGCTCTCCAGCCCCAGCGAGCCGACCCACAGGAAATCGGCGTTCGCCTCCTTCACGCGGGCGGCGATGGCACCGAAGTCGCGGTTGCCCGCCTCGTATTCCAGATAGAGAGGCACCTTCACGCCGCGCTTCTCGGCCTCGACCTTCATCCCCTGCGCCATGAACTGCGCCGAGGGGAACTTGCTGGTCAGGATCACCATGGTCTTGGGGGGTGCAGGCAGGCTCGCCATCGCATCGAGGATCACGTTGGGATAGCTCTTGTCGGGCTCCGGACCGAACGGCGTCGCCGGAAACGCCATGTCGTAGGTCTGGAGCTTTGGGATGCCCATGCTGCTCTGGACGATCACCTTGCCGTAGCGCTGGGCCACGCCCATCGCCGCCAGGATCGGCGCGGTCGCATAGGGGCCCTGGATCAGGTCGACCTTGTCGACGGTGATCAGCTTCTCGTAGAGGCTGCGGGCAACATCGGGCTTGGACTGATCGTCGAGCAGCACGTACTCGACGGGCCGGCCGAGGAAACCGTCACGGCTGTTGATCTCTTCGACCATGATCTCGGACGCGATCTTGTGGATGACCGCGGTCTGCGCGAGGAAGCCCGTCAGCGAGAGCGTGCCACCGACCCGCACCGGCTTGCCCGAAGGCGCCGCTCGCAGAATGGCCGGCGCGGACAACATCGCCGTCGAACCCAACAAACCCGCCAAGACATGGCGACGCCGCCATGAGCCCATCCGCTCGCGCATCCGCTTCCTCCTTCGACGCTTGTTTGATTTGAACGTCGTTGAATTGGATCGTGGCGGATCGATCCTCGTAAGTAAATCGGATTTTCGAAACTTCCGATAATATTGAATGGGGATCATTTTGCTGGTTTCGCTGTGTCGCCGGCAACGCTGACGCGGCGTGCCTTTCGGCCTATTCTCCGCCTCGGTTCGTAATGGAGAGAGTCCCAATGAAGAGCTACAAGGTCGTCGAATTCGGCCAGCCGCTGCAGAAGGTGGAGGAAAGCAATCCCGCGCCGCAGGGTGCCGAGGTCCTCGTCAAGGTCACGGCCGCCGGCGTCTGCCACAGCGACGTTCACCTGTGGGAAGGCTTCTTCGACATGGGCGGCGGCAACAAGGTGTCGACCCAGAAGACGATGAACCCGCCGCGCACGATGGGCCACGAGATCGTGGGCGAGGTCGTGGCGCTGGGTCCCGACGCCAAGGGCGCGAAGGTCGGCGACAAGGCCGTCGTCTATCCGTGGATCGGCTGCGGCACCTGCTGGTACTGCACGAACGGCCGCGAGCATCTCTGCCCCGCCCCGCGTGCGCTCGGCGTCAACAAGGATGGCGGCTATGCCGACCATGTCCTCGTGCCCGACGCGAAGTATCTCTATCCCTATGGCAACATACCGACCGATCTGGCCTGCCTGTACGCCTGCTCCGGCATCACCGCCTTCAGCGCCGTGAAGAAGACGGTCGGCGAGGACGGCGGCAAGCCGATCCTGGTGATCGGCGCCGGCGGCGTCGGCCTGATGGGCGTGAAGTTCGCCCAATCCGTGCTCGGCCGCGCTCCGATCGTGGCCGACATCGACGAGAACAAGCGCAAACTGGCGCTCGACAACGGCGCCATCGCGGCGATCGATCCGCGCGACAAGGACGCCCGGAAGAAGGTCTTCGAACTGACGGACGGTACCGGCGTCGGTGCGGCCATCGACTTCGTGGGCGCCGACAGCACCGCCCAGTTTGGCGTCAAGGCGCTGGCCCGCGGCGGACGGCTGGTCGTCGTCGGCCTGTTCGGCGGCACCTTCTCGCTGCCGATGCCGATGTTCGCCTTCACCGGCTGCCAGATCGTGGGCTCCGTTACCGGCAGCCCGGGCGAGATGAAGGAGATGATGGACCTCGTCACGGCCGGCAAGGTCACGCCCGTGCCGGTCGTCACGCGCAAGCTCGACGAGGCCGATGCCACGCTGCAGGAACTGCGCAAGGGCCTGATCATGGGGCGGGCCGTCCTCGTTCCGTGAGCCAGGCGACACGCGCCCTCGCCCATGCCTTCGACACCGGAGCGCTCGCCGAAAGGCGGGCGTTCTTCCTGCGCGCCGAGGATCCGCCTTTCGCGGAGATCGACGCGGAGCAGTCGTTCCGGCCGGCCTTCCTTCGCCTGAAGCAGGCCGTGCCGCGGCTGGAGAGCGGCGGGCATGAACTCGGCCTCGTGCTGCTGACCAAGCACAAGGAAGAGAACTTCGCCAACATCGCGCGCGGCTGGGCACTGCTGGCGCCCGGAGGAACGCTCGTCTGCGCCGGCGCCAACGACGACGGCGCCGCGAGCCTCGAGAAGCGCGTCGGCAAGGCCTTCGGCGGCGTCGACACGCTCTCGAAGTTCCACAGCCGCGTCTTCTGGTTCAGCAAGGGCGACCGCACGCCGCCGGACTACTGGCAGAAGCTCGCCACCTTGCAGCCGGTCGGCGACGGTTCCTGGCAGAGCCAGCCGGGTGTCTTCTCCTGGGATCACATCGACGACGGCTCTGCCCTCCTTGCCGCGCACCTTCCCGGTGATCTAGCAGGCCATGTCGCCGATTTCGGCTGCGGCTGGGGTTTCCTGACGCGGCACGTGCTGGCGACCTGTCCTGCGGTCACCGCCATCGACGGCATCGACGCCGAGCACCGCGCCGTCGAAGCCGCGCGCGCCAACGTCACCGACCCGCGCGCGACGTTCCATTGGCTCGATCTGATCAACGAAGCCGCGCCCGCGAGCTATGACGCCATCGTCTGCAATCCGCCCTTCCACGCCGGCCGTGCCGCCGAGCCCGCGCTCGGCCAGGGCTTCATCGCCGTCGCCGCCCGCGCGCTGAAGGCGGGCGGGCGCTTCTACATGGTCGCCAATCGCGGTCTGCCCTACGAGCCGCTCTTGAAGGCGAACTTCGCGTCGTTCGAGACGCTGGCCGACAACAACAAGTTCAGGGTGACGTACGCGATTCGCTAGCACCTCTTCATTGTCATCCTGAGCGCAGCGAAGGATCCTTCGCTCCGCTCAGGATGACAAAAGAGCTGCAATCAGGAACTCCTTGTTACCTTCCGCCCCGGTGATCGGGCTTTCCGTCACGCCCAGCACCTGCCAGCCAGGCTGCTCGCCCAGCCACGAAGAAATCGTCTCCACGACTTCGGCGTGAAGCTCCGGCTCGCGCACGATGCCGCCCTTGCCGACCCGGCCCTTGCCGACCTCGAACTGCGGCTTGATCAGTGCGGCGAGATGCGCGCCCGGTGCGGCAAGCGCGAGAGCCGCGGGCAACACCAGCCGCAGGCCGACGAACGAGGCGTCGCAGACGACGAGATCGACCGGTTCGGGAATCTGCGTGCGCGTCACGTCGCGAATGTTGGTCTTCTCCATCGACACGACGCGCGGATCGGTGCGCAGTTTCCACGCGAGCTGGTTGGTCCCGACATCCACCGCGTAGACCTTCGCCGCGCCGCGCTGCAGCAGGCAGTCGGTGAAGCCGCCGGTCGAGGAGCCGACATCGAGGGCAATGCGTCCCGTGACGGGAATGGTGAAATGGTCGAGTGCCTTCTCGAGCTTGAGTCCGCCGCGCGAGACATAGGGATGGAGCTGTCCACGCACTTCGAGCGGCGTGTCTGCCGCGACCGCCTGCCCCGCCTTCTCCAGCCGCCGGTCGTTCGAGAAGACGAGCCCGGCCATGACCAGCCGCTGCGCGGCGGCGCGTGTTTCCACGAGCCCGCGTTCGACCAGCGCCACGTCCAGCCGCATCTTCGCCAATACTGTCTCCCTTCGATTGTCCTGCTAGCATGATGGGCATGAGCATGAAACTTCTGGAGGGCGAGCGCGCCCTGATCACCGGCTGCGCCGGCGGCATCGGCCGCGGAATTGCCAAGGCACTCAAGGCCGAGGGCGCGATCGTACTCGGAAGCGACATCGCCGCGCCGCCGGCCGAGGACGGCATCGATTTCCTCGGCGCCGACCTCTCGAAGCGTGACGGCTGGAAAAGCCTGCTCGACGGTGCGGTGAAGAAGCTCGGTACGATCTCGCTGTTCGTCCATGCCGCCAGCCCGCGCCGGCTGGAAGCCGACACGCCGCTGTCGGTCAGCGAGGAGACGTGGGACCTGATGACCGACATCAACCTGCGCTCCGGCTTCTTCCTCGGCCGAGAGGTCGGCCGCCACATGCGCGACAACGGGATCAAGGGCCGCATGATCCTGGTCACCTCGCAGCACCGCGACACGCCGCGCAACCTTCCGCACTACAGCGCCTCAAAGGCCGGCATGACCATGGTGATGAAGGAACTGGCACGCGTGCTGGCGCCCGACGGCATCCGGGTGAACGCGATCGCGCCGGGCGCCATTCCGGGCGGCGGCTTCGTCGCCGGCAACCTCGACGCGCTGGTCGCCGGGATTCCGCTCGGCCGCGCCGGCACGCCCGATGACGTCGCCCAGGTGGCCGTGGCCATCCTGTCGGAAAGATTTGGCCGCTACGTGGTGGGTACGACGGTAGAAGTTGATGGTGGATTGGGCCTCACGAGCTGGATTCCTTCCAAGGCTTGACCTCGCTTGGCGGAAAGGTTGAGGTGCGGTCCGCAAAACGGAGGACTTCACCCATGACGCTTCGCATCAATTCGACCGCGCCCGATTTCAAGGCCGAGACGACACAGGGTCCGATCGAGTTCCACAAGTGGATCGGTGACGGCTGGGCGATCCTGTTCTCGCATCCGAAGGACTTCACGCCGGTCTGCACCACCGAGCTGGGCTACATGGCCGGCCTCAAGCCGCAGTTCGACAAGCTCAACACCAAGATCATCGGCCTCTCGGTCGATCCCGTGACCAATCACTCCAAGTGGGCGAAGGACATCGAGGAGACCCAGGGCCACGCCGTCACCTATCCGATGATCGGCGATCCGGAACTCAAGGTCGCGACCGCCTATGACATGCTGCCGGAAGGCGCCGGCACGACGTCGGAAGGCCGCACCGCCGCCGACAACGCCACCGTGCGCTCGGTGTTCATCATCGGCCCGGACAAGAAGATCAAGGCGATGCTCACCTATCCGATGAGCACTGGCCGCAACTTCGACGAGGTGCTGCGACTCCTCGAGTCCTGCCAACTCACCGCAAAACATCAGGTGGCGACGCCCGTGAACTGGAAGAAGGGCGAGGACGTGATCATCGTCCCGGCCGTGTCCGACGAAGCCGCCAAGGCGAAGTATCCGAACGGCTGGAAGGCGCCCAAGCCGTACCTGCGGATCGTGCCTCAGCCCAAGGACTGACGGACCGATTGCGGAAGACCGAAGGATGACGGACGAACTCTGGCGCTGGTCGGCCACCGACCTGGCGCGGGCCATCGGACGGGGCGCGATTTCGAGCGAGGACGCGACGCGATCGGTCATCGGTCGGATCGAGTCCGTAAATCCGCGGGTCAACGCCGTGGTCGACGTGATGGCCGACGAGGCATTGCAGGCCGCACGCGAGGCCGACACCATGCGCCGCAGCGGCGGCGCCTGCGGGCCACTGCACGGTGTGCCGCTGACGGTGAAGGTCAACGTCGATACCAAGGGCCGCGCCACCACCAACGGCGTCGTGGCGTTTCGCGACCTGGTGGCGACCGAAGACAGCCCGGTCGTCGCCAACCTGCGCAAGGCGGGTGCCGTGATCGTCGGCCGCACCAACACGCCCGCCTTCTCGCATCGCTGGTTCACCGACAACGAGCTCCACGGGCCGACGCGCAATCCGTGGGGCAAGGGTCTGACACCCGGCGGATCGAGCGGCGGCGCCGCCGCTGCGCTCGCCGCCGGCATGGGCGCGATTGCGCACGGCAACGACTATGGCGGATCGATCCGCTATCC
>LSKJ01000499.1 GCA_001557035.1 Rhodospirillaceae bacterium CCH5-H10 | reverse complement strand
AACTTCCACGGCGGGTTGATCACGACGAGACCGCAGGTTGCCAGCTTGCCTTCGGGTCTGCGTGGTCCCAGGTCCAGTTCCATGTTGAGATATTTCACGCCGGCCAGCGACTCGATGAACGTCGCCACCGGCGCCTCGTCCTTGATCGGGTACCAGACCGCATAGCAGCCGATTGCGAAGCGGCGCAGTCCGTGGCGCACGGCGCGCGTCAGCGCCTCGAACTCGTCGTTCGCCTCGAACGGCGGATCGATCAGGACCAGCGCGCGGCGCTCGACCGGCGGCAGCAGTTCCTTCACCGCGTGGTAGCCGTCCGATTGACGGACCTCGACGGCACGGTCGCCCGCGAACTCGCGCTTGAGCTTGAGCGCTTCCTCGGGATGCCTTTCGCAGGCGATGAACCGGTCGCCCGGCCGCAGCGCCGCGCGCACCAGGCGCGGGGATCCGGGATAGCGCTGCACTATCCCACCGGCCTTGCCGAACTTGCGATCGTAGGCCTCGACCGCCGCCAGGTAGCGCGCGACCGCGCCCGGCATGCCGGCCCTGGGCTCGGACATCAGCCGCACGATGCCCGCCTCCGCTTCGCCTGTTCGGCGCGCCTGCGACCCGGCAAGATCGTAGCCGCCGGCACCGGCATGGGTATCGAGCACGAAGAGCTTCTTGTCCTTGGCCGTCATCAGGCGCAGCAGTTCGCAGAGTGCCGTATGCTTCAGCAGGTCGGCAAAGTTGCCGGCGTGATAGCCATGGCGGTAATTCACGGAACAGTCCGATTTGAGATGATTCCCCGGGCACGGTATGTGCTTCGGGCGCAGGACACTACAGTTGAGGATCGAAATGGCCAACCACGAGCTGCATTCTTCGCCCGAGACCTGCCACTGGGGCTATTTCGACAGCCAGCTTGAGCCGCAGCTTCGCATCAAGTCGGGCGACACCGCGACCATCCATTGCGTCTCCGGCGCCGCCGAAATCCTGCCCGGCGAACCCTTCAACGTCCTGCCCGAGCATCGCGAGATTCTGTCCAAGCTGAAGCCGCATATCGGCCGCCACATCCTGACCGGTCCCGTACACGTCGAAGGCGCCGAGCGCGGCGACGTGCTGGCGGTCGAGGTGCTCGACATCAAGTTCCGCACCAACTGGGGCTGGAACGTGCAGCGCCCGCTGATGGGCACCCTGCCGGAGGACTTCCCCTTCTTCCGCCTGACCCACATTCCGATCGATTCGAACCGCGGCGTCTGCACCATGCCGTGGGGCACCGAGATCGAGCTGAAGCCGTTCTTCGGCATCATGGGCGTCGCCCCGCCGCCGGAATGGGGCCAGTGCAGCTCGGTCGAGCCGCGCGCCTTCGGCGGCAACATCGACAACAAGCACTTCCGCGTCGGCACGACAGTCTATTTCCCGGTGTTCGCCGATGGCGGCCTGTTCTCGACCGGCGACGGCCACGGCGTGCAGGGCGACGGCGAGGTCAACCTGACGGCGCTCGAGACCAGCCTGAGCGGCACCTTCAAGTTCACGGTGCACAAGGGCATGAAGCTCAACAATCCGCGCGCCGAGACCGCGACGCACTGGATCACCCACGGCTTCGACCAGGATCTCGACGACGCCGCCAAGGAAGCGCTGCGCGACATGATCCGGCTGATCACCGCCAAGACCGGCCTCAAGCCCGAGGACGCCTACATGCTCTGCAGCCTGCAGGCCGACCTGCACGTCACGCAGACGGTCGACGGCAACAAGGGCATCCACTGCATGATCGAGAAGAAGATCATCGGCGGCTGAGGCCAGGGAACGAGGGAACGGCGAGCGGACCATGACGCACCTGCAGCTTCTCGACGAGGCGGTGGCCCGTCACAACGATGCCGAATGGTCCCGCCACGCGCTGGAGCTGATCCGCAACGACCAGCGCCGCTCGGCCGACACCCACCTGTTGCGCCTCGACCTGCCGGTGCTCGACGGGATCGACGTTTATCTCAAGGACGAATCGACCCATCCGACCGGCAGCCTCAAGCACCGGCTGGCGCGCTCGCTGTTCCTCTATGGGATTTGCAATGGGCGCATCCGTCACGACACCCCCATCGTCGAGGCCTCGTCGGGCTCGACGGCGATCTCGGAGGCCTACTTCGCCCGCCTTCTCGGCCTGCCCTTCCATGCCGTGATGTCGGCCTCGACCTCGGCCGAGAAGATCGCCGAGATCGAGCGGCGGCACGGCACCTGCCATCTCATCGCCGACGGAAGCGGCATTTATGCCGCCGCCGAGAAACTCGCCACGGAGCTGAAGGGCGTCTACGTCGACCAGTTCACCTACGCGGAGCGGGCGACCGACTGGCGCGGCAACAACAACATCGCCGAATCGATCTTCGAGCAGATGAGCCGCGAGCCCAATCCCGTGCCGACCTGGATCGTGATGAGTGCCGGCACGGGCGGCACGACGGCGACGCTCGGCCGCTACATCCGCTACATGCGCCACGCGACGCGTCTGTGCGTGGCCGATCCCGAATTCTCGGCTTTCTTCGAGGCCTTCTCGAAAGGCAACATGCAAGCGACCTGCGATCGCGGCTCGCGCATCGAAGGGATCGGCCGCCCGCGGGTCGAGCCCTCGTTCATGCCCAACATGATCGATCGCATGATGCGGGTGCCCGACGCGCAGTCGCTGGCCGGCATGCGGGTCCTGTCGCGCCTGCTCGGCCGCAAGGTGGGCGGATCGACTGGGACCAACTTCGTGGCGCTGTGCATCCTCACGTCGCGCATGAAGGCCGAGGGCCGCACAGGATCATTGGTGTCGCTGATCTGCGACGGCGGCGAACGCTACGGGCATACCTATTACAACGACGACTGGATCGCCGCGCAGGGCCTCGACCTCGCTCCGCACGAGCAGGCGCTCGAAGCCTTCCTCAAGGACGGCGAAGCGATCATCTAGCGCTATTGCTGGGCGCGCGGCGGTGGCTTTCTCGCCGGCGTCGCCATCGGCCTGCCCCAGATCGGCTCTTCCGTGATCGGATAGCGCGGCAGCTCGCTGATTTCCTGGGAGCCGGGCATCGGCGACGTCGCCTGGTTCTTCCAGTTCGGACCGACCGTCGTGCCGTTGCCGCCGGCCACCGGCGGGCCGGACTCCTGCATGGTGCTGAAGTCGGAATTGAAGCGCTGCGGCTGGGCGGAAGCCGCACCGCAGACGGCGATCAGAAGGACGGCAGACAGGGCCACTTTCATCGAAGTCTCCGGGTTCTGTTACCCGATCAACTCGGAGAGCCGCTGCAGCGTTGCGCTGCCTGCGCATATTTTACGCCGGCTGGGCCTCCGTGCCGCGTTGCGAGGCCGGGAACGGCGGGAATGCCAGCGCCATGGCCACCGCCGCGAGGCCAATGCCGAAGGACGCGATGTAGAGATAGCCGTAGCCGTGGAAGGTATCGAAGATCCAGCCGCCGACCGCCGGGCCCAGCGCCATGCCGAGGCTGGAGATCATCGCCGCGCCGCCGAACACCGTGCCCATGATGCGCATGGGAAAGTATTCGCGGGCGATCACCGCGTAGAGGGGCATCACGCCGCCATAGGCCATGCCGAACAGGATCGCGACGGCATAGAACTCCCCGGCGTCGCGCGTGAAGTAGTAGCTGCCCGCCCCGATAGCCTGGACCATCAACCCGACGACGACGATCCTGCGCGCGCCGTAGCGGTCGCCCAGCAGGCCGAACAGGATGCGACCGCCCAGCCCCGCCAGCCCCTCGACGCTGTAGATCGTCACCGCCGTCATCGCCGGCAGGCCGCAGGCGAGCGCATAGCTCACCGTGTGGAAGATCGGGCCGGAATGGGCCGCGCAGCAGCAGAAGAAGGTGAGCGAGAGCACGATGAACTGCGGCGAGCGCAGCGCCTGCCCCACTTTCATTCCTTCTCCACCCTCCGCCGGCATTCCGGGCGATGCGGCCGTGACCTCCGGTGGGCGACGAACCAGCATCGCCGCCGGGACCAGCAGCGCCCAGGCACCGATGGCGATGGTCAGCATCGCGGTCCGCCAGTCGTGAGCGGAGATCAGCCACTGCGCGAAGGGCGAGATGGTCATGGGCGCCACGCCCATGCCGGCCGACACCAGCGAGACAGCCAGGCTGCGATGCCTGTCGAACCAGCCGGTGACGGTGGCGATCATCGGCGCGAACACCGCGCCCGCGGCAACGCCGACCACGATGCCGTAGATGAGCTGGAACTCGAGCAGGCTGGTGGCCCGGCTGGCCAGCGCGAGGCCGAGCCCCAGCAGAAGGGCGCCCGACAGGACGACGATGCGCGGGCCGAACCTGTCGCTGAGTGCGCCCCAGCCGAAGGCTGCGACGCCCATGGCCAGGAAGTCGAGAGTCATCGCGCTGGATATGCCGGTGCGCGACCAGCCGGTCGCTTCCGACATCGGCTGCAGGAAGACCGCCAGCGAGAACAATGCACCGATGGCGACGCAGCCCATCAGCGCACCGGCGCCGACGATCACCCAGCCGTAAGACCGTTCCATCGCCATCCTCCCGAAGTCCGGCCAATACTTAACCTATTAGTTAAATACTGGCAAGATGCTTCGGGAATCACTCCGACTTGATGTTGGCCTCGCGGATCAAGCGGCCGAAGCGCTCGTATTCCTGGGCGTTGAAGCGCGTGAACTGCTCCACGCTCATCGTGCCCGGCTGCCCGCCGAGCCCGCGCAGCTTCGCCTGCACGTCGGGCAGCGCCACGATGCGGATCAGTTCGGCCTGCAGCTTCGCCACCACGTCAGGCGGCGTGCCCGCCGTCACATAGACGGCGTACCAGGTCGTCATGTCGAAACCCGGCAGCCCCGCTTCGGCGAGCGTCGGCACGTCGGGCAGCTCGCTGCTGCGACGATCGGAGGTGACGGCCAGAGGCTTGAACTTGCCGGCCTTGATCTGGCCCATCGCCGACGAGGTCGTGTCGAACATCATCTGCACGTTTCCGCCGATGATATCGAGATGCGCCTGGGCGCTGCCCTTGTAGGGGACATGCAGGCCCTTCACGCCCGCCGCCACGTCGAAGGCCTCGCCCGCGATGTGCTGCGTGCTGCCGACGCCCGAGGAGGCATACTTGAACTCGCCGGGCTTTGCCTTCATCGCGGCAATCAGTTCGGCCACCGAGTTGACCGGCACCGAGGCGCCGACCACCAGCACGTTGGGTACGTTCACCACGAGGCCGATCGGAATCAGGTCCTTGATCGGGTCGAAGCCGAGCTTGAGCAGGTGCGGCGCGATGGCCTGCCCGGTGTTGGTCGCGACGAGGATCGTGTGTCCGTCGGGCGGCGCCTTGGCCGTGAGATCGGCGGCGATCGTGTTGGACGCGCCCGGCTTGTTCTCGACGACGAAGGTGCCCTTCATCGATTCGGCCAGCTTCTCCACCAGCATGCGGGCCACGATGTCGGTGCCGCCGCCGGCATTGGCGCCGACCATCAGGCGGACGGTCTTTGTCGGATAGGGCGTCTGGGCGCTCGCGGTCTTGAGCGCCAGCAGTCCCGGAAGTGCCAGAAGAAGCCTGCGTCTCATGGCGACGGCTCGACGGCCAGATCGTTGCCGTTCACCGACTTCACCCGCACCTTGGCGCCCTTCACCATGTCGGGACCGGTGACGCTCCAGCTGCCATCGCCCAGCACCACCCTGCCGCGCCCGTTCAGAATCGGCTCGTCGAGGACGATGATCCGGCCGATCAGCGCATCGGCGCGGGCATTGAGTGTCGAGGTCGCGGGATTGTCGGCGTGCTGCAGCCGCCGCAGCGTGCGGCGAAGC
>LSKJ01000498.1 GCA_001557035.1 Rhodospirillaceae bacterium CCH5-H10 | reverse complement strand
GCCCGCCGGCATGGTGCCGGGATCGGGCACGGTGCCGGGAATGGCGGTGAGCCGACGACGCGGACCGGTGAGTGCCGGGAGCGCCGCCAGGAGACCCTGCGTGTAGGGATGACGCGGCGCGTCGAACAAATCGGCGCCGGGCGCTTCCTCGACCAGCCGGCCGGCATACATCACGGCCACGCGGTCGACGTTTTCGGCCACGACGCCGAGATCGTGGCTGATCAACACCAGCGCCATGCCGGTGTCGCGGCGGATGCTGGCGAGCAGCGCCAGGATCTGCGCCTGGATCGTCGCGTCGAGCGCCGTCGTGGGTTCGTCGGCGACCAGCAGGTCGGGCTGGCCGGCGAGCGCCATGGCGATCATCACGCGCTGGTTGAGACCGCCGGACAGAAGATGCGGATAGTCGGAGAGGCGCCGGCGCGCGTCGGCAATGCCGACCTGGTCGAGCAGGCGCAGCGCCTCCGTCTCGGCAGCCCGTCCGCTCAGGCCGCGATGCAGGCCGAGCGCCTCGACGAGTTGCCGGCCGATGCGATGGACGGGATTGAGGCAGCTCGACGGGTCCTGGAAAATCATGGCGATGCGCTTGCCGCGCACCCGTTCGAGGTCGCCACGCGAGGCGCCGACCAGTTCCTGGTCTTCGAGGCGGACGGAGCCGGCGACGCGTGCCTTGGCCGGCAGGAGACCGAGCGCCGCGAGCCAGGTCACGCTCTTGCCCGAGCCCGATTCGCCGACGATGCCCAGCGCCTCGCCGGGCGCGACCTCGAGGGTCACGCCGTCGACGGCGCGCGAGGCTTGCGCGCCGCCCGCGAAATCGACCGTGAGGCCGCGGACCGCGACGAGGGGCGCCGTCATCGCGCGGCCCTCAGACCGAGAAGTTGTTGGCGCGGAACTCCATGGCGAAGGACGGCGAGGCCTTCCACTTGATGTCCCGGCGCTTGGCGGTGAAGGTCGCGTTCTGGTGCAGCACCGTATAGGCGGGGTCCTCGCGCTCGCAGATTTCGAGCATGCGCCGGAACATCGCCTTGCGCTTGCCCATGTCGGTCTCGATCTCCATCGCGACGGAGAGCTTGTTCATCTCCTCGTTGGTCCATTCGCCGACCTGCTGCTGCTGGCCTTGCGGCCCGTGCTGCGCCACGATCGAGGAGATCGGATCGTTGAAGCCGGCGCTGTTGGACCAGTCGCGCACGGCGCGCGGGCTGTTCGCATCGAACACCTGCTGCCAGTTCTCCTTCATCTCGATCTGCACGTTGAGGCCGGCGGCACGCCACATCTCGACCAGCACCTGCGCCGTCGAAACCTGGTTGGTGTAGTAGTTGTTGAGCAGGCGGTACGGGATCGGATCGCCCTTGTAGTTGGCCTCCTTCAGCAGCGCCTTGGCCTTGCCGAGGTCGTAGGCCGGCACCGTCCAGTTCTCGACGAACATCGGGCCGTAGAATTCCCATTGCAGGCCGGCCGGCACGCGCGTGCGGCCCGACCATAGCGCGTCGACGATCGCCTTTCGGTCGATGGCGTGGGTGAAGGCCTGGCGAATGCGCGGATCGGCGAGGCGGGGATGGTTCTTGTCGAACACCGTGATGCGGTGGTTGACGATGGTGCTGCCCAGCACCTCGAATTTCGGGTTCTTCTCGATGCCGGGGATCTGGTCGGGCGGCACATCGCAGATGAAGTCGAACTGGCCGGCCAGCAGGCCGTTGATGCGGGTCGAGACTTCCGGCACCACGATGATGGTCACGCTCTTCAGCGGCGGCCGGCCGCCCCAATAGTCGTCATGCGCATCGAGCGTCAGCGACTGGTCGGGTGCGAAGGCGCGCACCTTGTAGGGGCCGGTCGAGACCGGCGCGCGCGCCCAGTCGAGCCAGCTCTTCGATTCCTCGTAGGCGCGGCGCGAGACGATGTCGCTGCCGAGCCGCCCGATGCGGCCTTCCATGGTCACGTCGGGCGTGCGGTTGGTGAAGCGCACCGTGTACTTGTCGACCGCCTCGACCTTCTCCAGCGCCGGGAACAGGCGCTTGGCGACGGCCGGCACTTCCGGCGGCAGGTTCTTGCCTTGCACCGAATCGCGGATCAGTACCGAGGTGAACAGCGTCTTGGTCGAGGCGATGTCGTAGTCCGGGCCGAACATCCGGTCGCGGCTGAAGGTGAAGACCACGTCGTCGGCAGTCATCTCGTCACCGTTGTGGAACTTTACGCCCTTGCGCAGGGTGAACTCGACGGTGCGGTCGTCGAGGCGCTTCCAGCTCTCGGCGAGGCCCGGCACTTCTTCCAGCTTCGCGAGCAGGTCCTGCATGATCAGGCGCTCGAACATGAAGGAGAAGACGCGCTGGCCGACGTTGGATTGCTCGCGCAAGGGCTCCAGGGCAGCGCTGTTGGCGATCTGCTGCACTGCAATGGTGATCGAGGGGCGGCGGTCGGCCTGCGCGAGCGCGACACGCGGCAGGGCGAAGCTGGTGGCGGCAAGGCCCGATGCGGCGATCAGGCTTCGGCGGCGCAGGAACATGGTGCGGAACTCCCCGGTGACGAGGGCGGGACGCTAGTTCGCTTCCATGACCGGCAGATTTCCTTCCGGTTACGCTTCGCCTGTTGCGCTGCGGGAGATCGTCCACAGTCATGCAAAGAAGCACGGCGCGTGCGAAAGTGCGGGTGGCCCGGTCCGTGAAGGCGTAGACTCCGCCCCGGCCAACTCGGGGAGAGAACGATGCCGATCAGCAATCGCCTTTATGCAGAATTTCTGGGAACTGCCTGGCTGGTGCTGGGTGGGTGCGGCAGCGCCGTTCTGGCGGCGGGCTTCCCGCAACTCGGCATCGGTTTCCTGGGCGTGTCGCTGGCCTTCGGCCTCACCGTCCTCACCATGGTTTATGCGGTCGGTGGCGTATCGGGCGGACACTTCAATCCCGCGGTGACGGTGGGCCTCGCCGTCGCGGGCCGCCATCCCATGGGCGAGGTGGTGCACTACGTGGTCGCGCAGGTGCTGGGCGGGATCGCGGGCGCCGCCATCCTCTATGTCATTGCCACCGGCAAGGCCGGCGCGGAAATCGGTAGTTTCGCGACCAACGGATACGGCGACCGTTCGCCCGGCAAATATGGTCTGCTGTCCGCGCTGGTGATCGAGGTCGTGATGACCTTCGGCTTCGTGACCGTCATCCTGGGCGCCACCGACAAGCGGGTCACGCCGGGGATGGCCGGTCTCGCGATCGGTCTTGCTCTGACCCTCATCCACCTGGTGAGCATTCCCGTGACCAATACGTCCGTGAACCCGGCTCGCAGCACCGCACCGGCCCTGTTCGCCGGCGGCGCGGCCCTGTCGCAGCTCTGGCTGTTCTGGCTGGCGCCGCTGCTGGGCGGGCTGCTGGCCGGCGGCGCCTACGGACTGCTGCGCAGCAAAGACTGACGGGGCGGTCCGTCCGCTGTAGAGTGGGCGGCAGCCCCGGCCCATGAAGGAAGAACAGCCATGCTCGTGAAAAAATTCGCCACGCTTGCCCTGGTGGGCCTGATGCCGCTCGCCGCCGCGGCCCAGCAGGATGCCGAGGTGAAGTTCTGGTTCAAGGAGAACCCCAACAGCATCTCGGGCTGCATCCAGGCCGATTCGTCATTCACACGGGAACACACGTTCAAGATCGTGAACGGTCAGGCCGAGATCAAGTCGGCGGGCGGAATCGACGTCAAGCTGAAGCCGATCCGTCCCAACGTGTATCAGGGAACCTTCAATCTCGGCCGCATGAACCTGATCTACACCGCCGACCTCGGCGCGACGCCGCCGACGCTGGTGGCGCAGAGCCAGGACGGCGGCTGCAAGTGGAACGCGGTGAAGGCCTAGCCTTCGCGGCTTCCGCTTCGACTTGAATGGTGTGATGAACCCGGCACGGCGATCAATTCCGTTCAGCATCACGATGCTGACGCTGATGGCATTGGTCGTCGTGCCGCTGGCGTCCGTTCTGCTGTGGCTGGGATGGCGATCCGTCGCCTTCCTCGAGCAGCGAAGCGCCGACCAGCGCGTGTCGAACCTCGAAACCGCGGTCGAGGGTTTCCTCACCGACGGGTTGCATGTCGTGATCTCGGTCGGGCAGGCGCTGGCCTTCGGCCCGAGCTTCAATGCCACCGAGAATCCCCTGACCGACGAGGAGCGCCGGCATCAGCTCATCGACATGCTGCGGCGCCATCGCGCGGTTCAGGCCGCCTTCGTCGGCTACGCCGACGGCAGCTTCATCTATGCCGGCCAGCTCGAGACGTTGAGCATTGACCAGCGCCTCGAACTCGACGCGCCGGACGGCGAAGCGATCGTGGTGCGCGTGATCGAGGCGGGGACGCCGCCACGCCCCGAGACCTGGTGGTTCTACGCACCCGACGGCACGCACGGCCCCGCCCGCAGCCTCTCCACCCCGTACGATCCGCGCACGCGTCCCTGGTACGTCGAGGCGATGAAGGCCAAGGCCGCGATCCTCACCGAACCCTATCGCTTCGCCCAGACTCGCGATGCCGGCATTTCCGCGGGCATCCCGCTGCGCGTCGGCAACGGTGTGATCGGTTTCGACTTCACGCTGCGCACCCTGTCGCGGCTGCTCACCGCCTACAAGATCACCGCCAATTCGGTGATCGTGGTCGGGCATGCCGGCGGTGCCGTCGAGATCGAGTCCGAGCCCTGCGCGCCGACCTTGCCCGGCTGCCTGCCAAGCGACGAACTGGTACGAAAGATATTGCACGATGCCGTGCGCGAGGCCGTCGCCACCGACACCAAGATCGATCGCGAGGTCGCGGCCGGCGGTCACGAATATCGTGTGATCGTCCATCGTATGGCACCTCTGCTGGGGCAGCGCTTCATCATCGCGGCGGCGGTGCCGGTGCGCGAACTCACGGCGCAATCCCGCGAATTGCTGCAGCGTGCCGCAGTCGCCGCCGCTGTCGCCGTGCTGCTCGCCATCCTCGGCGCGCTGGCGGCATCGCTGATCGTCTCGCGGTCGATCGCCCGCATTGCTCTCAAGACGGAGAAGATCCGCCAGCTCGATTTCTCCGACCAGCAGCCGGTCCGCAGCCGCATCCGGGAGATCGTGCGGCTTTCCGATGCCGTCGAGAACATGCGCGAGGGGCTGGAGATCTTCGGCCGCTACGTCTCCAAGGATCTCGTCCAGCAGATCATGCGATCGCCGGAGAGCAGCGGCGTTGGCGGAACGCGTCGCGAGATCACGGTGATGTTCACGGATATCGAGGGGTTCTCGCTGCTCAGCGAGACGATGGAACCCGAACTGCTGACCAGCCGGCTGTCGCGATACTTCGAGGCGCTGGGCTCGGCGATTTCGGCCAATCGCGGCATGATCGACAAGTATATCGGCGACAGCATCATGGCCTTCTGGAACGCGCCCGAGACCGATCCGGAGCATATCGCCAATGCCTGCCGCGGTGCCCTTCAGGCCGCGGCCGCGGGACGCGCGCTGTCGGAGAAATGGCGCGAGCGCGGCCGGCCGGGCTTCCGCACGCGCTTTGGTTTGCACACCGGCCCGGCGGTCGTGGGCAATGTCGGCGCGCGCGAGCGCATCAACTACACGCTGGTCGGACAGGTCGCGAACCAGGCGTCGCGCCTCGAAGGCATGAACAAGGTCTATGGCACGGAAATCCTCGCGAGTGGCGAGATCGCCGGACCGACCTCCGAATTGTTCGTGTGGCGCCATATCGACCGCGTCGTCGCGGTGGGCACGACCGAACCGCACGACGTGTACGAGCCGATGGGGGAGATCGCCAGCCGCGCCGAACACGCAACCTTCCTCGCAATCTGGGAGGCCGCCCGCGAGGCCTATGTTGCGGGCCGTTTCGAGAAGGCGCTCGAGGGCTTCCGTGCGGCGGCCGCAATGCGCGAGGAAGATGCACCCTGCCGCGTCTTCGTCGCGCGCTGCGAGACGTTCCTGAAAGACGGTGCGCCGCCAGGCTGGGACGGCACGTGGCACATGGATCGCAAGTAGGCGCGCGGCCTCAGAAGCGTGCCGAGAGCCGGCCGCTGAACACGTTCACCGGTCCGCGCACGGCGTTGTAGGCGGGATTGACCAGCAGCTGGTAATCCGCGGTGGCGACCACCCCCTGCGCGATCTGGAAGGCGTAGTAGGTTTCGACCACGGCTTCGGACGCGTAGGTGAGGGCGCCGTCGCCCACCAGCACGCCGAGGCCTCCGGCCGCCAGATAGTTGGCGTGATCGGCCGACAGCGAGTTCAGCGCGCCGGCGATGCCGATCCGGTCGTCGGGACGTCCCCAGCGCGTGCCTTTGATCGAGGCGCCCAGCGAGAGGCTGGTATCGATGTCGGTGAACGCCATGATCTCGGACGCGCCGTTGTTCCAGCTGAAGCGGCCGAACAGGCCGAGATCGTCGGTGATCTCCTGTTCGAGATTGAGATAGAGCCCGTACTTGGTGCGCCCCCGCCGGGTCTGGGCGATCGTGTCGTTTGCGTTCAGGCCGGGCGTGAGCGCCGCCAGCGCCACCGCCTCGCTGTACGAGCCCGAGAAGGCGCTGTTCATCCAGGTGCCGAGCTTCACCGCGCCCGGCCGGTCGAACGGCCGGTAGCGCAGTTCCAGCTCGCCGACATAGCCGCCGCGTACGAACAGCGCGGTGTCGAAGGTGTTGGCGTTGGGCTCGTTGCCCACCAGGAAATAGCCGGCGCGCACCGCCCAGCTCGGGCGGTTGAGTTCGGCGGTAAAGCCCCAGGTGAGCCCGAGACGATCGGCAGGATAGTCGAACGCGCCGGCCGCCCAGATCGACCAGTTGAGGAAGTCGACCCGCGGATCCTCCGCATATGTATTGCCGTCGAAGAGGTCCTTCACGGAATACTTGCCGGCCTGCAGCGTCACACGCGAGACGTCGCGCTCGCCCGAGAGCTGGCCGTACTCGCTCTCGACCTTCTCGCGCTCGCCGCCCAGCCCGATCTCCTGGCGCAGGAACAGGCGCGAGGTGTTGTAGCGTGGATAGGGGAAGTTCGACTTCTGCGCCTCGCCGTTGGGATAGCCGCCGGCCCCCGTCGTGTTGGCGACGCCGAAGCCCTGCAGCAGTTCGGGATTGTAGTAGAGCGCGGCGCCTTCCCAGAGACGCACGCCGAGGAAGGCCGAGACCGTCCAGGTCTCGCGGCTCTGGCCCTGCGGCGGCAGGCTGTTGTCGCCCGAGTAGGCCGCGGCGATCGGTGGATAGCCCTGGAATATGAAGGTGGTCTGGCCGTGGATCTCCCACGAGCCCGGGCCGCGGTCGGGCTTCTCGTCCGCCTCCTTCTCCTGCGCGCCGAACTTGTAGTTCAGGCCGAGCCTGACCCGATGCAGATCGTAGGCCGAATCGTAGCGGGCGGGGGCGGCGAAGGCGAACCCGGTGAGGGGCAGGCTGGTGTAGAGATATTCCGCGCGCGCCGACCATTGCTGGTCGAGCCGATAGTCGACGCCCGCACCCACCACATAGCCTGCGCGGACATTGCCGGGTGTCGCGGCGTCGTTGCCGGTCGTGAGATCGATCCGCTCGTTCCGGACACTGGCCCAGGCGATGCCACCCGTGACGAAGGGCGTCCACCGGTCCAGCGCGTAGCCTACGCGGCCGCGCAGGCTGGCGAGATATTCGAGTTGCTGGTTGGCGGTCGCCGCGCCGGTCGCGCGATAGGACAGGACCTGCGCCAGATCCTCCGCGCCGGGGAAGGACATGTCGAGTTCGAGACCGAGCATCAGGCGGGAGGGCAGGTAGTGCTCGTAGCCCGCCTGCACGCCGCCGAAGAAGGCGCCGTAGGGAGTCGTGCCGCCGGCCGTCGCGCCTGGAACCGGATCGGCGAAGGTCGCGGTGGCGCTGCCGAACAGGTAGCCGACATGCCCGCCGACATAGAAGCCCGAGGCGGGCGCTGCGAGGTCACCGGCGCGCACGGGAGAGGCTGCGAGAAGGACAGCCGCCATCGCGGCGATGCCCGCCCATCCCGGACCGCCTTCTCGCGTCACGTCAGGAGATCGCCTCGCCACCATCGCCGGCGCGATATCACGCGGGCGGCGTTACCGCCCTGCGACGAATTCAGAACCGAACGGTTACACCCAGCGTGAAGAACTTGGTGTTGGGCTCGTCGTAGACGGTGCCCGCAAGCAGGTCGAAATCGAACCGCGGATGTGCAGAAGGCGTGAAGCGCAACCCGATCTGGTTGCCGACGACGCCGGGTTGGCGCCCGAAGGCTTCCATCATCAGCGAAAGGTCCCAGCCGACGTCGAGTTCGACCTGGGCGCCCCAGAACAGGGCGTTCGGCTGATCGCTCTGCAGGTAGCTCCAGCCGGCGTTGAGGTTGATCCTGAATTTCTCCGTGACCGGCACGGTAACGAGCGCCGTCAGCCCGGCAAGGCCCAGATCGCCCGTCCTTGCACTCACAGCGGCATTGAGACCCAGCGCGAAACCGACACCTTTGGAGGCCGGCTGAAGGTTGATTTTCACCTGCGGGCCGATCAGCGGCCCCGCAGTGGTCTGGTCCCCCAATAGTGCGCATAGGCCGCCCCGATCTCGAGCCAGGGGATCGCGAGCATCGTGCAGGCAGGCGCGAAGTTGCCGTAGCCGTCGCCTGGTACGAAATCAGAGACCCAGAGTTCGAGATGGCAGGTGCCGGGTGTCTCCACCTCGGAATCGTCGACGATGTGCGCCCCGCCGGCGGCCAGGGTCGGTACCGCAAGCACGGCGGTAGAGCCCCAGAGCAGCAGGCCCAGGAGGATGCAGAGGCTGTTATTCTTCACGCCGTGAGAAATGCGCCTGCCACTGTTACACGTGCAAGTCGTTTCAGGCGCGCATCAGGGCGCGAACGTGCGCGGCGACCGATTCCGCGAGGGCCGCCAGGTCGTAACCACCCTCCAGCACCGAGACGAGACGGCCGCCCGCGTGCCGGCCGGCGATCGCCAGCAATTCCTCGGTCAGCCAGACGAAGTCCTCGGTCTCGACATCGAGCTGCGCCAGCGGATCGCGGCGGTGGGCGTCGAAGCCGGCCGACACGATGACGAGTTCGGGCGCGAAGTCGTCGAGCGCGGGCAGCAGCCGGTCGGTCCAGGCCGCCCGGAACGCCGCACTGCCGCTGCCGGCCGACAAGGGGACGTTGACGACGTTGCCGGCGACGCCGCGCTCGCGGGCCGAACCGGTGCCGGGATAGAGCGGGTACTGGTGCGTCGAGGCGTAGAACAGGTCGGGGTCGGGCTCGACCACGGCCTGCGTGCCCTGGCCGTGATGAACGTCGAAGTCGATCAGCGCCACGCGCCGCACGCCATAGGCGGCACGGGCATGCATCGCGCCGATCGCGACGTTGTTGAACAGGCAGAAGCCACCCGGCACGTCGGGCGTCGCGTGATGCCCGGGTGGCCGCACGGCGGCGAAGGCGGTGCGGGCGCGGCCCTTGAGGACCCCGTCGACGGCGGCGATCACGGCCCCGGCAGCGTGACGGGCCGCATTGGCGCTGCCCGCGCTCATCACCGTATCGCCGTCGACATGCACCAGCTCGCCCTCGGGCGGGCGGATGCCCAGGATGGCGTCGACATAGTTCTGCGGATGGACGCGCGTGAGCTGCTCGATCGTGGCCGCGGGCGCCACGAGGCGGGCCAGGCCCGAGAACTCCTCGTCGGCCAGGGCCGCCGTCACGGCGCGCAGCCGGTCCGGCCGTTCGGGATGGAAGTCCCCGGTATCGTGTTCGAGAAACGACGGATGGCCGATCAGCAGCGTCATGCTCCCCCTCTAGCGCGCTTCGGCGATCTGCGACAGACTCGTCCGCAACCCGTCGTTCGCTGTGAGGTTGTTTTGTCCATGATGCGCTCTCTGGCTGCCGCTGCCCTCGTTCTTTTCGCGGGGCAGGCATCCGCCCAGGAAACCACCTTCCGGCTGAAGAATTCGACGCAATATCCGATTGCCCAGCTCGCCGTGTCACCGACCCAGCTCAACATGTGGGGACCGAATTTCCTGCGGTCGCCGGCCATCAGGCCCGGCGAAGCCCGCGAAGTGTCCTACCGGGCATCGCCCGACTGGTGCATGGGCGACCTCAGGGTCACCTTCGCCGATGGCGGCCCACCGGTCGTGTGGGGTTACCTCAATCTCTGCACCCTGAAGAACATCTCGCTCGAATACGACCGCATGAGCGGCGTCCCCACGGCGCGCTACGACGAGTAGGGAGGAATCAGAGCATGGACACGCTGCCGGGCCTGCCGTTCGACAACAGCTATGCGAGGCTGCCGGAGCGTTTCTATGCCCGGCTGTCGCCCACGCCGGTCGCGGCGCCGCGGCTGGTGAAGCTCAATCGCGCGTTGGCCCTGCAGCTTGGCCTCGATCCCGAAGTGCTGTCTTCGCCGGAAGGCGTCGCGATGCTGGCCGGCAACAAGGTCGCGCCCGGCTCCGAGCCGATCGCGCTCGCCTATGCCGGCCACCAGTTCGGTAACTTCGTGCCGCAACTCGGCGACGGTCGCGCCATCTTGCTGGGTGAGGTCGTCGACCGCGACGGCGTGCGCCGCGACATCCAGCTCAAGGGCTCCGGCCCCACACCCTTCTCGCGCAGCGGCGACGGTCGTGCCGCAGTGGGCCCGGTGTTGCGCGAATACATCGTGAGCGAGGCGATGGCCGCGCTCGGCATCCCGACGACGCGTTCGCTCGCCGCCGTCACCACCGGCGAGCCGATCTGGCGCGATGGCGAGATTCCGGGCGCCGTGCTGACACGCGTCGCTTCCAGCCACATCCGCGTCGGCACCTTCCAGTTCTTCGCCGCGCGCAGCGACACCGAGGCGCTGCGCCTGCTCGCCGACCACGTGATCGCGCGGCACTATCCGCACGCGCGCGACTCGGCAGAGCCCTATCGCGTGCTGTTCGAGAGCGTGATCGGCCGGCAGGCCGCGCTGGTCGCGAAGTGGCTGCTGGTCGGCTTCATCCACGGCGTGATGAACACCGACAATTGTTCGATCGCCGGTGAGACCATCGACTACGGCCCCTGCGCCTTCATGGACGCCTACAATCCCGAAACGGTGTTCAGCTCGATCGACCAGCAGGGCCGCTACGCCTATGCGCACCAGCCCAGCATCGCGCACTGGAACCTGGCGCGTTTCGGCGAGACGCTGTTGCCGTTGCTGGCCGATGACAGCGACAAGGCGCTGGCCATCGCCAACGAGGCGTTGGGCACTTTCCGCGACTGCTACGTCGCCGCCCTGATCGGCGGCCTGCGGCAGAAGCTCGGCCTCTCCACCGAGGAGGAGGGCGACGCAGCGCTGGCGCAGGACCTGCTCAATGCCATGACCGAAGGCCAGGCCGATTTCACCCTGACTTTCCGCCGCCTGGGCGATGCCGCCGCCGATCCATCCGCCGACGCCGAAGTCCGCCGCCTGTTCGCGAACAAGCCGGAAGCTTTCGAGGCCTGGCTTCCGCGCTGGCGTGAGCGCCTGACACGCGAACCGCAGGATGGTCCGGCCCGTCGCGCCGCGATGCATTCGGTGAATCCGCTCTACATCCCGCGCAATCATCGCGTCGAACTCGTGCTCAGCGCTGCCGCCGAACGCGAGGACTACGCGCCGTTCGAGGAACTGCTCGCGGTGCTGGCGAAGCCTTACGAGGAACGGCCGGGACTGGAAGCCTATGCCGAGCCAGCGCCGGCTGACCTGGGCAATTACCGCACTTTTTGTGGCACCTGAAAGGTCCTTCGACTACGCGCCTTCGGCGCTTCGCTCAGGATGACAAGATTGCTTGAAGTGGCGCAGGACGCCAATCCAAGAACCGTTGTCATCCTGAGCGAAGCGAAGGACCTTTGCTCATTTGCGCCGCAGGCACCGCGCCGCGTTAAATGTTGATGGCCGCTGGCGTCGCGTCCTTCCAGTCGATCCACGAATCGAGATGCATGAAGCGACCGTCGTCGGTGCCGATCTCGCGTGCGATCAAGGTATTCAGCTTCGTGTTCATCGTCGCGATCAGGTCGCGGTTGCGGTCGAAGTCATGGGCGAGGTTCACGATCTCATCGGGATCGTTCGCGAGGTCGTAGAGTTCGAGATCGTTGTTGGCCTTGAGCTGTTCCAGCGTCGTGGGCGTGTTGAAGTTGCGGAACGAGAAGTAGCGGCTGAACTTGTAGCGCTCGTCGACGATGGAGCGGATGCAGACGCGCAGCTTCCAGTCGACCGGAAAGGATTCGATCTTCCTGAACAGGTCCGAGCGTGCGATCGACTTGTTCAGCAGCGTCTCGTAGAGCTCCTTCGTGAACTTCTCGTCGTGCACCATGAGCTGGCTGTAGCAGAACAGCACGCCGCCGCGGTCTCGCGTGAAGGCCGGGTTCGCGGGCCGACGCAGCAGCGGGGAGAAATCCCGGCCTTTCATCAGCGCCATCGTGTCCGCGACGGGTGCCGTCGACTTCCCGGTGAGCGCCACGATGGTCGGCACGAAGTCGAGATGCGACGTCGTCTCGAGGCAGCGCTGGCCGCCCTTGATCTCGGGATGCACCACCAGCATCGGCACATGGTTCTGCTGCCGATAGGTCGTCGTGCCCTTGCCCTGCAAGCCGCCATGACTGCCGAGCAGGTCGCCATGATCCGAGGTGAATATGACGATCGTCTTGTCGGTGAGGCCTAGCCGGTCGAGCTGGTCCAGCACCTGCACGATCTGCTGGTCGGCATCGCGGATGGCGTTGAAATAGTAATTCTGGCGCAGTCGCATGCGCCATTCCTCCTGCGGGATCAGTCCCGTCAGGATGGCGTTGGCGCCCTTGTAGATGCGATGCGCCGGCACGCGGTCGGGCGTGTCGAGCGGCTGCTGCCAGGTCCTCTGCAGCGGGATGTCGTTCCATTCCTGCCGGTAGAACGAATCGTTCGGCGGATAGGCGATGGTGAGCTTGGCTTCGACCGCCTGCACCGGCGGCTCTCCGGGTTTGTCGGTGTTCACCCACATCACGTCGTGCGGGTTCACAAGATTGACCGCGAGATACCAGGGCTGCTTCTTGTCGGTCATCGGGCGGCCCTTGGCCTTCAGCCACTGGATCGCCTGCGCCGCCGTGATCTGGTCGTACTGGTAGCCGCCCTGAGCGCCTTCGATGAAATCGCCGGTGCCGGTGTAATCGTAGAAGCCGTAATCGCGATCCATCATGGTCTCGAACAGGGCCTTGATGTCGCCGGCATGGTTCTCCATTGCCATGGCGCCGTTCAGGTGCCACTTGCCCTTGTAGGCGGTGTAGTAGCCCATCCTGCGCAGGATCTTGCCGATGGTCGGCAGCTTCGGATCCAGGCTCTTCATGTAGGGCACGCCGGCATTGTCGAAGATGCCATTATGCGGCGTGTGAAGGCCGGTATAGATGACGGCGCGCGACGCCGAGCACATGTCCGACGCGATCTGGTGGTTCTCGAAGAAGGTGCCGGAGGTGCGCAGCCGCTCGTGGCCCGGCAGCGGGATGGGCCAGCGCGGACCCATGTAATGTTCCTGGTCGGTCAGGATGAAGAGAATGTTGTAACCGCCGTCGTTCGATCCCGGCGCGTCCGGCGAGGGAAAGGGCGACTGCGTGCCGCCGGTGATGCTGGCCTGGGCGTTGGCGACGGTCGTCTCGCAGATCGTCGCCGCGAGCGCCGCGCCACCTGCGATGAAAGTCCTGCGCGATGGATCGGTCACGATTTTCCTCAGCGAGAGTTCAACGCACTGCGCAGCCTGTCGAAGGCCCCGGCATCACCCGGAAAGCCGAAGCGCAGCCGCGAGGGCCAGTGCGCGAAGCGCCGCACATGGAGGCCGCCGCGGCCGAGCCGGTCGATCATCGCCACTGCCTCCGGATGCTCGGCGAGACAGAAGAGCGAGGTGCCGCCGATGATGGTGAAGCCAGCATCCCTCAGGATCTCGTCGAGTTGATGGCGGTCGGCCGCCAGCCGTCGCGACGTTGCCTGCAGCCAGGCGTCGTCGGCCAGCGCCATCCGGCCGATTTCCAGCGCGGGGCCGGAGACGGCCCACGGACCGAGTTCGGCACGCAAGGACGCCGCGAAGTCGGGACTCGCGATGGCGAAGCCCAGGCGAAGGCCCGCGAGACCATAGGTCTTGCCGAAGGAGCGCAGCACGATCGTGCGCGGCGGCAGCTTGCCCGCGAGACTGGCCTCGGATGGCGACAAGTCGATGAAGGCTTCGTCGACGACGAGCAGCCTGGGAGCCGGGCTCAATCTCTCGACGGGCACGAGGCGACCTGTCGGATTGTCGGGGTTCACGAGCACCACCACCTCGGCGTCGCCCACCTCGTCGAGGCTGGCGACGATACGCACTTCATGGCCCTGCCGCCGCCAGCAGACCTCGTGCTCCTCGTATGTCGGGCCGACGACGGCGACGCGCGAGCGTGGGACGAGGCGCGGGATCGTCTGGATCAAAGCCTGCGTGCCGGGCGCGGCGACGATCATCGCCGGATCGCGAACCCCGTAGCGATGCGCGGCGGCGGCGATCAGCACATCGTTCTGCTCCCGCGTCGGCAGGCGCGCCCACGCGTCCGCGGGAAGTACCGGCACGGGATAGGGCACCGGATTGATGCCGGTGGACAGGTCGAGCCAGGGAAGCGGCGCGTCGGGAAAGCGGCGGCGCACGGCCGACAGGTCGCCGCCGTGCAGCACCAGTTTGCCGGCCGGGTCGCCCATGTTAGGCAGAGCGCTCATGTTCGCGGGTCTTGCCCTCGTTGCCGTCGCCGTCGAAGCGGCCTTCGGATATCCCGACGCGCTCTATCGCGCGATCGGACATCCCGTCACCTGGATCGGCCGGCTCATAGCATGGTGCGAAGGAGCGTGGAATTCGGCGCAGCGTTCGTACGGGCAGCGCCGCTCGTTCGGCGTCGTGACGCTGCTGGTGCTGCTGGTCACAAGTCTCGTCTCCGGCGCGGCAATCGCATGGCTTTGCAGCGCCCTGTTGCCTGGCCTTGCCGGCATGGTCCTCTGCGCGGTGCTTGCAAGTTCGCTGCTGGCGCAGCGCAGCCTTTACGATCATGTGGCAGCCGTCGCGACGGCGCTCGAAAATGAAGGCGTCGCCAGCGGGCGCTCGGCTGTGTCGATGATCGTCGGCCGCGACACGCGCGAACTCGACGAAGCCGCGATCAGCCGCGCCGCCATCGAGAGCCTCGCGGAGAATTTCTCCGACGGCGTCGTGGCGCCGCTCTTCTGGATGGTCGTGGCCGGCCTGCCGGGCGCCCTGGCCTACAAGGCGATTAACACCGCCGATTCGATGATCGGTCACAAGTCGGACCGGTACTTGGCGTTTGGATGGGCGTCGGCGCGGCTGGACGATTACGTGAACCTGCCGGCCTCTCGATTGGCCGCGCTGTGGCTGGTGCTGGCGGCCTCGTTGCGGCCGGGCCTGTCGCCGGCCGGCGCCATCGCGGCGGTGAAGCGCGACGCGCGTCACCATCGCTCGCCCAACGCGGGTTGGCCGGAGTCCGCGATGGCGGGTGCGCTCGGCATCAGGCTGGCCGGCCCCCGCGTCTATGGCGGTGTGAAGGTCGACGACCGATGGATGGGTGAAGGTCGGGCCGATCTCACGGCCGCCGACATCCGCACCGCACTGGGTCTCTATCGTGTGGCGTGCATCGTGCAGGTCGCGGTCGTAGCGAGCCTCGCGGTCCTTACCCTTTTGTTCTGATTGTCGGCACGCGCGCCAGTTCGAGCAGTCGCGTGCAGTCGACATGCTTCTCGAGATGGTCGGCGAGCGCATCGAGGGTGGCGTCAACGCCGGCTTCGTAGTCGAGATCCGAACTCGCCGCGCCGATGCGGGCCAGCCAGTGACGCCGCTGGCGATCGTCGGCCAGCAGTCCGTGGATGTAGCAGCCGGCGATCCGGCCCGTCGCGTCGACGGCACCGTCGGTGCGGTCGCCGCCGAGATCGAGCAGGGGCGACTGTGACGCGCTCGTGCGGCCGACATGCATCTCGTAGCCCTTGAAGGGCACGCCTTCGGCGATCGTCGTGCCCGATACCTCGACCAGCCTCTTGTCGCCGCCGAGCACGGTTTCGGCGTCGAGAAGGCCGAGCCCGTCGATGCTGCCAGGTTCGCCCTCAATGCCTTCGGGATCGGCGACCCGGCGTCCCAGCATCTGATAGCCGCCGCAAATGCCCAGCACATGGCCGCCGCGACGCAGATGCGCCTTGAGGTCGATGTCCCAGCCGGTCTCTCGCAAGGAGGCGAGGTCGGCGATGGTCGCCTTGGAGCCCGGCAGGATGACCAGGGCCGTATCGCCGGGGATCGGCTCGCCGGGCCTCAGGAAACTGACCTCGACGCCGGGTTCCTGCCGCAGCGGATCGAAGTCGTCGAAGTTGGCGATGCGCGGATAAGCCAGCACCGCGACCTTCACCGCGCCATTCGAGGCGCTGCGACCGGGAATGCCGAGCGCATCCTCGGCCGGCAGCTTCTGCGCCTCGGCGAAGTAGGGCACGAGGCCGAGCGCGGCCCAGCCGGTTTCGTCGGCGATGCGTTTCATGCCATCGGCGAACAGGCTGGGATCGCCGCGGAAGCGATTGACCAGGAAGCCCACGATCATCGCGGCATCGCCTGGCTCGATCACCGCCTTCGTGCCGACGAGGCTCGCAATGACGCCGCCGCGGTCGATGTCGCCCACCAGCACGACCGGAACGTCCGCGGCGCGCGCAAAGCCCATGTTGGCGATGTCGGAGGCGCGCAGGTTGACCTCGGAGGCGGACCCGGCGCCCTCGACCAGCACGAGATCGGCCTCGGCGGCGAGCCGGCCGAAGCTGTCGAGCACGGCGCCCAGCAGCCTCGGCTTTATCGCCTGATACTCGCGCGCCTTCGCGTTGCCGACGACGCGGCCCTGCACAACGACCTGCGCGCCAACATCGGTCTGCGGCTTCAGCAACACCGGATTCATGTGAACGCTGGTGGCGACCCGCGCGGCGCGCGCCTGCAGCGCCTGGGCGCGCCCGATCTCGCCGCCGTCGGCCGTCACCGCGGCATTGTTCGACATGTTCTGCGGCTTGAACGGGCGCACGCGCAGTCCGCGCCGCGTGAAGGCGCGGGCGAGGCCCGCGACCAGCAGCGACTTGCCCACGTCGGAGCCGGTGCCCTGGATCATCAGCGCGCGGGCTTGCGGATCGAGGGGCATCAGAACTCGATGCCCTCCTGCGCTTTCACGCCGGCGGCGAAGTGGTGTTTCACCAGGGTCATCTCGGTCACCAGGTCGGCCGCCTCGATCAGTTCGGTCTTGGCGTTGCGGCCGGTGACGACGATGTGCTGGTCGTGTCGGCGCGCCTTCAGCGCCTCGACGACGGCGCCGATCTGCAGATGGTCGTAGCGCAGCGAGATGTTCAGCTCGTCGAGCACGATGAAGCGGATCGTGGGATCGGCCATCAGGTCGCGCGCCACGGCCCAGGCGCGTTCGGCGGCTGCGACGTCGCGCGCGCGATCCTGGGTCTCCCAGGTGAAGCCCTCGCCCAGCGTGTGCCATTGCACCTGGTCGCCGAAGCGCTCGACGGCGGTGCGTTCGCCGGTCTGCCAGGCGCCCTTGCCGAACTGCACGACGCCGCAGCGCAGTCCCCGCCCGATGGCGCGGAGCAGAAGTCCGAACGCGGCGGTCGATTTTCCCTTGCCCTTGCCGGTGTGGACGATCAGCAGGCCTTTTTCGACCGTCTTCGCGGCGACTTCGGCATCCTGGATGGCCTTCCGGTTGGCCATCTTGCTCCTGTGCCGTGCGTCTTCGCTGGTCTCGGTTGTCATGGACTTCGGTCCCCTGATCCAATGGGATCGTCAACAAACATGATAGTTTCACCGACGGTGCGGATTAGAATTGACGAATTGCGACGCTGCACCCTATCTGAGACCCATGCGCGCCCCAAGACGCGAGAGCCGAATACAACCAGGGAAGGTGATGCCGGTTTCCGACCGATGGCTCGGCATCTGGACCGCTATGGTGCTTGCGGTTCTACAGCTGCCGGCGTTTGCCCAGACAGTGATCGAGGAGGAGCCGCCCAAGACCTTCGCCGAAGGCTTCATGCAGGGCGTGGGCCTCCCGGTGATCGGCGTCTACCACCTGGCCGCGATGATCGGCATCGGCATTCTGGTCGGGATTGCAGCGCGCGGCATCGTGCCGGTCCTCGCTTTCGGTGTGGCGGCCATCGCTGGCGTGGCGATCCAGCTGAGCCCCTACGACATTCCCGCCGATGGCGCCTTCGTGGCACTGACGACGATGCTGATCGGCATCCTGATTCTGATACGCCGGCCCATCAGCCCGAAGGTCGCATCGGCGATCTTTGCCGTGGCAGGACTGGTCCATGGTTATTCGCTGGGCGCGGTCCTGATCGGTGCGGATGCCGTGCCGATCGTGGCCTATGTCGCGGGCCTGCTGGTCGCCCAGACGGCGTTGGGTGTCGCGTCCTGCGCAATCACGCTCGGCGTGACCAAATGGCCGGCGCAGCGCACCGCGCTGGTCGTGGCGGGGTGCCTGATCATGGTCGCGGGCGGCGTCGCCGCGATCCAGGCCGCCGGCCTGATAAGCTGACCGCCGCAATCGTGGGGACGACCGAATACCGTTGACGCGGCTTCGCCCGGGCCCCTATCAAGCACGGGACGGTGCCCCGCAAGGGGATCAAAAGGGAACACGGTGCCGGGCCTCGCGCCCCAATCCGAGGCTGCCCCCGCAACTGTGATTGGTGAGTCGAAGGCCTCGATACCACTGGGAAACCGGGAAGGTGGCCTAAGACGAAGAGCCGAGAGCCAGGAAACCTGCCGTCGAAACTGCCGCATCCGAGTCCTCGCGCGGGGAAGCCCGAGGAACGAGGTCCACCCGACTTCCGGCCCTGCCGGATGCGCGGGCTCCGTCGGAGACGGCATACCTAGAGGGCTCGCGCCCTCATACGACGGAGACGATCATGAAGGCGGCGATCACGCGTTCGGGTTCCATTGCGTTGCTACTGTCGATGGCGGCGACCGCGCCGGCCTTCGCCCACCATCCGATGGGCGGCCAGACTCCGCAGACCTTCATGAACGGTCTCCTGTCCGGCCTCGGCCATCCCATCATCGGCCTCGACCATCTGGCTGCTGTCGTCGGTGTCGGCATCCTCGCAGGCCTTGCCGCTCGCGGCATCGTGCCGGTCCTCGCCTTCAGCGCCGCCGTGATCGCGGGCGTCGTCGCCCACCTCGCGGGCATCGGCCTGCCGGCGGGTGAGTTCCTCGTGGGCCTCAGCACGCTCGTCATCGGCGGCCTCGTGATCGTGCGATCGAAGCTTTCGCCGGCATGGGCCGTCGCGCTGTTCGCCCTGGCCGGCCTCGTTCATGGCCACGCGCTGGGCGAGGCGATCGTCGGCGCCGAACCCTCGCCGGTCACCGCCTATCTCGCGGGCCTGTTCGTGGTCCAGTCGGCGCTCGCAGTCGCGGCCTACGCCGCGACGCTCGCGGTAATGAGCCGTCCGTCGCGGGCTCTCGGCGTCTCGGTCATCGGCGCGGTCGTGGCGGTGAT
>LSKJ01000050.1 GCA_001557035.1 Rhodospirillaceae bacterium CCH5-H10 | reverse complement strand
CGCCCCGGCGGCCCGGCCGGGTCCGCCGCCGCTCACCGACGAGCAGGCGCTGAAGGGCTCGCTCGACATCCGCCTCGCCTACATCGTCACCGGAGACAAGGAAGTCGACGACATCAGCAAGGCGGGACTCGAAGGGTTGAGCGAGATCCTGCGCAGCCGCACCTCGGTCGAGCCGGCCGATCCGGTCGGCCTCGATCTCGAGCGCGACGAACCGCGCCTCTATCCGCTGATCTACTGGCCCGTGACTTCGACGCAGCCGCCGCTGTCGCCGCGCGCGCAGGCCGCGCTCGACCGCTACCTGCGGACCGGCGGCATCATCTTCATCGACACGCGCGACCAGCACATGACGTTCGATCGTCCGGCCGGCGGCAATCCCGACCTCAAGCGCCTGCTGGCCGGCGTCGAGACGCCGCCGCTGGTCGCCATGCCGCCGGACCATGTGCTGAGCCGTGCGTTCTATCTCCTGTCGGACATGCCGGGCCGCTGGCAGGGCGGAAAGCTCTGGATCGAGTCGGGCGGCGGCCGTGTCAATGACGGCGTCACCACCATCCTGATCGGCTCCAACGACTATGCCGGTGCCTGGGCCACCGACCAGCGCGGCCGCGGCCTCAATCCGGTTTCGCCGGGCGGCGAGACGCAGCGCGAGATGTCGTACCGCTTCGGCGTGAACCTCGTGATGCATGCGCTGACCGGCAACTATAAGGACGACCAGGTTCACCTGCCGGACATCATGCAGAGGTTGAGGCGATGAACATGACGTCGGCCGTCTCGGTCGCCTTCGATCCGCTGCTGCCGTGGACGGTGCTGGCCGTGCTGGGCGCAGTCGGGCTCGTTCTTGTCCTGCTCGGCCTGCGCGCGGGCGCGCGCGGCACGATCTGGCGGCTGGGCTCTCTCGTCGTCGTGCTGGCGGCGCTGGCCAATCCCTCTTTGATCGAGGAGCAGCGCAAGCCCATCGCCGATGTGGCGCTGGTGGTCGTCGACGACAGCGATTCGATGGCGATCGGCGAACGCCGCCAGCAGGTCCAGACCGCGCGCGAGTCGCTGAAGCGCAAGCTCGGCCAGCAGGACGGGCTGGAAGTGCGCGAGGTCGTGCTGCCGCCGTCGCAGATCCAGCTCGGCAGCGAGCGGCCGGGCGGCACCCGCCTGATCGACACGATGCGCTCGGCGCTGGTCGAGATTCCGCCGGAGCGGCTCGCGGGCGTGGTGCTGCTGAGCGACGGCCAGGTCCATGACGTGCCGGCCGGCGTGCCGCCGGAGCTGGGCGGCGCGCCCGTGCATGCGCTGATCGCCGGCAAGAAGAACGAACGCGACCGGCTGATCGTGCTGGAACAGTCGCCGCGCTTCGGCGTGGTCGGCCGCGAGGTCATGGCGAAGTTCCGGATCGACGATCCCGCCGGCGGCACCGCGCCGGTGACCCTGTCGGTCGGCGGTGAGGTCGTGAAGCGCATCGACGTGCCGGTCGGCCGCTCGGTCGAGTTGCCGATCACCGTCGGCAATCCCGGCGCCAACGTCGTCGAGCTGGAAGTCGGCCCCGGCCAGAGCGAACTCACCCTCGACAACAATCGCGCGCTGTTCACCATCAACGGCGTGCGCGACCGGCTGCGCGTGCTGCTGGTTTCGGGCGAGCCCTACCAGGGCGAGCGGGCGTGGCGGAACCTGCTGAAGAGCGACCCCGCGGTCGACCTCGTGCACTTCACCATCCTGCGCACGCCGCAGAAGGACGACTTCACGCCGGTGCGCGAACTCTCGCTGATCGTCTTCCCGATGCGCGAGCTGTTCGAGCAGAAGCTCAAGGAATTCGACCTGATCATCTTCGACCGCTACGAGTCGGGGAACCTGATCACACGCGACTATTTCCGGAACATCACCGAGTACGTGAAGGGCGGCGGCGCGCTGCTCGTCTCGGTCGGTCCCGTCTTCGCGACCCAGCGTTCGCTCTATCGCACACCCCTCGGTGCCATCCTGCCGGGCGCGCCCACGGGCGACGTGGTGGAAACCGGCTTCAAGCCCAAGGTCACCGAGATCGGCCAGCGTCATCCGGTGACGGCGAACCTCCCGCAGGCCGGCGATCCGAACAAGGAGCCGGAATGGGGCCGCTGGTTCCGCCTGATCACCTCGCGCACCGAGCGCGGCAACGCCGTTCTAGCCGGCGCCGAGGAGAAGCCGCTGGTGATCCTCGACCGGGTCGGCGAGGGCCGCGTGGCGCAGCTCCTGTCCGATCACCTGTGGCTGTGGAACCGCGGCATCGACGGCGGCGGACCGCAGCCCGAACTCGTGCGCCGCGTCGCGCACTGGCTGATGAAGGAACCCGATCTCGAAGAGGAGGCGCTGCGCGCCACTGCCGTCGGCGGTCGCATCGAGATCACGCGCCGCACGCTCGCCGCGACCTTCCCGCAGGTCGCCATGACCTCGCCCGGCGGTGCCACGCGCACGCTCGACTTCCGCCAGACCGCGCCGGGCCTCGGCCTCGCCGTGGTCGATGTCGACAAGCCCGGCCTCTACCGCTTCGACGACGGCACGCTGCGCACCGTCGCCGCGGTCGGCAGCCCCGATCCGCTGGAATTCTCCGACGTGCGCGCCACCGACGCCAAGCTGAAGCCGCTGGTCGACGCCACCGGCGGCGGCCTGATGTGGATCGCCGACCAGTCCGAGCCCGACATCCGCACCGTCCGCCCCGGCCGCGCCGCCGGCGGCTCCGACTGGATCGGCCTTCGCCGCAACGAGGGCTACACGGTCGCCGGCATCAACCAGCTCCCGCTGCTGCCGGGCATCCTGGTGGCGCTCGCCTTCCTGATGGCCATCGCCAGCGCCTGGTGGCGGGAGGGGCGCTAAGCTGAGCGCCCATCGAGTTTCCTCCCCCGTCACACGGGGGAGGTGGCCCGGAGGGCCGGAGGGGGTACGGCCATGAGTCTGACCTTCGCCCGATCAATGATCATTGCGTTGCTTTCCCCCTCCCGGCCTCCCCCGTAAGACGGGGGAGGAGAAGAGTTTCAGTAAGTCGCCCGGCCGCCTGAAATGTCGAACACGGCGCCGGTCGAGAAGGAGCAGGCGGGCGACGTCAGCCAGAAGGCCAGTTCGGCAACCTCTTCAGGACGCACCATCCGCGCCATCGGCACGTTGGCTAAAAGCTTCGCGCGCCGCTCGTCGGTGAGGTCGCCGAAGATCGCCGTTTCCGAGGCAGAGGGCGTGATCGCGTTGACCAGCACGCCCGAGGTCGCCAGTTCCTTGCCCATCGACTTGGTCAGCGCGATGACGGCGGCCTTCGAGGCGACATAGGCCGCGACGTTGGGATTGCCGTCCTTGCCGGCGATCGAGGCGATGTTGACGATGCGGCCGTAGCCGCCCGCGACCATGTCCGGCACCGCCGCCTGACAGCAGCGGAACGTGCCGTTGAGGTTGATGTCGAGCACGCGGTGCCACATCTCCTCAGGGTACGAGGCGATGCCGGCCGAGGGGCCGAGGATGCCGGCGCTGTTCACCAGGATCGAGGGCGTGCCGAGCGCCGCCTTGGTCGCCGACCAGGCCGCGCGCACCGAACTCGTGTCGGTGACGTCGACGGCGAAGGCCTTCGCCGACGCGCCGATCTCCCCGGCGATGCGCTCGGCACCGGCGAGATCGACATCCCATAGCGCGACCTGCATGCCCTCCTTCGCGAACCGATGCGCGATCGCGCGACCCAGTCCGCTGGCCGCGCCGGTGACGACGGCGGCGGTCACGGCTTGATGTTCGCCTGCTGCGCGATCTTGCGCAGGGCCGCGATGTCCTTGGCGGTCTGAGCCTTGAGATCGTCGGGGCTGATGGTCGAGGCGGTCATGCCGAACTCGGCCCAGCGCTCCTTGATGTCGGGCATCGCCAGGATCTTCATCAGCTCGGTGTGCAGGCGCTGCACGATCGGCTTGGGCGTGTTGATCGGCGCCATCAGGTCGTAGCGCCAGACGAAGTCGAAATCGACGCCCTGCTCGACGAAGCCCGGCACGTCGGGGAAGTTGATCGAGCGGCGCGTGCAGGAGACCACGACCTTGACCTTGCCCGACTTCACCATGGGCACCGCCGACTGCACGTCGGAGAAGCCGAGCTTGATGTGGCCCGCCGCCACGTCGTTCAGCACCGGCGCGGCGCCCTTGTAGGGCACGTGGGTCATGTTGATGCCGGTGCCGGCGCGGATGATCTCGGCGCAGAGATGCCCCGTGGAGCCGTTGCCCCAGGTGCCGTAGTTCACTTCACCGGGCTTGGCCTTGGCGAGCGCGATCACGTCGCGCAGGTCCTTCACCGGATAGTCGGGGCTCGCCACCATCACGACCGTGGCCGAACCGATGTCCGCCAGATGCTCGAAGTCCTTCACCGGATCGTAGGGCAGGTCGGGCATCACCGCCGGATTGACGACGACGGTGCTGGCCGATCCCAGGACCAGCGTGTAGCCGTCCGCCGGCGCCTTCTGGGCCGCCTCCATCGCAATGATGCCCGACGCGCCCGGCTTGTTGTCGACGACCACGGTCTGGCCGAGCGCGGTGCCGAGTTTCTCGGCCAGTGCACGCGCCACCAGGTCGGTGCCGCCGCCCGCGGCGAACGGCACGATCAGTCGGATCGGCTTGGTGGGCCATTTGGCGTCGCCCGTCTGCGCCAGTACCGGTGTCGCGAGGCCCAGGGCCAAAGTCAGGGCAAACGCCCTCCGCAGCAGTCTCATTCTTTCCTCCACATGGTTCTTGATTACGTCGTCTTCGGCGGTCCGCAGGACTCCCGCAGCACCAGATCGACCGGCAGCAACGCCCGCGACTGCCCCTCGCCCGAGGCGCCCTTCAGCCGTTGCAGCAACAGCTCGGCCGCCGCGCGACCGACATCTTCCAGGCTCCAGCGTAGCGCCGTGATCGCCGGCGTGTGCACGGCGGCGAGATCGGTGTCGCCGACGGCGATCACCGACAGGTCGGCCGGCACCGAGAGGCCGAGGTCGCGCGCGGCGCGTAGCGCGCCGGCCAGGATGCGCGTGCCGAGCGCGATGATCGCCGTCGGCCGCTGCTCGCGGCGCAACAGATCGAGCGCATCGCCCTGTGCGAAATCCATCGACGATTCCTGCAGGCAGACGAGCGCGCCCGCCGGATCGATGTCGGCCTCGGCGAAGGCCGCCTTGAAACCCGCGATGCGTTCGCGGCCCGGCCGCATGCGCGCGCCCGGCGTCAGCAGGGCGATGCGGCGATGGCCGAGGCCGATCAGGTAGCGCGTCGCCGTCCGCGCACCCTCGCGATGGTCGACCAGCACGGCCGGCCACGGCGAACCCTCTTCCTGCGGCGCATCTCGGTCGAGGATGACGACGGGCGCGCCGCCGGTGGCGAGGTCGCGCCAGGCGCGGTCGTTTTCGTCGCTGCCGGGCGCGACCAGGATTCCGTCGAGGCGGCGGCTCCGGAAGGCCGCGACCATCGCCCGCTCGCGCGCCGGATCGTTGGCGGTGTTGGCCACCACCATCAGCAGGCCGGCGTCGCGCAGCCTCGCCTCGGCGGCCTGCACGATGCTGGCGTAGAGCGGATTGGCCACATCGGAGACGAGGCAACCGACCATGCCGGTGGTGCGCGTCCTGAGGCTGCGCGCCTGAAAATCCGGCTGGTAGCCGAGTTTCTCCGCCGCCGCGGCCACGTCGCGCGCCACCCGGGCGCTGACGTTCTTGCCGCCGTTCAGCGCGCGTGACACCGATCCCACGGACACACCGGCGGTGCGGGCGACATCGCGAATCGTGGCTCTGGAAACGATTTCCGTCATACGAGGTCGCATATTTGACATTAGAGTTGCTGCTTGCAAGGTTAAACTGGAAACGTTTCCATTTTCAGGAGATTGCGAAGCATGGCGGCGAGCGTCGAAAAGCAGGCGGACGCGATCGAGACCGGCGTCGAGTGCGATGTCGTCGTGGTGGGCGCCGGCTTCGGCGGCCTCTACGCGTTGCACAAACTGCGCGAGATCGGCCTGTCGGTGCGAGGCCTCGAGGCGGCGCCGGACGTCGGCGGGACCTGGTACTGGAACCGCTATCCCGGCGCGCGCTGCGACGTGCCGAGCCTGTTCTATTCCTACAGCTGGTCGCCGGAGCTGCGCCGCGAATGGCGCTGGACCAACCGCTATGCCGGGCAGGAAGAGATCCTGAGCTACGCAAGGTTCGCGGCCGACCGGCTCGACCTCCGCAAGCTGATCCAGTTCGACACGAAAGTTGCCCGCGCGACCTTCGACGAGAAGAACGGACGCTGGATCGTCGAGACCGATCGCGGCGGCCGCCTCGTCGCCCGCTTCGTCGTCATGGCAACTGGCGGCCTGTCGGTGCCCAACACGCCCGACATTCCCGGCGTCGCCGACTTCGAGGGCGCGATCTATCACACCGCTCGCTGGCCGCAGGAGCCGGTGAGCTTCGAGGGCAAGAGGATCGGCATCATCGGCACGGGATCCTCCGGCATCCAGGCGATCCCGATGATCGCCCAGGCCGCGAAGCAGCTCGTCGTCTTCCAGCGCACGCCCAACTTCTCGGTGCCGGCACGCAATCGCCCGCTGACCGACGAGGACCATGAGAGCTTCGACGCCGGACTCGACGCCTATCTTGCGAGCCTCGAACAGTCCGACTTCGGCCGCGTGCCGCCAACCGCTTTCACCGCCGACGTGCCGCCGCGCGACGTGCAGTGGAAGCATTACGAAAAGCTCTGGCAGGAGGGCGGTAGCGGCGGCTTCCTGAAGGCCTTCCCCAACATCCTGGTCCATCCCGGCGTCAACGAGGTCGCGGCCGACTTCGTGCGCCAGAAGATCCGCGAGACGGTGAAGGATCCGAAGACGGCCGCCGCGCTCTCGCCCGAAGGCTATCCGTTCGGCGTGAAGCGGCTGTGCGTCGATACCGACTATTTCGACACCTACAATCGCCCGAACGTCGACCTGGTGAACCTGCGCGAGGAACCGATCGAAAAGATCAGCGCCCATGCCGTCGATACGGCGGCGCGTCACTTCGAGCTCGATGCGCTGGTCTTCGCCACCGGCTTCGACGCGGTGACCGGCGCCTTGCTCGCGGTCGACATTCGCGGCCGCGACGGCGCCACGCTCAAGGACGCATGGTCGGAAGGGCCGCAGACCTATCTCGGGCTGACCGTGGCAGGCTTTCCCAACCTCTTCACCATCACCGGCCCGGGCAGCCCGTCGGTGATCGGCAACGTCATCACCAACTGTGAGTATCACGTCGACTGGATAGCCGAGTGCGTCACCCATATGCGTCGACACGGTCTCGCGACGATCGAACCCGACGAAGAGGCGCAGGTCGCCTGGGGCCGGCATGTAGCCGAAGTCGCCGACCGCACGCTCTTTCCCAAGGCCAATTCCTGGTACCTGGGCGTCAACATCCCGGGCAAGCCGCGCGTCTTCATGCCGTATATCGGCGAAGGCTATCGCACGACCTGCAAGGAGATCGTGGCCGACAATTATCGCGGCTTCACGTTCGGCGAGGCCGCCGTCCGCGAACAGGCGGCCGCGGAATGAGCCGGCTCTTCGGTCCCGTCCGTCAGAACGGCTACGTCGTGCGCGACATCGAGGCGGCGATGGCGCACTGGATCGACGTCCTCAAGGTCGGCCCGTGGTTCTACATCGATCGCGTGAAAACCGACTGGTTCCGCCATCGCGGCCAGGACTCGGCCCTCGAACTCAGCATCGCGCTGGCCAATTCCGGCGACCTGCAGATCGAGCTGATCCAGCAGCGCAACGACGCGCCGTCGATGTATAAGGAGTTCCTCGATAGCGGCCGCGAGGGACTGCAGCACGTCGCCTTCTGGTCGACCGACTACCAGTCGCTCTACGACCGCGCATTGGCGCAGGGCTACAGGCTCGGCCACGAAGGCCAGATCGGCGGCGAGAAGGGTCGCTTCGCCTATTTCGACACGGGTGCGCCGGCCAATCCCCACGCCGGCACCGTCGTCGAGATCTCCGACATCAGCGGCAACAAGGGCCGGTTCTTCGAGTACGTCCGGGAACGTGCGCGGGCCTGGGACGGGTCGGATCCGATTCGGCGGCAGGGCCGAGCGTAGCTCGGCCGGGGAGCGTCAGGACATCGCTTGCGATGTCCGGGAGCGTCGAAGGCAGAACGACCGCATCCAGCCCTCCGCCAGCAAGGCAGGGCTATCGCACATGAAGCAAAGGTCCCTCGCTTACGCTCGGGATGACAGCGTTTGTTTGGTCGGCGCACTGCGCAAATCCCAACAAAATTGTCATCCCGAGCGTAAGCGAGGGACCTTTCGCCTTCTTCAGAACATCAATCAGCTTCGGGTGATCGCTTCTCCTTCGGCGCTCTCGGACATTGCCTAAGGCAATGTCCTGTCGCTCATGGGGGCCGAGCCGTAGCTCGGCCCCGTTACCAACCCGAAACTTGATCGCATTCCTTGTAAGGCCATTTTGGGGGCAGCAAGGAGAACACCATGATCGAGCTCAGACCCTTCGAGAAATTGGGCAAGTCGGACCACGGCTGGCTCAAGGCGAACTTCCATTTCAGCTTCGCCGACTACCGCAATCAGGACCGTGTCCACTGGGGCGCGCTGCGCGTCTGGAACAACGACCGGATCGCGCCGCAGTCGGGCTTCCCGCCGCATCCTCACCGCGACATGGAAATCGTGACCTACGTCATCAAGGGCGCGATCACCCACAAGGACCATCTCGGCAACGAGGGCCGGACCGAGGCGGGTCAGATCCAGGTGATGAGCGCGGGCAACGGCATCCAGCACGCCGAGTACAACATGGAGCAGGCCGAGACAGAGCTGTTCCAGATCTGGATCATTCCCAACAAGCAGGGCGTGCCGGCGCGTTGGGAGACGGTGCAGTTCCCGGCCGACGCGCGCGACGGCAGGCTGGTGCCGCTGGCCTCCGGGCGCGGCGACGACGGGGCGATCCCGCTCTATGCCGACGGCTCGCTGATGGCCGGAACGGTGAAGGCGGGCCAGTCGACCCGCCAGAAGCTGAACGGCAAGCCCGCCTATCTCGTGCCGGCCAAGGGCCGCATCGAGGTCCGCGGCAGCGACGGCAAGGTCGTGACGGCAAATGCCCGCGACGGCGTGGCGGTCGTCGATCAGGACGAGATCGAGATCGTGGCGCTCGAGGACGCGGAGATTGTGCTGGTCGAAACGGACCGGCTGAACTGACGTCTCGTCAGATTGACGCTGTGGACCGGGCGGGGTTTGATCCCGCCCGGTTTTCGTTTGGGAGAGACGCATGGCCTACAAGGGCTTCGATCTGACGGGCAAGGTGGCGCTGGTGACCGGCGGCAACGGCGGCATCGGCCTCGGCATGGCCGACGCGATGGCACAGGCGGGCGCGGGCGTCTGCATCTGGGGCACACGCAAGGAGAAGAACGACGCGGCCGTCGAGCAACTGAAAAAGCACGGCGGCAAGGTCCACGCCCAGATCGTCGACGTCGGCGACGAGAAGCAGGTGGCGGACGCCTTCGCCGAGACCGTGAAGGTGATGGGCCATGTCGACAACTGCGTCGCCAATGCCGGCGTCTCGGGCCGAGGCAAGGGCTCGATCCTCGAGATGGACTACGCCGAATGGCGCCGCGTCCTGCAGATCAACCTCGACGGCGTTTTCTTCACGTTCCGTGCAGCCGCCAAGCACATGGTCGAGCGCGGCCAGGGTGGCTCGCTGGTGGCGATGGCCAGTACCGCCGCCATCGAAGGTGCGGCCCGGTCCAGCCACTACGGCGCCAGCAAGGGCGGCGTCACGGCGATGGTGCGGGCGCTGGCCGTCGAGTTGGCGCGCTACAAGATCACGGTGAACTCGATCCTGCCGGGCTGGATCGAGACCGAGATGACGGCCAACGCCGTGGCCAACCCGAAGTTCGCGGGCAACGTCCTGCCGCGCATCCCGGCCCGCCGCTGGGGCAGCGGCGCCGACTTCGGCCCGATCGCGGTCTACCTGGCGAGCAGCGCCTCCGGCTACACGACGGGACGCGACTTCGTCATCGATGGCGGCTATACGTTGTTCTAGCCCGTCGCCACTACAGCATCAGTCTCTGGGGAAATACTCATGATGAATCGGTTTGCAACCGGCCTCGCCGTCGTCCTCGCCTTCGGCGCCCTGCCCGCCCTCGCGCAGCAGCAGCCCAAGCCGGCGGCCGCCGCGGCGACCCCGAAGGCCGACGAGGACCGCTATGTCGGCTACTACTACCCGAAGCCGACCGCGATCGAGACCTACACCTCGCCGATGCAGACCATCGCCGGCGCCGAGCGGGCCCAGCGCGTGCAGTTCGCCACGGTCGTGTCGCAGGGCACCATCCAGTCGGCCTACCGCGTCCCCTACTCGGTGTTCGTGAAGGGCGAGAAGGCCGACAAGATGATCATCGTCGGCCTGCAGCCCGGCGAGATGAGCACGATCTACCGTGCGCGCGCGATCCTCGCGAACATGACGACCATGTCGCGCCTGTCACCGTTCTTCCAGGAGCGCACGATCGCCGAGGACGCGAACTTCTTCGACCTGCTGAAGCTGCTCGGCTTCCAGCAGATCACGATCAGCGACGGCGACAAGTTCACCCATCAGGTGAACATCAAATAAGCGCGCCTGGGCGCGCTGGCGGGCGGCAGCGCTTGTAATCAAGCGCGAGAGCCCAGGCGCTCCGCCATCGGAGCGCCTTAGATGGCGTTCATCCCCCCGTCGATGACCAGTTCGGCGCCGGTCATGAAACGGGACTCGTCTGAAATCAGATAGAGCACGCCGTAGGCGATGTCCTCCGGCGTGCCGAAGTGGCCGATCGGCACGCGCTGGCGCGTGCGCTCGCGCGCCTTCTCGCTCGGCAGGATGCTCTCGCCCATCGGCGTCATGATGATGCCGGGATGGACCGAGTTGCAGCGGACCTTGTAGCCCTTGCGCGCGCAATCCATCGCCACCGTCTTGGTGAACTGCCGCACCGCGCCCTTGCTGGCGCCGTAAGCCGAGAGGTCGGGCGTGCCGAGGAAAGCCGCCAGCGAGGACAGGTTCACGATCGACCCGCCGCCCGAGGACCGGAGCGCGGGGACGCCATGCTTGCAGCCGAGGAACACGCCCTCGACGTTGATCGACAGGATGCGGCGCCACTGATCCAGGCTCTCCCCCTCGAAGGTCGAGGGAAATGGTCCCGCGATGCCGGCATTGTTCACCAGCCCGTTCAGCCGGCCCTCGCGCGCCATTATGTCGTCGATGATGCGCTTCCAGTCGGCTTCCTTCGACGTGTCCTGCTCCTCGAAGCGCGCGTTGCCCCCGATTTGTTGAACCGTCTCGAGCCCGCCCGCACGATTCACGTCGGTCACGATCACCGTCGCGCCTTCCGCCGCCAGCAGCTTCGCCGACGCGCGACCGATGCCCGATCCCGCGCCTGTCACCAGCACCACCTTGTCTGCAACGCGGCCCATGCGTTCCTCCCTTGAACATTCTTGTCGTGAAGCTAGAAGCGGCGCAGGCTCGCCACAAGCAAGGAGGAACACATGGCCCGCACGCTGGAATTCTACTTCGACTATGGCAGTCCCTACAGCTACCTCGCCGACACGCAGGTCGAGGGGATCGCGCAGCGCGCGGGCGCGACGCTGGTCCGCAAGCCGATGCTGCTGGGAGGCGTGTTCAAGGCAACCGGCAACCATTCGCCGGCCGAGCTGCCGCAGAAATCCAAATGGAGCGGCTTCGACATGCCGCTGTGGGCGCGCCATTACGGCGTGCCGTTCCAGCGCAATCCGTTCTTTCCGGTGAATACGCTGGCGCTGATGCGTGGTGCGGCTGCGGCGCAGATCGACGGTACGTTCGAGCGCTATCATCCCGCGATCTACAAGGCGATGTGGGTCGAGGGCCGCAACCTGAACGACATGAAGGAGATCGCCGCGGTGCTGTCGTCGGCCGGCCTCGATCCGGCGAAGGTCGGCGCCCGCATCCAGGACCAGGACGTGAAGGACCGGCTCAAGGCCACGACCGAAGAAGCCGTCGCGCGCGGCGTGTTCGGCGCGCCGACCTGCTTCGTGGACAACATGATGTTCTTCGGCAACGATCGCCTCCCCTTCGTCGAAATGGCCCTCAAGGGAGAGCTCAAGTGAAGAGAATCGGCGCCCTCCTCGCCGCCGGCATCCTGCTGGCCGCCACGCCGTCCTTCGCGCAGACCGTCGGTACCTGCCCGCGCGGCGGCGGCAGCAACCAGCCGCAACCCGTCCGCATCCTGTTCGACCTCAACAGTTCGCATCTCAGGCAGGCCGAGAAGCCGGCGATCGCGCAGGCGGTGAAGATCGCAAAGGATCGCCAGGTCTCGGCCGTCTGCCTGATCGGTCATACCGACAAACTGGGCGACAAGGCCTACAACCTGAAGCTCGCCCGTGCGCGCGCCCAGACAGTGGCCGCCGAGATGATCCGTGACGGCTATCCCGCCAAGAACATCACCATCGTGGCCGATCCCGAGGCCTTCGGGAACATGAGCTTCGGCAGCGACAACGCCTCGGACATCGACCGCAAGGTGACGATCTTCTACGCGCGGTAAATGAGTGTCGTCCTGAGCGAAGCGAAGGACCTCACATAGCGGCCAGACGACTCCGGAGCGGGCGCGAGATCCTTCGCTTCGCTCAGGATGACAATCAAGTCATCTCGATCGCGACCTTGCCGACGACCTTGCGGTCGATCAGGACCTGGAAGGCCTCCGCGGCCCGTTCCATGGGGAAGCGATGCGAGACGTGCGGGCGCATGACGCCCAGCGACGCGAGCCGCGGCAGTTCCTCGACATAGTCGCGGCCGAGTTCGGGCGAGAGGCGAAGGATCGTCTCGCCGGCGCGCACGCCCAGGACCGACAGGCCCTTGATCAGGATGTGGTTGGACATGAGCCTGCTCGGCCCGCCCGAGGTGAAGCCGACGACCAGCAGGCGCGCGCCGTAGGCGGCGGCTCGCACCGACTTCTCCAGCACCTCGCCGCCCACCGGATCGTAGATCACGTTGCAGCCCTTGCCGTTCGTCATCTCTTTCACGGCGGCGACGAAGTCGCCGGTACGATAGTTCACGACCTCGTCGGCGCCGTTCGCCCGCACGACGGCCAGCCGCGCATCGTCGCTGCCCGTCGCGATCACGCGCGCGCCGATATGCTTGCCAAGCTGCACGGCCGCGAGGCCGACGCCGCCCGAGGCGCCGTGCACCAGCAAGGTCTCGCCCTTCTTCAGCGCGGCGCGATGGACCAGCGAGTGATAGGCGGTCTGCGCCGCGACCCGGAAGCCCGCGCCCTCGGCGAAAGACCAGTCGGCCGGCAGACGCAGGAGCTGGCCGCTCGCCTTCACCTTCACGTATTCGGCGAAGGCGCCGGGACGCACGCCGAAGATCACGCGGTCGCCCGGCTTCCAGTTCTCGACGCCGGCACCGATCGCATGAATCGTCCCCGCCCCTTCCATGCCCGGTATGAAAGGCAGCTCGGGCTTGTGCTGGTAGCCGCCGGCCACCATCAGGACGTCGGGAAAATTGACCGATCCGGCGCCGACCCTGACGACGATCTCGCCCGGTCCCGCTTCGGGGATCGGGCGTTCCTCGATATGGAGAACGGAAGGATCGCCGAGACGATCGCAAACGAGGGCGCGCATCACGGAAGCGCCCACCGGACTAGTCGAGCTCGAAGGCGTTCTTGTAGTCGAGCTTCAGGGACGGATCCTGGTCTTCCTTGCGCAGCAGGCAGTTGCCGACCACGAGGACCTCGATCTCGCTGCCCATGAAGCAGCGCCACGCATCCTCCGGCGTGCAGACGATCGGCTCGCCGCGCACGTTGAACGAGGTGTTCACGATCACCGAGCTGCCGGTCTTCGCCTTGAAGGCCGAGATCAGGTCGTAGAACGGCTTGTTGGTCTCTTCGTGGACCGTCTGGATGCGGCCCGAATAGTCGACGTGCGTGACCGCGGGAATGTCGGAGCGCGGTACGTTCAGCTTCTCGATGCCGAACAGCGCGTCTTCCTCGGCGGTCATCTTGCGGCGGCGTTCCTCGACCACCGGCGCGACCATCAGCATGTAGGGGCTGTCGGTGTGGAAATCGAAGTACTTGTCGACGTCCTCGCGCAGCACCGCCGGCGCGAAGGGGCGGAACGACTCGCGGTACTTCACCTTGAGGTTCAGCGTCTTCTGCATCGACGGCGAACGCGCGTCGCCGAGGATCGAGCGGGCGCCCAGCGAACGCGGACCGAATTCCATGCGGCCCTGCATCCAGCCGACCGCCTTGTCGTCGGCCAGCGCCTGCGCGGTCTGATCGATCATCTCGTCGCGGCTGAGGCGCGAGAACTTGGCGCCGACGGCAGTGAGCCGCTCGGCGATCTCGTCGTCGGTGAAATCCGGGCCGAGATAGGAGCCGGCCATGCCGTCCATGTGGCCGTTGAGCTTGCGCGGCTGGCCGAGGAAGCCGTGATAAGCGGCATAGGCCGCGCCCACCGCGCCGCCGGCATCGCCGGCCGCCGGCTGCACCCAGATGCCGTCGAAGATGTTCTCGCGCAGCAGCTTGCCGTTGGCGACGCAGTTCAGCGCCACGCCGCCGGCCAGGCAGATGTTCTTGACGCCGGTTTCCTTCTTCACTGATCGGCCGAGGCGAATCACGATCTCCTCGGTGACGGCCTGGATCGACGCCGCGAGGTCCATGTGATGCTGCGTCAGCTGTTCCTCGGCGTTGCGCCGCTTGCCGCCGAACAGGTCGCCGAACTTGTCGTTCGTCATCCGCAGGCCGGTGCAATAGTCGAAGTAGCTCTGGTCGAGGCGGAAGGTGCCGTCTTCCTTGAGGTCGACGATCTTGTCGAGGATCAGGTTTTTGAACTTGGGCTCGCCGTAGGGCGCCAGGCCCATGACCTTGTACTCGCCCGAGTTGACCTTGAAGCCGGTGTAGTAGGTGAACGCCGAGTAGAGCAGGCCGATCGAGTGCGGGAAGTGAATCTCGCGCAGCATCTCGAGCTTGTTGCCGCTTCCCATCGCAAGCGACGTCGTTGCCCATTCGCCGACGCCGTCCATGCAGAGGACCGCCGCCTCTTCATAGGGCGACGGGAAGAAGGCCGAGGCCGCGTGGCTCTGGTGATGCTCGCCGAACAGCAGGCGCTTCTGCCAGTCGAAGTCGGGCTCCCACTTCTTCATCTCGTCGCGCAGCAGCATCTTCTGGAAGAGCTTCTCCTTCAGCCACAGCGGCATGGCCATGCGGAAGGAGTTGAAGCCCCGCGGCGCGTAGGCGAGGTAGGTCTCGAGCAGGCGCTCGAACTTCAGGAACGGCTTGTCGTAGAAGGCGACATAGTCGACGTCCTGAAGCTTGATGCCTGCGCGGTCCAGGCAGAACTGGACCGCGTTCTGCGGGAAGCCCGCATCGTGCTTCTTGCGGGTGAAGCGCTCTTCCTGCGCGGCACTGACGAGATGACCGTCCTCGATGAGCGCAGCCGCGCTGTCGTGATAGAAGGCCGAGACGCCGAGCACCCGCATGGAAGTGTCCTTACCCGCCTAGAACAGCGTGTAGATGAAGGGCGCGATCGCCGAACCCTTGGTGAGAACGATCAGGCCGCCGAAGATCACCATCATGACCAGGATCGGCAGCAGCCAGAACTTCTTGCGCTCGCGCATGAAGGCCCAGAGTTCGACAAGTATTGAGCCCATTGCTCTGTCCTTTCGCGATCAGAATTGGTTGCGCATGGATTGCGGCGGCGGGCCCGGCGGCGCGCGCTCGATCCAGTAGGTCTTGGCGTTGCGGTCGATCTTCAGCCGCAGGAAGTCCTTGCCGAATGCACGCATCAGCAGGCCGATCGGCATGATGGTGACGAAGAACAGAAGACCCAGGATCAGCGGGTTCATGACCTTGTAGAGAAGCAGGCCGAACTTGAGCCACAGCCGGTTCAGAGGGCCGAGCGCCCGGGGATATACGAGCGCGACCACGAGGAAAACCAGGGCGACCGGAAGCATCCACTTCCAGGCCGCACCTTTTTCGAACCCATGGTTCCACAGGTTGATCGCCGTCAGGATTCCGAAGAAGCCCGCGAAAACGAACCCGAAACCGCGATCGGTGCCCGCCTTGACGTGCTCCTCACGCGAAAAGTCTTCATGAAGCTGGCTGGTCGCCATTTACCGAGCGTTCTTCAGTTGATTGGGGCTCTTAACTCTCTGATCCCAAACGCCAAGTCAATCGGCGACCAGCAGGGGCAGGCTATTCCGCCGCAACCGAAGCGAACCGGTGCGACAGGAGCGCCTCCAGCGTCATCCGCCAGACGGCGGCGGCCCGCTCGAAGCTGAGGTTGTCCCGGCGACGCAGCACGATCCAGGCATCGAGGGAGAGGGCTGCGCCGATGGCGTCGGCCAGTTCCTCGCGGGCCGGCTCGCTCAGGCTGGCAAACTCGGGCGCGAAGGTCTCGAAGGTCGAGTTCCGCAGCTCCTGCTTGAAGGCCTGGCCGCGCTCGATCAGGGCCGGATGGCCGACGAACTGGCCGGCGGCGACCCGCAGCGGCACGATCTTGTCGAACACTTCGGCGAGGTTCTGGACCACCGAAGCGATGCGGTCGGACAGCGGACGGGTGTTGGCCGTCGGCGGCGGAACCACGATGTCCTGCCGGATGGCGTCCATGACAGTTACGAAAAGTGACTCAACGTCACCGAAATGCTGGAAGACCGAGCGGACCGACACATCGGCGCGGCGCGCAACGGCGACCACGGTGGGGGCCGTGCTGGTCTCGGCGATCATGACCTTGGCGGCCTCGATGATCTTGCGACGGGTCTCGGCAGCCCGCCGGTTGCGCCCATCGGGGCGAGCCGTCTGGTTCGTTTCCGTCGTTGCCGCCACTACCGCCACTGCGTTGCCGCGCGGCATCACCGCTGCTTCGCTCATGTGCAAATTCCTAATCCGGAGTTCAGGTCGATGGTCAACACGCGACCAGTCGCCTATGGAGGGCGTGAGATAGGGGCCGACTGCGGCAGCAACAAGGTAAAGACCGTCGCACCACCATGAATACGAGCCATGCAAAAACCCCGCTCGCGGTCCTCTGGGACTTCGGCGGCGTGATCCTTTCCAGCCCCTTCGAGGCCTTCAACCGCTACGAAGCCGAGGCCGGTCTTCCCAAAGATTTCCTCCGCAGCCTCAATGCGCGCAATCCCGATACGAACGCGTGGGCGAAAATGGAACGAAGCGAGGTTTCCCTCGACGGCTTCGTCGCGCTCTTCGAGGAGGAAGCCCGGCTTCAGGGACACCGGGTCGAGGGCCTGAAGATTTTGCAGGCACTGAGCGGCGACATTCGGCCGCAGATGGTCGAAGCGCTCCGCCGCTGCAAGGCGGCCTTCCGGGTGGCGTGCATCACCAACAATGTGAAATCGGGCGAAGGGCCCGGCATGGCGCGCAGCCCCGAAAAGGCAAAAGCCGTGTCCGAGGTCCTGTCTCTTTTCGAGCATGTCGTCGAATCGAGCAAAATCGGCCTGCGCAAACCCGACCCCAGGATCTACCAGCATGCGTGTGATCTGCTGGGCGTGCCGCCGGACCGCTGCATCTATCTCGACGATCTCGGCATCAACCTGAAGCCGGCGCGCGCGATGGGCATGCGGACCATCAAGGTCGGCGATCCCGACGTCGCGATCGACGAGCTGCAGGCGATGGTGGGCATCCCGCTCCGGGGCTGATGCGGTGAAGCGCACTGCTTCTCCGATCACGGCGAAGTATCTGCAGAACGCCGCCGTGTTCTATCTCGAGCGGTACGCCAGTTCGGCCGAGGGATTGCGGCGCGTGCTGCGCCGCCGGGTCTCGAAGGCCCGGATGCTCGAGGCGCCCGTCATGGAGAATGTCGACGAGGCGATCGAGGCCGTGGTGCAGAAGTTCGTGGCGGCCGGTCTTCTCGACGACAAGGCCTTCGCCCAGACCAAGGCGCGGTCGCTGCACCGTCGCGGCATGTCGGGCCGGCTGACGCGCCAGCGGCTGCAGGTGGCGGGCGTCGGCGCCGACGATGTCGAGCAGGCGATGGCCGCGCTCGACGACGAGCTCGGCACCGATCCTGCGAAGCGCGAGCTGCAGGCAGCCCTCGCCTTCGCCCGCCGCCGCCGCCTCGGCCCCTTCCGCGTCAAGGATCGCGAAGAGAACAAGGCGCGCGACCTCGCCTCGATGGCGCGCGCGGGCTTTGCCTATGCGCTGGCCCGCAAGGTGATCGAGGCCGCGGACCCCGATGCTCTGGACGAAGGCTGAACGTCCCGCCATGGTTCGGCCAACGAGGAAACGATGACCGTCACGATCTGGCACAATCCACGCTGCAGCAAGTCGCGACAGACGCTCGACCTGCTGAAGAGCCAGGGCGTCGAACCCACGGTGCGCGAGTATCTGAAGGTGCCGCCGAGCAAGGCCGAGATCGAGAAGCTCGTTGCGCAGGTCGGCGGCGATCCGCGCGAGCTGATCCGCGACGGCGAGGCCGAGTTCAAGGCGCTCAAGCTCAGGAAGGCGGACCTCACCGAGGCCGACATCGTCGACGCCATCGCCGCGCACCCCGTCCTGCTGCAGCGCCCGATCGTCGTGAAGGGCCGTCACGCCGCCATCGGCCGGCCGCCCGAGGCGGTCCTGCCTCTGTTGAAATGACGCCATGACCGGGCGGCTTCGCCTCTGGTCGGGCTACGTCCTCTTCTTCTACGTCGTCACCCATCTCCTCAATCACGCGCTCGGGCTTGTCTCGTTGCGGGTCCTCGAAGCGGGCCGTCAGTGGTTCGCCGCCCTGTGGAGCAATCCCGTCGGGCTGACGGTGCTCTACGGCGCGATGCTCGTTCACTTCCTGCTCGCGCTGTGGTCGCTCTACCGGCGGCGCGCGCTGAAACTGTCGCGCTGGGAATGGGCGCAATGGATCCTCGGTGCCTCGATCATCCCGCTGGGCGTGGTCCACGTGGTCGGCACGCGGCTCGCCGAAACGCTCTACGACGTCCAGTCGGGCTATCCCTGGGTGCTGGGCTCGCTGGTCGCCGGCGGCTGGACGGGGATCGTGCGGCAGTTCTCCCTGCCGCTGGTCGTGTGGATGCATGGCTGCATCGGCCTGCACTTCGCGCTGCGCCTGAAGCCCTGGTATCGCGACTGGCTGCCGCTGCTCTACGGCCTCGCCTTGCTGATCCCCGCCGCCAGCCTGGCGGGCGCGGCCGTCGCGCTGCGCGACGTCGCCGAGATGGCGCAGCGGCCCGGCTTTCTCGACATGCTGTTCGAGCGGGCCCGTGTTCCGGGCCCCGCCCAGATCGCCGATCTCTATTCGATCGCGGCCGGGCTGGAATACACGGCCCTCGCGCTGCTGGTCGGCGCGATTGCCGCGCGTCCCTTGCGCGACCTCTGGGAACGGCGGGCCGGCGTCGTGCGCCTCGACTACGACG
>LSKJ01000005.1 GCA_001557035.1 Rhodospirillaceae bacterium CCH5-H10 | reverse complement strand
GCGTGGGGCCGGCATCCTTCGGCGTCGACGGCGCCATCTGCGGCTGCGCCGGCTGCTGCGCGTTCGCGGCTAGGCCGGACAGCATCGACCCGGCGGCGACCAGCGAGGTGAGGGCCAGGAGCTTCGTGCGCTTCATGTAATCCTCGACGGCTCTGAGGCGGATGATTCGCCCGTGACGGGAAGGGAAAGGGCGGCTTCGGCGGAGGCCAGCGCGGCCGGATTGCGTCCGAGGCGGTCGTAGGCCTCGAGGATCAGGTCGGTCGGCACCATCTGGGTGAGGGTGCAGTAGGAGGTCACGGTGCCGGTGAGGCTGCCGTTTTCGAACAGCTTGTTCACCGGAGCGCCGCCACCGCACACCGAGAAATATTCGCACGACCTGCAGGCCTCCACGCCCGCTGTGATGTCGCGATAAAGCGGTGAGGCGATGCAGGTGTCACGGATCTCCTGAAGGGACTGGAAGTTGATGTTGCCCAGCAGGTAGTCGCCGTAGTCCGGATTCTTCAGTCCCAGCAGCTCCGGGCTGAAACTCGAAACATTGCCGTGGCTGTCGACGTTCAGCATGGCCAGCGGCTCGGTCTGGATGTTGCGCACCGGCACGCCTTCGGGCCGGAACATGCGCGGCAAGGCGAGGTCGATCTCGCGCAGGAAGCGGACACGGCCGCTCTGGCGCGCCCGATGCCAGAAGGTGCGCAGGAACGTCGCATACCGTCGGCGCAACTCGGGTCCGTGGAACAGGCTCGATACGTGGTCGCCTTCGGACTCCTCGACGTTGAAGCAGATCTGGTCGATGCCCTCGGAAAGATAGAAGTCGAGCAGTTCTTCCGGTTGGTCGAGACTGGCGTGCGACAGGACCGAGATGACGTGAAACGGCACGTCGTTCTCGCGCAAGGACCGGATGCCGGCGATCGTCTTGTCGAACGTGCCCTTGCCGCTGCGGCTCTTGCGATGAAGGTCGTGCAGCTCGCGCGGCCCGTCGAGGCTGACGCCGACGCCTACGTTCCAGTCCTTGAACAGCGCGCACCACTCGGCATCGATCAGCGTACCGTTGGTCTGGAAGGAATGTCTGACGTGGACCGTCGACGGCCGCATCCGTTCGATCGTCGCAAATGCCTCGCGATAGAAGGAGACGGGCACCACCAGTGGCTCACCGGCATGCCAGATCACCGTGATTTCGGAACAGGCCCAGCCCGACGCGAAGATCTGCTCGAACAGCCGCGTCACCGTCGACTGGGCGATGACGTGCTTGTTCGAGCGGTCGGGCAGATAACAGTAGGTGCAGGCGATGTTGCAGAAGGCCGTCGGCTGCACGACCACCATGCCGATTTCGGGCGTGGCGGTCATGGTCACCAGTTGTGCCAGCCGTTGTGCCAACCGCCGTTGCCCCAGCCGCCATTTCGCCAGCCACCGTTGCGCCAGCCGCCATTGCCCCACCAGGCAAGGCGCTGCTCCGGATCGACGGCGACGAAGGGCTGCCCGTCCGTACGGTATTGCGCGAGGGCGTCGGTGACGTCGGTGCGCAGCGATTGCAGCCGCTTTTCGACGGAAAGGCCTTGCGGTTCAGGAGGCGCCGTGCCGGCTGCGGCATCGACGGCGGCGAGGCCCACAGAAAGGCCGAGAGCCCCGGATGGGAGCAGGTGGGTCAACGCACGCACTGAACGACGACTCTGCTTCATGTGGTCTCCCCGGAGGCAGCCTACGTTAGTCAGACCCGCGAACCATTCGCAATTCAAAAAACTCCTCCAACGACAATCGCTCTTGAAATCCGGACGTCGCTTCCCATCTACTGAAGGTGCTTGGCGATCGAGAGATCGTCAGGTGTCTGCCGAGGTGAGCCACGGATGTAATGGTGACCGGACGGCGGACGGGATTACGATCCCGACCCGGCCCCGCGCCTGAAATGGCGGCGGGGCTTTCTTTTTTGCGGATATTGCCAAGCGGGACAGGCCGGTATGGAGTGCCCCGCATGGACGACTCGCAACCTGAAGCGCATTTTTTCGCCAGCGACGGTCAGACGCCGAACAATCCGGCGTTGCCTCTGCTCGTCTATCGTCATGTCGTTCCGATCGGCGCCTCGGCAGAAGCGGCGCGCCGGTTCGAGACGATGTTTGCCGCGAATGGCTGGGGCGACGGCTGGCGCAACGGCATACATTCCTTCCTTCACTTCCATACCTCGACGCATGAGGTTCTGGGCATCGCCGCCGGCCAGGCCATCGTGCAGTTCGGTGGAGGCAAAGGGCGTGCCCTTCAGTTAGAGGCAGGTGACGTGGTGGTGCTTCCCGCGGGAGTCGGACACCAGCGCCTGCAGGGCACCCACGACCTGCTTGTCGTCGGTGCCTATCCGCGCAACGGCCGCTTCGATCAGAAGCGGCCGGGCGAGGTGGATGCGGAGAAGGCGGTTCGCGAAGTCGCGAGGGTACCTCTGCCGGAGAAGGATCCCGTCCACGGCGTGGACGGGCCGTTGAGGACGCTCTGGCGCTGACTAGTTGATTCCGTAGCGGGTGAACTGACGGTCGACGCCGGGCATCAGCGCCCGCGCGGCCGCCTTGTCGGTCTCGCCGTTCTTCACGTCGCCCTTGGCGACACGCACCAGGCCCCGGCCATAAAGAGCAAGCGGACGATCCGGATCGCTACGCAGGGCGGTGTCGTATTCGCGGAGCGCGATGTCCTTCTCGCCGAGCTTGAGGAAGATGAAACCCCTCGTTTCGCGCGTCTGCACGTTGTCGGGCTGCAGCTTCAGCGCCTCGTCGCAATCCGAAAGCGCCTCGGCCAGATCGTGGCCCGCGACCATCCGGGTCAGGCAGCGATTGTTGTAGGCCCACGACATCCGTCCATCGATCTTGATGGCATTGGTGTAGTCCGCGATGGCCTTCTCGTAATCCTGGCGGGCAAAGTGAGCGTAGCCGCGATTGTAGCTGGCCAGCGCATGATCGGGCTTCAGTTCGAGCGCCTGGTCGAGATCGGTGATGGCCTTGTCGATGTTTCCGCGCATGGAAAAGATCGCCGCGCGGTTGACCAGCGCATCGACGTATTTCGGATCGATGGACAAGGCCATGTTGTAATCCGTGAAGGCGCGTTCCATGTCTCCCAATCGCGCGTTGACGAGTCCGCGCACCATGAAGGCGCGAGGATTGTTGGGCGCGAGTTCTGCGGCGCGGTCCAGATCGGCCAGAGCGCGGCCGTGTTCACCCACCGACGTGTAGGCGTTGCCTCGCAGGATCAGAGTGTCGACGTTGTTCGGCACCAGAGCCAAGGCCCGGTCGAAGTCCAGAATAGCCCGGCGCATATCCGCCTTGCGGGTGGCGATCAAAATGCCCCGGTCGACGTGAGCGAGAGCATTACCGGTGTCCAACCGGATCGCTTCGTCGTAGTCGGAGAGCGCGCGTTCCACGTCGTCCAGCGCATGGTGTGCGATGCCGCGCTGGAGGAACTGGTTGGCATTGAGCGACGCCGTATTGGTGGAATCGTCGAAGAGCTTGATCGCGGCGCTGTAGTCGGCGGCGGCCCGCGCCTGATCGCCGACGGCGCGATAAGCCTGGCCGCGGTTGAGATGGGCGGCCGCAAGCTCACGCCCCTTCAGAGTCCTGGCGTCGATCGCCACAGTGCAGGCGACGATGCGCGTTGCCGGAGGCGTATCGTCCTTGTCAACGCAGAGAGGGGTCGGGGTGGAAGCCGCCAAGGCGGCCTGCTGGTCGCTTTCGCGGGCCTGAACGGCTGAATGGCCCGTCAGAGCGACAAAGGCTGCGGTGCACACGGCAGCGCCGGTGCGCCGCCAGTTTCGATCGCGTCTCATCGCCACACTCCTAATGAAAAAACTCCAGCTGTTCGGCTTGTGAGGGACCAACGACCTGAAACTATCTATCGTTGCGCGGCGGGACCGGGGTTAAATCCGTGATCGGGTGGGAACCTGTTCCGCAAACCAGCTGGTGTACCGGAGGATCGATGTCTCGCTTGTCAGTTCTGGGCACTCTGTTTCTTTCGCTGATCGTCCTCGGCCCCGCCCAGGCCCAGAATCAGGGAACGCCATACTGGGTGACCTATGCCTACGATGCCTCGTCCGGCGCGTGGGGACTGAGCTGGGGGCGGACAGACCGCCAGGCCGCGATCAACGAGGCCTTGTCGCGCTGTGCCAAACCCGGCTGCAAGGCAGGAAACGTCACCCTCGCCCGCTGCATTGCGATCGCGGAGGGCACGCAGAAAGGGCCCGGCTTCGGTTCCGGCAACGACGCCAATACCGCCAAGGCGAATGCCCTGCGCTTCTGTCAGCAGGGCCCGGCCGGCTCCACGTGTGAAGTGACCGCATGGCGCTGCGGCGGCAGCTGATGCAATCGGCTCACGACCGACGGGTGAAAAGAAGATCCTGCTGGCGGGTGGGCATGGTGTCGACGCGCTGGAGCTGTGTGGGCCGGCGCCAGCGCAGGTACCATTCGAGTTCGTAGTCGTTCTCGATGGCCCAGGCGGTGAAGCCCGCGATGCGCATCCGGCCGAAGACGTCGCGCCAGGCCTCGAGATCGTCGTCGGGGCTCGCTTCCACCACGATGTCCATCGTCGCGGGATAGCGGGACAGTTGTTCGAGCAGATGGCGGAGGATCGGCGGCTCCGCACCTTCCACGTCCATCTTGATGAGACGCAGACGCGCCAGCTCGTCGGGCTTCAGGATCTCCGCCAGCGGCAGGGCCTCTACCGACGCCATCAGCGTCCCCCCGCGTGAAGCGAGCGTGGTGGCGGCGCCGATATTGCCCTCGTTGATCTCGTAGAGGTCGAGCGTGCCGGGCCTGTCGGACACGGCGGCATTGACGGCGCGCACGTTGGATGAAGAGGGATTGGCCGCGAGGTTGCGCTGCAGGAGCGCGAAGGTGCGCGGCGAGGCCTCGATCGAAACGACCTTGCCGGTGGCGCCGACGCGGGAGGAGGCGAGGAGCGTGTCGTAACCGATGTTCGCACCGATATCGACGAAGACGTCGCCGACCGAAAGGTTCTGCTCGATGACGCGCGAGACGTCGGGTTCCCACACGCCGAAATAGAGGATCATGCGCTGGATCAGGTCCTGCGGATTGCAGTGCAGGCGGGCGCCGAAATAGGTCGTGGCCAGATGCTCGGGTCCGAGGATGCGCAGGGCCTTGTTGTAGGCGCGGAAGCCCAGCCGGGCGGCCGGCAGCGGCAGGCGCCGCAGCGTACCCATGACGGTCTTGTGGAGGAGCTGAATCATCTCCGTCCTCTATAGCGTGTTTTGCGCGGTATGTTCCGCAGGCCGCGGGCGGATTTCTTGACGACGAAGGCGCCTGAGGCGCACCGTCGGGAAAATTCATTCGTGGTGAGGACCCGCCCCAATGCCGCTTTCCGTCAGGCCCCTTTCCCATGCCCTCGGTGCCGAGGTGAGGGGCGTCGACCTGGCCCAGCCGCTCAGCAATTCCGAGTTCGACCAGATCCACCGGACCTTCCTCGAGAAGGGCATCCTGCTGTTCCGCAACCAGAAGATCACCCGCGAGCAGCACATCGCCTTCAGCCGCCGTTTCGGCGAGCTCGACAATCACGATTCCCTGCCGCGCGACCGGCATCCCGACTATCCCGAGCTGCTGCTGGTGACCAACATCCCCGAGAAGGACGGCAAGCCGTCGGCATCCAAGTACACCGGCCAGCAGTGGCACTCGGACATGTCGTTCACGCTTGTGCCGTCGCTGGGCTCGCTGCTGCGCGGCATCACCATCCCGCCGGTGGGCGGCGACACGATGTTCACCAACATGTACCTGGCCTACGACACGCTGTCGGAGGGCATGAAGAAGATCGTCGAGGGGCTGCACGGCATCCACACCGGCGGCCGCAAGGTCGACGACCCCAACTCCGACCGCGAGAAGGAGCAGAAGAGGATCAATCCGCCGATCGCCCAGCCGGTCGTCCGGGTACATCCTGAGACGGGCCGCAAGGCGCTCTACATCGGCGAGAAGGTCTCCTGCTTCGTCGACATGACGCCGGAGGAGAGCCGGCCGCTGATCGATTACCTGGTGCGTCACGCCACGCGGCCGCAGTTCGTCTATCGCCACCAGTGGCAGCAGGACGACATCATCCTGTGGGACAATCGCTGCACCATGCACATCGCGCTCGGCGACTACCAGGAAGGCGAGATCCGCCATCTCGAGCGCACCACCGTCAAAGGCACTCCGTCGGGATATTACCTGCAATGAAGCGTTCTTCCTTCCTGCGCGGCGCCGCCGCCCTCGCAATCGCCCCGTCCGTCGCCCCCGCCATCGTGCGGGCCCAGGGCACCTATCCCGACAAGCAGATCCGGATGGTGATCCCCTTCGCCGCGGGCGGCACGACGGACCTGATGGCGCGCGCCGTCGGCCAGCATTTCGCGCAGGCCTGGGGCCAGCCCGTCGTGGCCGACAATCGCGCGGGCGCCAACGGCGTCGTTGCGGGCGAGATCGTCGCCAAGGCGCCGGGTGACGGCTACACGCTCAGCGTCGTGGCGATGGGCCACGCCATCAATCCGTTGATCTACAAGAAGCTGCCCTATGACGGCGTGAACGACTTCACGCCGATCAGCCTGCTCGCCACGTTTCCGCAGCTCGTGCTGGTGCATCCATCGGTCAAGGCCAGCACGCTGCCCGAACTCATCCAGCTCGCGAAGACGGCGTCGCCGCCGCTCACCTATGCCTCGGGCGGCAACGGCTCGTCCCAGCATCTGGCGGGCGCGCTGTTCGCCCACATGGCGAAGCTGAACCTGACCCATGTTGCCTACAAGGGCGGCAATCCCGCCCAGCTCGACCTGATGGCCGGCAACGTCAACATGATGATCACGCAGCCCAACTCGAAGGATCTGATCACCACGGGCAAGATGCGCGCGCTGGCGGTCAGCTCGGCCAGGCGCAGCCAGTACTATCCGGAGCTGCCGACCGTCGCCGAGGCCGGTGTGCCCGGCTACGAATCGGTCGCGTGGTATGGGCTGCTGGGACCCAAGGGGATGCCGCCGGACCTCGTGAAGAAGATCGCCGACGAGACGGTGAAGGCCTGCGCCGGCGAAGGCGCCAGGTCGATCGTCGCCGGGCAAGGCGGCGACATGGTCGCCGGCACGCCCGCGCAGTTCGCCGGATTCATCGCCGCCGAGCGCAAGCGCTACGAAGCGATCGTTCGCGAAGCCAACATGACGGTCGACTAGGTAACTCGATCAACGCGTACCGGCAGGGGGTGCCTGCCGGGTCGTGTCGGAGCCGACACCGGGCTGGCCCGCGCTGGGAGCGCCCGGCGCGGACGGAGCCGGGGTGATCGTCGAACCGCTCGGAAGCGGCGACGACGATGGCGGCGGAACGGTCGGCGATGTGCCAGCCGGCGCCGGCGACGTCGAAATGCCGCCGCTGCTTGAGCCACCGCCCGACGATTGCGCTTGGACGGCGCCCACCGTGACGGCCAGGGCCAGAGCGGCGATCAAGGTTTTTCCAATCATCCGATCCTCCAGGAATGGTCGTGGGGACAACCACCGGAGGAAGCGGGCGTTGCATGGCGGAGCCAAAAGCTAGATCGGCTTGCCCTCGCTGGCGGCCCAGCGAGTCATCAGGCCGTTGCTCGGCTGGGTCTTGTCCATGACCTTGCGCGTGGTTTTGGCGCCCGCGACCGGCAGGCCCTTCGGATCGAGCAGGCCGGCCTGCACGAGGACGGACGCCTGATCCCAGTAGATGTGCTCGTGCGCCACCTTGCCGTCGACGAACCGGACGATGGCTACCAGCGGAATTTCGACCTTGCGCCCGGTCGGTGCGACACCCGGCAGCATCCAGTCGATTTCGCTCGTATGAGTGAAGCTGAACACCATTTCGTCGACGATCTGATCGGCACCGATCGTGCGGCTCACCGGGACGAGGGCCGTATCCGGAGGATTGTTGCCGATGAAATGGTACTTGTAGAAACGCTTGAGCTGATCGTGTCCCACGCCGCCGGTCATGGTCGGGACATGGTTCACGTAGGGCATCGCTACCATCGTGGCCATCGTGGCATCTACGTCGCGAGTCTCGAATTCATGGCGGCAATGGGTTTCCCAGAGAGCGGCGAGGTCGTGAGCGGGCATGGTGGCTGTCCCCTGTAATGCTGAAAGGGGACAGCCTATCGCGTTCGCACGGACGATTCGCGGGGGATCAGAGCGTTGCGGCCAGTGCGGCGAGCTGGTCGGCGCAGATCCCCCAGCCCACGTGAAAGCCCATCTTCTCGTGGGCCTCGCGGTCCTCGACCGTCCAGTGGCGGACGCGCGCGGTGTAGAGCGTCTTGTCGCCCTGCTTCTCGAAGGTCAGGATCACCGTCATGAACGGCTTGGCGGAGGGCTGCCACGCCTCTGTGAAGGCGTCGGTGAAGACCAGCCGCTCGTTGGGCACGACTTCGAGGTAGACGCCGCGGTTGGGCATGTCCTGCCCGTCGGGCCCGCGCATCACGAACAGGCTGGAGCCGCCGGGACGGACATCCGTCTCCACCACCGGCGTTTCGTACGGCTTGGGCGCGAACCACTGTTTCAGCAGCGCAGGCTCGGTCCAGCAGCGGTAGAGCTTTTCGCGCGGTGCATCGATCAGGCGCGTCAGCACCAGTTCGCGGTCGTTCTCGGGCTTGACGGTCATTTCAGTCTCCTCGTGAGGTCGTTCTGTCCCGAGGACGAACGGTCCCGACTCATGCCGACACAAGGATCGAACTTTATTCGCGCGGTCCGTAGGACCCGGGCGTCACGCCGCCATATTCGTGGCTGACGCGCCCGTTCCAGCCGTAGCCGACATAGCCGCCGGCGGCGTCGTACAGGTAGTCGAAGCCCTCGAGGAACATCCGGCCGGTGTTCACGAAGACCGTCGCATCGCGCACCACGACGACCCGCTCGGGATGGAGCGGGTTGCCGCGGCGCCCGGTCCGGAATTCGTAGAAGGCCGGCTGCGGGCGCTGGCGGTCGGGCATGAAGAGTTCGATGCGCGTGTCCTCGGGAACAGCCCGGCCACGCGCGAGGCCCGACCCCGCGGGCGGCGAGAGGAACATGTAGTCGATACCGGTATCCATCAGCATCGTGCCGCGGCCCGACACGCCATTGACCGAAACGGTCATGGGCGCGCCGTTCCAGTCGGGAACGCCCGGCGGATGGGCCTTCGGCGTCAGCTTCACCAACGCCATGTGGCGGGTGAGAGCCGGAGTCATGCCGAGATGCACGCCGGTGCGGGTGATGACATAGCCCGGCCGCACCGAGCTCACCGGCCGTCCGGAGGCGAGCGATACCAGGCTCACGAAGGGATTCCTGGGCGAAGCGTCGCCGGCGGTCGCCTGCGCCGCACCACGATCGAAGCCGATCCCCATGAAGCCGACGTTGCGCGGCTCGGAGTCCGGCCGGCAGTCGCGTGCATGTTCGAGGCAGGTGATCCCGGTCACGCGCAGCACCTGCACGCGCGCGGTCGCGACGGGCGTGTGGGCGTCGCGGCGGATCACGACGTCCGTCATCCAGTGCTCGCCCGAAAGGATGCGACCACTGCTGTTGTAGACGAGCCGGCCCGGCCCCTGCGAAACATCGTTCGGGCCGGGCGTGAAGTGCTCGGCCGATACGACGATGCCGGTCGAGCCGGTGTCCATACCGAACCAGCGTGGCTTGCTGCCGTTGAGGCTGAGCCAGACCTGCGGCACGTGCGACATCGAGATGGGGCCGTTGGCGAAGGGAATCTCGATCGCCTCGAGCCCTTCATAGGCGCGCCACGGTTCCTGGGCCCGTGCGCCGGCCACTGCCGATACCGAAAGCGCGAGCGTGACGGCGACGATCCGGAATAGGTGCGACATGGGAATGGCTTTCCGCAGGCGGAGGCTCAATCGGGGAAATCGAAATCCTGGTCTTTGGCCGTGATGCCCACCTTCCCGAAATAGTCGGGGCCGAGCAGGCTGATCGGCTTGCCGGTGCATTTCAGGGAAGCGACCTGCTTGCCGTCGCGCTCGATGGCGACGCCCGCCTTTTCCTGGATCTCGCCGCGTGGTCCCCATTTGCCGATGCCGGTAAAGAGCACGAAGCCTACCGATTTCGTCGCGACGCGAAGCCAGGCGCCGCCGCCGCCTGCGAAGGGCACGGCTTCCCCCGTCGCGGCCTGGGGCGGCGGGATCTGGGCCGCTGGCAGCGTCAGGTCGAGCGGGTCGTTCGAATCGGGCTTGCCGGTCCGGTACTGGAGGTAGCCCCTGGTGGGGCTGGCGTCCCGCGACGCGCAGACCGAGATCATCTTGGTGGGACTCGTGCGGCACGAGAAGACGATCGTCTCGGAGGGCGTGCAGAACGAGGTCTGTGCG
>LSKJ01000497.1 GCA_001557035.1 Rhodospirillaceae bacterium CCH5-H10 | reverse complement strand
TTACTGCACCGCCGATCTCGACGGCATGGTGAAGCGCTGGGAAGGTCTCGGCATCGGCTACGACCGCGACAACGGCCAACTCTATCTCTCGAACGACGCGACCTTCGGCCTGCCGATCGTGATCTCCGAGAGCACCTACCGGCCGCGGGTGGGCCCGGTGTCGTTTCTCTACGAGACGACCAACACGCTGATGAGCGACTGGCGCCGCGTCGCCGCCGTCTATGCCGGCCTGTTCGGTCTCGATCCCTCGCGCTTCAGCGAGATCGGCAGCGAGCGCTTCGGCTATATCGGCACGCTCACTTTGTTCGATCCGCCGAACCGACTGGACCGCATCGAACTCAGCCAGGTCACCGACAACGTCCATGCGATGGGCCGCTATGCCCACAAGCACGGCGATTCGCTCTACATGTGCTACGTCGAGGTCCACGACTGGCCCAACGTCCGCCAGCGCCTGCTCGACGCCAATGCGCGCTACACGCCGCGCGGTTCGGACCCGGCGACCGACCCCGACGGTGGCTGGATCCACCCTAAAGAGCTTCACGGGCTGCTGCTCGGCGTCTCGCGGACGGGCCTCGCCTGGGACTGGTCGGGCCGCGAGGAGCTGGTGCCGCCGGTATGAATTCGAACATGAAGCGTCGTTCGCTCGTTGCAATGCTGGCGGCCCTGCCGCTCGCAGCGCACGCACAGCCGGCCGAATGGCAGACCGTGGTCGGGCCCGACCTGCGCTTCCGCCTGGAAATGCCGGCGCCGGTCAACAAGACCTCGGCGGGCGAGAAGGAAAAGGGCCATGCCGGCGAGCGCGTGGCCTGGGCCTCCAAGCGCAACGGCGAGATGTTCGACTTCGACTATGTCGACTACGAGCCGGGCTGGTTCTCGGCGAAGAACAGCAAGGAGATGGCGCGCGATCTGGGACGCGGCGAGGCCGAGAAGGCCTTCCCGCGCAACAAGTTCAAGTACGTGCTCGACGAGCCGGTGACATTGCAGGGCTGGGACGGCTACGCGCTCGACATCGCCGACCACGAGGATGCGCTGGTCATGATGCGCACCTACATCGTGAAGGACAGGCTCTATCGCCTGCTGGTCACGGCGAAGAACGACGAGGAATCGCGGGCGGCGGCCAACCGCTTCCTCGCCTCGCTGCGGCTGGCGGAGACAAGAAGCTAGGATGCGCATCTGTGTTTTCGGCGCCGGTGCGATCGGCGGCAACTATGCGACGCGGCTGGCCGATGCCGGCAACGAGGTTTCCGTCGTGGCGCGCGGTCCCCATCTCGAGGCGATCCGCGCCAACGGCCTCACGCTGCTGACCGGCGACAGGAAGATCGTCGCGAAGGTGAAGGCGAGCGACAGGCCGGCCGACCTCGGACAGCAGGACGTGGTGATCTCCACGCTGAAGGCGTCGAGCCTGTCGGCGATCGCGGAAACCGTCGGGCCGCTGCTGGGACCGGGCACGCCCGTGGTGTTCGCGCAGAACGGCATTCCCTGGTGGTACGGCCACGGCCTCGGCAAGGACCGGCCCAGGGCGCCCGACCTGTCGCGCCTCGATCCCGGCGGCGCGCTGCTCAAAGCGGTCGGCTTCGACCGCACGCTGGGTGGCGTCATCACCTCGTCCAATCACGTGATCGAACCCGGCGTGGTGCGCAACATCTCGCCCGACCGCAACGTGCTCTGGGTGGGCGAGCCCGACGACCGCCAGACTCCGCGCATCCAGAAGCTGCGCGAGACGCTGATCGCCGCCGGCATCGCCTCGCCCTCGACCACCGACATACGCTACGACATCTGGCACAAGCTGATGGCCAACTTCACGGGCTCGACGCTCTGCCTCATCCTGCGCCAGCCCACGACCATCCAGGCGACGCCGATGGTCAACCGGCTCGCGCGCCGCGCCCATGCCGAGGCGCTGGCCATCGCCGCCGCCCACGGCGTCGTGCTCGACGATTCGCCCGAGGTCCGCTACGGCCCCAAGCGCGTCTATCCCGACCATCGTCCGTCGATCCTGCAGGATTACGAGGGCGGTCGGCCGATGGAGATCGAGGCAATCGTGCGCGCGCCGCTCGCCTTCGCGCGCAACGCCGGCCTCGACACACCCACGCTCGACACCATCGAATCGATCTGCGTCAGCCTCGCGGAATCGAAGCAGCTCTATCGGTCCTGATCATGAGCGCGGCCGCTTCAGTGAATATCGATAAGCGGATCGAGGAACTTGGCGACTGGCGTGGAGAGACACTGGCGCGTGTTCGCACGCTGATCCACGAGGCCGATCCCGACATTGTCGAGGAATGGAAGTGGCGCGGCGTGCCGGTCTGGGAGCATGACGGCATCATCTGCACCGGCGAGACCTACAAGCAGGTCGTGAAGCTCACCTTCGCGCGCGGCGCTTCACTCGCCGATCCGAAGAAGCTGTTCAATTCCAGCCTCGACGGCAACGTCCGCCGCGCCATCGACATTCCCGAGGGCGGCAAGCTGAACGAGACGGCCTTCAAGGCGCTGGTCCGCGCGGCTGTTGCTGCAAACAAGGAAGCGCTGGCCGAGAGAGCCGCGAAGAAGAAGAAACAATAGCGTTCATGACCCCTCCGTCGGCGTAAGACGCCGACACCTCCCCATCTGAATGGGGAGAAAAGGGCTCATAGCATTGCCTCCCCATTCGGATGTGTATGGAGCGGAGACATGGTGAACGGCTGTTCGGAGACATGGTGAACACTCTGAGGGAGTGTA